>CBFHTA010000001.1:8721-521004 GCA_965658655.1 Candidatus Babelota bacterium | reverse complement strand
ATCCATACTTTATTCATTATAACCTCCTTATTACCTATTTATTTTTCATGTACTTTTTTATGTCTTGATAAATTACCAAATTGCTTAAAACTTCTATGACAAATTTCACACTCATAAGGTCTCTCACCTGTATGAACTCTTATATGCATTGTTAAACCACTCTTTTCCGTAAAACCTGTATCACAAATTTCACACCTATAAGGCCTTTCCCCTGTATGGATTCTTTCATGTTTTTTTAAATTACTAGATTGCGTAAAACCTGTATCACAAATTTCACATACAAAAGGTTTTTCCCCTGTATGAATTCTTATATGTGTTTTTAAACTACTCTTTTCCGTAAAACTTTTATCACAAATCTCACATACAAAAGGTTTTTCCCCCGTATGAACTCTTATATGTGTTTTTAAATTACACTTTTTCTTAAAACCTTTATGACAAATTCCACATACATAAGATCCTTCCTCTGTGTGAGTTCTTTTACGCTTTTTATCTGATGCTGTACTTACTGCCCCTACAACCAAAGATTGTTCACTACTTTGCTGAGTGTGAGGTATCTCTACTTCTTGAAAAGAAGCCAACGCAGTTAAAATCTGAGATGCATCCTCTTCATTCAACATATCTAAGCCAAACATCGCCCCATCTTTATCTATCAGACCTTCTAATGGTAGTACATTGAAACCAGTCTCCATTCCATTCAATTGCCCTATTGAAATAAAAAGTAATCCAAACATCCATACTTTATTCATCACAACCTCTCTATTAAAGTTTATTGTAAGAATAATTTACTCAAATAATCTCTATTAGTCAACAGGGTCTGCTTGTAATTTATAAGCTTAAATAAGTCTATAAATCATAACAGTTGCACTTATAACTCTCATTCAGTACTCTGAGCTTAAATAAGCTCAAGGAATGTAATGAATATTAAAACATTTGAAAAGTATAAAAAAGACTTTCTAGCCTATATAAAGGTAGAAAAAAACCTAAGTACAAACACTCAAAGATCGTATGAAAGCGACCTCAAGTTATTCAACCAATTCTGGCTCCAAATCAACAATAACGACAAAAAGCAAGAAGTTTTAAGGCGAGCACTTGAACGCTACTTTGTAAGCCTTTTTTACAAGAAAATAGATACCAGTTCGGTAGCTCGAAAAATTTCGTGTTTTAAATCATTTGAACGTTTCTTACGATCTGTAGGTCTCGACGTTTCATTCAAACTCAAACGCCCTCGTGTAGACAAAAAACTTCCCGTTTACTTAAGTGTTGACGAAGTTTTTTATCTGCTCGATACAGTGAAAGATTCTGAATTACCGTCAAAAAAACCGATTCGAGATAAAACTATTTTTGAACTTTTATATGCAAGCGGAATGCGGTGTTCTGAGCTATGCAGTATTACCATGGGTAACTTAGACATTGAAAACAAAGTAATTAAAATCACTGGTAAAGGCCGCAAAGAGCGGATGGTTCTCTTTGGAAGCAAAGCACAAAAGCGTATTAAAGAATATTTAAAAAAAGAACGTCCGAAACCATTGAATTTGAACGAAAAACTTTTCGTTAATTATCGAACAGGACCTCTCGATGTTCGCTCTGTACAGCGCATCATAGAAATGTTTAGAAAATTCTTAAAAGGTGGTAAAAAAGTAACACCTCACAAATTACGTCACTCTTTTGCAACACATATGCTTAATCAAGGAACTGACTTACGTGTAGTGCAAGAATTATTGGGGCATCAAAGTTTAGCGAGTACAGAAAAATATACTCATGTTACCTCTGCACAGCTGGCAGAAATGTGCGATACCCTCCATCCTTTTAATGATATGACAGACACTGAATGATTCCGGCCCAAAGAACATTTGAATCAAAGAACCTATTTTTACTTAAAGTGTGTACATTGGCCTTGTGTATTATTGTTGGCCGTCTTTTTTATTTACAGATCAATCAAGGCAAAACACTCTTTGAGCAAAGCAAAAAGAATTTTACTCGGACCGAAAACTTATTATCGTTGCGAGGCAATATACTTGACTGTAGAGGCAATATACTGGCGACTAATAAACCTATCACAGCTGTCTATTGGCAAGGAACAGGGCAAAAGAAATTAACACAAGAACAACTAAACATTATAAAGCAACTAGGCATAGTAACCAAAAAAGATTTCACTGAAAAACAATCTCTTATTACCCATACCGAAAAGCACTTTAAAAAACACTTACTTGCTACTGATGTTTCTTTTGAACAGCTAAGCAAAATTGCGGAACTTTTCTCTGACGAAAAAAATATCAGTATCGAAACCAAGTTCAAAAGACTGTACCCCTACAAATCTATTGCTAGCCATGTATTAGGTTACCTGGGGCACCTAGGACCTTCCTATGAAGGCCGTATGGGACTCGAGAGATTATTCGAGGAACAGCTGCGTGGAAAAAAAGGCTCATTACTCCGAATTATAAATTCGGTAGGAACCCATCTAGCCGAATACGAAACAGAAGAGACTTTAAGCGGCAAAGATATTACCACTACGCTTGATTTATCTCTACAACGAATTGCTGAAAGAACTTTTCCTGAAGATCGAACTGGAACATTAATTTTAATGGACCCACGTGACGGCAGCTTGCGAGTGGTTCTTTCTCGTCCAACGTTTGACCCTAATGTGTTCATGAACCCACTTAATCCTGATCAATGGCAAGAACTACAAGCGCAAAAACCATTCTTAAATCGTTTTTGTAATGCAAGCTATCCACCTGGCTCGATTTTCAAACTAGTCACACTCAGCGCAGCTATTGAAACTGGCATTATAGACCCCTATTCAACATGGGACTGCAAAGGATATGTTACACTCGCTAAACGTAAATTTAGATGTGCTCGTATTTATGGACATGGAGAATTAACCACAAAACAAGCGGTTGCCAATTCATGTAATATTTTATTTTATGAAATTGCAAAAAAACTCGATATTGACGTGCTCGCAAAATACGCACAGATCTTCGGATTTGGAAAAGCAACGAGCAACGTACTTTCTGAACGGACCGGTTTAGTCCCCACCCGTGAATGGAAACAAGAAACTAAAGGAGAAAGATGGTGGCTCGGAGAAACATTATCAGCCTCTATCGGCCAAAGTTTTTTACTCACCACACCCTTACAAATCGCCCGCATGATAGGTTCTATAGAAACAGGATACCTTGTTTCCACAAGATTAATAGAAAGCAGCACCCCTCAATATGAACCTTTAAAGATTAAATACGAAACACGCGCTTTTTTACGACAAACTATGCACGCCGTTGTAACCAAAGGCACTGCACGAATGTTTAATACATTAGATGACTTTATTATTAGAGCAAAAACGAGTACTGCTCAAACAAGTGGCCTCAGTAAAAGAAAGCAAGGTGAAGCGTTCTTAGAACATGGTTGGTTTGCAGGAAATTTTTCTTTTAGAGGGTCCCCACCCCTAACCCTAGTGGTTCTTACTGAGAATACAGGAAATGCGAAGTTGCCCATGTTAATTGGAAGAGAGTTTTTAAAGAATTATCAAGAATTAATGGAATTAAGAGAGAAGAAAAAAAGACGCGAAGAAAAAAATCAACGCGTCTAAAAACTTTTTTACTGAAAAATATTCGAATACCAGTACGCTTTTTCATTCTGAAACCATTGCCTATTCTCATCCGTTACAAATTGCTTCAAATCATTCATCTCAATTGCATAACGAGAAAAAAGTGCAATAAGGTTTCGTAATGCATGATCACTCATACCTATCTGAACATCTAAATGAAGTTCATCTGCCACACCTTTACAATCTTGAATAGAAGGAATTTTTTTAATCCATTCAAAAAAAACTGCTTCGTCTAAGTCAGAATAAAAAAATATATCTTTACAAATGAGAGTAGTAGTATTCACTTATCTTACCTTTCCACCAGGATAAACATTTTTAGCTCTTCCATCAGGAGTCTGCACATCCCAATGCGGACCTCCATGCGCAAGGGGACCAGGACCTGTAGGAACCCATATATTACCTTTTTTATCAGGATAGCCAACTTTTCCATTAATCGGATGTCTATGTTTTTTTCCGTCCCACCTCTTTGGAGGAACAAACCCGTCTTGTACTGTCGGCACTCCTGGAGCTTGTGCATTATTAACACTCTTTTTCCCTTTCAATAATGTTACAAAACTACCAAGAGCTAACCCACCTACAAAAGTTACTGGACCAAAAAAAGCTCCTACTTGCCCGGCCGGCCCAAATGATACTCCTATTTTTGCAAGAATAGAAACTGGGACACTTGCTGAATAAGAAATATTCATAGAACAACATAACAATATTATTAGAGGAAATTTTTCTTTCATTTAAAAAACCTTTCTATAAGGAAAATCGAAAAATCGCTCCCTACTTATAGAATATTTTTAAATTAAAATCAAAACTCTCTAACCCAGAGCTATTGACGAATATGAAAGGAATTAAGAGAAAAGAAAAAAAGACGCGAAGAAAGAAATCAACGCGTCTAAAAATTTTTCTTACTTAGCAGCTTCTGCTGCTTTCTTTTTTGGAGCAGCTTTTTTAGCAGCTGCAGGTTTAGCTTCTTTTGAAAGAGCCGCAACCTTTTTTGCTAAACGACTAATCTTACGAGAAGCTGTTTTAGCATGCATTACTTTCTTACCTTTTGCACGAGACATTTGCGCTTCTGCATCTTTAAATAAAGTAACTGATGCAGCATGATCTTTTGCTTTAATTGCATCCATAACTTTTTTTACTACAGTTTTAATCGCAGATGTACGTGCTAGATTTTTTTGTCTTCTGCCAAGCATTTGGCGAGCACGTTTTTTTGATGACTTAATATTTGCCATATAAACTTGACCCTATATAACTTTTTGAACCTTATCAGCTTTGACACATTTAGTACAAACTTTTGAGTTATGCACTTTTTTCTTGCAATCGCTAGCCAATACAAAACGCATCTTGTGTACGTTTGGGTACACCCAGCGTTTTACTTTATTATTTGCTTTACTAGACCAGTTCGCAACTTGTGGCCCCTTGCCACAAACAAAACATATTCTAGACATAATTATTATCCTTTCATGCTCATACCAATGTATGTAACTTATGATAATGGGAGGATTTAAGCTAACAGTATACCAGATTCGACCTTTTTAGCAATCCCAAATCTAAGACTTTATTACAGAGCATAATCCTCTATAAATAAGCTCAGGGCCGGCTATTAGAGAGCGTGCTTGGTTAGTAAGAATCTGTTGATCACGAGTAGATACCTTACCTCCAGCCTCTTCTATTATAAGAGAACCAGCTGCAATATCCCACCAGCACAATTGCCCAAAAAAGGCTCCGTCGAGTCTTCCTACTGCACAATAAGCCATATCAAGTGCCGAAGCTCCCATTAAACGTACGGAATAAATTTTAGGCTCAAGCTCAGTGATCATATTGTAAAACCTATAATCAACCGTATGAGTTAGAGAACAACCAATAACTGCTTTAGAGAAGTCTTTTTGCTCAGAAACTTGTATAGCTTTACCGTTTAAAGTAACCCCCAAGCCTTTAATGGCCAAAAAAAGTTCTTTTGTAGTTGGTTGATAGATAACCCCTAAAACTCGCTCATCGTTACGAGTTAAAGCTACCGACACACAAAAATAAGGGATCCCTTGAGCAAAGTTAGTGGTACCATCTAATGGGTCAATAACCCACATATATTCACTCGAATTAGAAACACCAGACTCTTCGGCGTAAAAACCTGCTTCTGGCATAATCTTACCCAAAGCTTTTAGCAAGTATTGTTCACTTGCTACATCTGCATCAGTAGCATAGCTACCATCTACTTTATGATATTTTTCTAAAGAAGTATTAAAGTAAGATAAAAGTATCTTTCCAGATTCTTTTACCGCCTGTTCAACTGCTGGCTGTATATCTTTAAGATTCATTAAGTTAGCTTATGGTCTTCACGAGATTCAATATCAAGCAATGTGTAAATTTCACCTGCATACATTGTTTCTTTTTCAAGCAATGTCTCAGCAAGCTTATCCAACTTGTCTCGATTATCATTCAATAATTGTGTAGCTTCTTTTTCGCATTCTTCAATGATACGACGAACTTCTTCATCAATCTTATGTGCTGTTTCTTGAGAATAAACAAAATCACCCTGTTGTTGAGAGTACACAATAGGACCAAGTTTATCTGACATACCGTAACGACAGACCATGTCGCGCGCAATACTCGTTGCTGCTTGAAAATCGCTATACGCTCCAGTAGAAACTTTATTAAACACTATGTCTTCGGCAATTCGCCCACCCAAAGCAGACTTAATAGTCGCCAACATTTCTTCTTTAGTTGTTGAATACTTTTCTCGTTCAGGCAATGAATGTGTTACCCCAAGCGCACGACCACGAGGAACAATCGTTACTTTATGAAGTGGATCAGAAACTTCTGGCAGCAAGAGCCGTACAAGCGCATGTCCTGATTCATGGAACGAAGTCATGCGACGCTCTTCTTCTGAAAGCACCATAGTTTTAATCTCTTTACCAAGAAGTACTTTATCTCGCGCTTCTTCAATATCGTTCATAGTGACTTTTTGCTCATCACCTTTAGAAGCTATAATTGCAGCTTCATTTATTAAGTTTGCAAGATCTGCACCAGAGAATCCAGGAGTTCCACGTGCCACTTTTTTAAGATCAAGATCTGGATCTACTTTTACATTTCTAGCATGTACTTTTAAAATTTGCTCACGGCTAATTAAATCTGGATAAGGCACTTCAACGCGTCGATCGAATCGACCAGGACGCAACAGTGCGCTGTCTAATACATCTGGTCTATTAGTTGCCGCAAGAACAATAACAGATTCTTTGGCTGTTTCAAATCCGTCCATTTCTGTAAGTAATTGGTTTAATGTTTGTTCACGTTCATCGTGACCTCCACCTAACCCGCTTCCACGCTGACGACCAACTGCATCAATTTCGTCGATAAAAATAATGCTTGGAGCATGCTTACGAGCTTGCGCAAAAAGATCACGCACACGCGATGCACCTACACCTACAAATACTTCTATAAAATCTGAACCACTAATACTAAAGAATGGACAGTTAGCTTCACCTGCAACTGCACGCGCTAATAATGTTTTACCATTACCCGGAGAACCTACCAAAAGAGCTCCTCGAGTAATCTTTGCACCAATTTTTTTATATTTTTCTGGGTTCTTTAAAAAATCTACAACATCTTCAAGTTCTTCTTTTGCTTCGTTAGCACCAGCAACGTCTGTAAACTTTTCTTTAATAGTAGAAGGCATAAACATCTTCGCACGGCTTTTACCCATAGTAAAAATGTTTCCACCGCCACCACCACCTTGGCCACGAGATTGTCTAAACAAATACCAAATCCCTACAAGACCAACGACAAAGGAGAGCAACAATAAAATATGCCAGATATTAGTTTGAACCGCTGCATTCGCAAGTGCAATTTCTACACCATTCTTACGTAATATTTCTAATGATGAGTGATCTGTTGGAGCAACAACTTCAAAGCGTTTATTATCTTTAGTTATACCTTTAACCAAAGAACCATCTATAGCAACGCTTTTCACCTTTTTACCCTCAACTAGGTTCATAAACTGAGAGTATTTAAACTCTTCTTTATCGCGTGTGTCATCAACCAATTTGGTTAAAATAACTAAACTAAGTAGCATAACAACAACAACGATAAGAATATTGCGTGGACCACCCGATCCAAATCTGTTTTTCTGTTTTTTCATAAATTCCCTAGGTCAATTTGCGGCTTTAGCACCAGAATGTCCCTTCCTATTTTCCCCACAAGTTGTTTAGTATATAAAAAGGGCCAAGCCCTGTCGACCATTTACCTAGGCTTTGTACGGAAAGCGTGAGTAGTTGATAGACCAAGAAGGAAAACTACACCGCTGAGTAGCAGAAGTAAGATAACGTCTCTTATTCGTTAAAAGACTGTGGACTGCGATTCTTTTTTGTTTTCCTGCTTCATAAGAAAATGCCAAATAGTTTCCACAAGGAGACCATGAGCATTCCATTTTATGCCCGTGCCCTTTAGTTACCTGTTTCTCTTTTTTAGTTTTAAAATCATACACCATAATTTGTGCTGTTCCTTCTACCATTTGAGAATAAGCCACTTTTTGAGCAACGACAGAATAGGCAGGATTATAACAAGATCCACCCACACTCAAACGTTTAATGGACCCCCGCTTACGCTTTAATCGATAAATTTGAGGTTTTCCTCTTTGATAATCTGAACAGAAAACAACATCACCATTTTCCATAAGAGTTGGTGAAATATTATTACCATCATTATGAGTTAGCTGTGTATAAGTTGGTTCACCGCTCTTTTTATTGTATCCATAAGAATAAATCTGAGTGTTTTCATTCTGCGACAAACACATTACCACTTCGCTACCATCTTCTGAGAACGAAGGAAGCATATTGAGACCATCGAAATTTACTGCAACTTGTTTTTTACCTTGGAGGTTCGTAGACATTAATCGCACGTTAACAGGAGTATATTCCGAATATAAAACTAAAGGATTCTCTGAATCATTATTCCAGCGTGGCGCAACGGCAGTTCTTTTAAGATGAACCAATGGACGAGTCACCTTTCCATTATAATCAGCTACACAAATCTGCTTCTTATCACCCTCTTCTTTATAGAAAGCTAATTTACTAGAAAAGAACCCTTCCTTACCTGTAAGTATCGGTAAACATGCATCGGCAATAGTGTGTCCCCAACTTCTAGGCATTGTTGCAACATAAGGAATCTTATACCCCTTAATCATCTTTGCTTTACGTGTATTATATAAACGCACTTCAGAAAATTCTTCTTCTGGCTTTTCTGAAAGAAACATCGCAACCGGATAGCCCTTTTTATGCAACTGTTTAACAACCTGCTTTGAACCTACGGCACCCTGCTTTATAACCTCTACGTCAAACTGATGAGTGAATTCTAAATCATCTTTAACAACACTAATTGCCTGCAGCAATGTTTTACTTTCTCCCAATGGAACAAGCGCAATTCTAGTTTTTTGAGCAACCTTTGAACCAACTTGTACACGAAGAGGCTTCGCATTAAGTGTAAAGAGTGTAAGTGCTATTAATAAAAGCTTCTTCATATTACTACTTTCTTTATGGTCTGAATGCTATTTTAATCTCCTTGCCCCATATTTGACGTGGAAACTTAATATCTTCCAGCGCTTCTTGAACAGCAACATCGTAAATTACAATATCAGACAATTTTAACATTTTACTTTCTGCCAGTTTACCATCCCAACCCACCGTCACTAAAACTTCACTCACCACTTCCTGATCAACTCCAAGCGGTGGACTCCACACTTCTTGCACAGCAGCTTGCACTGCATTTTCAAGCTCTATACCTCGCAGTTCTTTGTGTGTTACATACCGCACATTTTCTTCAACTTCTTCCACCGGATCTATTTTTATTTCTTCTTTTATTTGCTTACTTGATTCTACTTTCTTAGGTTCAACTTTTGGAGATTCTTTAACTGGTTCTGCTTTTACTTCTTGTTTCTTTTCTACCGGTTTAATTTCTTTCTTTTCTACTGGTTTAGGTTTGAGGTCTTCTTTTGGCGTTGTCTTTTTCTCTACCTTCTTTGCGATTTGCTTAGGCTCAACCTTTGAAGTAACCTTAACAGGCTTTGGTTTTGCAACTTGAGCGAGCTGCATAGTCTTCTTCTTAACCACTGTTTTTTTTGCTACTTTTTTCTTGGCAATACCTATAGCACGTTTTGCCACACGTACACGTGGTTTTTTAGCAGAAAGCGGCAACAAGCGGACTTTAACATCATCTGGATTATGCTTTGCATGAACCTGAAGTAACAGAGAATGATGATACTCTTTGTACATAAAAAAGAAGCCGAAGCAAAGTATAAAATGTGTTACCGCAGAAAGAATAGAAAGTTTAAAAAGAAACAGATTTTTTTTAGGTAATCTTTGCCGTAGCCAAAGCAACATACCGCACTCCTGACACATGCTTTATTTTGTCTACCAGCTCCAACACTTTACCGTAATGCACTGCTGTGTCAGCTTTTACAAACACTGTGCGGTCAGACTTTTTGCCCACCTGCACTTTAAGTTTCTCAAGAACTTCTTTTTCTTTTATAATCTTATCGTTAAAAGAAAATTTACCAGATTTATCTATTGCAATAGTAATCTCTTGTTCTTTGCTGTCGTCAATCTCTTTCATTTTTCCTTTAGGCAACTCAACTTGCAATGCGTTTTCTTTCTTAAGCATTGGAGTAGTTACCATAAAGATGATTAAAAGCGTAAGAGCAGTATCAATTAACGGTGTAAGACTAATTTCAGGAAACGACTGTTCCTTCAGTCCTTTTCTTCGATATCGTCGAGACTTCACGTGTTTCCTTTCCATCTATAAATACTTTTTGTACCACAATCGCCAATCTATCAGAAAGCTGATTTAATTGATGTTCAACACTTGAAACCTGCTCTCGTAAAAAGTAGTACATAATAGAAACAGGAATAGCGACCATCAAACCACCAAGTGTCGTCAATAACGCTTCTGCAATACCAGGAGCAATGGTAACAATGTCAGCCGCTTGTTTTTCACTGATACTAATAAATGAATGTGTTAAACCCCACACGGTTCCAAACAAACCAAGCAATGGTGAAACAGCAGCCGTTACCGATAGAATAGATAGATAAGAATTTTCTTGGTGTACCATATCATCAATAACTGAAAAGCGTTGATCTTCGAGCACAGTTTTGTCATCAGAAGTAATGAGTTTTTTATGTTCCAACATCTCTTTAGTTGCGTTTAGTTGTTCTGCAATTAAATGACCTGGGAACGTTTTGGTATTTGCATTTGCAAGATCTAGAAGCGCTTCCAAAGAAGTTACTTTCCTTGCTTTTTTAAGTGATGTTTTAAGTTGTTTATGTTTAATATTAAGAAGTACAAGTTTGTATAAAATAATCGTCCAGCATACAACAGAAGCAAACAATAACACTCCAAGAACCATCTTGGTCATGCTATCGGCTTGTGCTACTAAATGCCAAAGCGAATTTCCGAGAAAGAGTTTCATTCTATTTTCTCCATGAATAACGGTTAAACGTAAGTTGCAGTGTAGCGTATTCTCAAAAAAAATAACAACCTCTTACAAGAAAATTTTTTAAAAAAATCTTAAAGATTGTTTTTACGTAAAGCATCTTTATAGTTAGCTTCTACCTGTTTCCATTTAACTACACTCCACCATGCAGAAACATAATTCGAACGTTTATTATGATATTTCAAATAATAAGCATGTTCCCAAAGATCTAACCCCAACAAAGGATAATTCCCTTCAGACAGTGGGGTATCTTGATCCTTAGTAGTAGCAATAAAAAGTTGTCCTTTAGAATTCATACAAAGCCACACCCAACCACTACCAAAATGCTGTTTTGCTTTCTTCTCAAAAGCAGCTTTAAAGTTACTAAAACTTCCAAATGCTGTTTTTATTTTTTTTAATAAACGACCCGTTGGTTTACGCTTACCTGGAACAGTCATAACCTTCCAAAAGTCCTGATGGTTTTTTACCCCTCCTCCATGATTTCTAACAACATCTCGAATATCTTTTGGAACAACACTAAGATCTTGTAAAAGATCATCTAAACTTTTCTTAAACAAATTTGGATGTTTACTTAAAGCTGCATTAAGATTTGTTACATACCCCTGTTCATGCTTTTTATGATGAAGAAGCATTATTTCTTCACTAATAACTGGTTCTAATGCATCATAATCATACGGCAAAGTTGATAAAGTATAGCGAGAAAAAAGAGGCACCGTCGATACAGCAAGAAAAACAAAACTATAAAACATTTTTTTCATCTCAAAACCCCTATGAATAAAAAACAACACTTAAAAATAACAAAAAAAAAACTAACAAAACAAGACTCTTTTTTTGTCCTCCTCAAGCATGATACAATCAAGAAAATCGTTTAATTTTTCATAAAAAGGAGATCTTATGAAAAAAATGTTATTAATCAACACGCTCTGTCTTACAATTCTCAATCTTAACGGAATTTCTAAACCAATAAAGCCTCCTACTAACATAACAATTGGAATGCCTACGAGTTTTGGAAACCCAAAAAGCATACAGATTATTTCTGGAAAAAAGCATGTTAAAGCACAGATAGAAAAAGGGCTCACTGCTTCTGGCTTAAGTCTCGTTGGTATTTCACCAGGACCCTATAGGGCAAAAGTTATTTCCCATAATAATCAGACCAATGAAATTCAAGGACACGTTTATTACGAAACCCCTCAAAATGTTTTTATACAGATGAACCAAAAATTCTCTGTTCCAAATCAACAATTTTTCATTCCAAATTATTATCTCATTAAAAAAATAGACATTACACCTAACAGTTACAGCATTAAAAAAAGCAGTCAAAACATGTTCAATGGTTCAAATAAAAAGTCTCCAGGGGTGAATGTAACTTTTTTACGGGAAGGAAAACATAAAGTAACTTTTACCTATAATGATGGCACATCAAATACAGCAATAATTCATGTAAACGCGCTTGGTTGGGTAAAAAATAATCACTTGCAATTACCGAGTGTCGGTGAATCACCAGAACCATATACAGTACCTCCTGGCGTAACCATTACAAGCCAAGATAAGGAATTTATTAAAATCATAAAATCTCCCCTTTATGGTTACACCGTGCAGGTGCTTAAAGCAACTCCTCGAGGGAAAAAAGCTACTTTAATCTTTACTTACAAAGGCAAAGTCGCGAAAAAACATTATACTTTACGATGAAAAAACGATAATAATCTACTAAAAAATATCTAAGCATAACAAATAAAAAGCCTCGAATTCCTTCGAGGCTTTTTATTTGTTAGCTTACTAACTTATGATATTTCAAGAGTCACCGTTTTTCTATCTTTACCTGCACTGACAAGCTGTCTAGCTAACGCTATAAGAGCTTGATCATTAATTTTACCCGCGCCTATTTTAACAATCGTCTTCTCTCTTAAACTGTCTTCTTCAAAAGAATCGTCCTCTACTTCCTCTATATCACATCTAGAAAGGTCAATAGTCATATCCTTACACCAGTCATGTTTTAAACCAAGTTTTTTACCAAACATTCCCGCTGTAAGTTTAGTAAGACCATCAACTGTTACTGCATGAAGCATAGGTACATTTTCTAAATCAACACGTTTAGCGGTTCCCTGAATTCCCCAAAGTTGAGTAAGATCTTTAAAAGTAACGTCATCCATATTAGGATTATTTGTAAAAAAAACCCATTGCAAAGAGTTATTTGCTTTAAAAGCATCAGGAGTTATACGTGTGATTTCATTGCCATTAAGTGTTATCATTTGAACATTTTTAAGACCTGCAAAAGTTTCTGGTGCAACTTCACCTGTGATTTTATTATTTGAAAAATCAAAACCTCTCGCATCTTTAAATCTATCTTTCAATTCATCTGAACTAGGTGCAGGAGTTAATTGCTCTATACCTTCGTTAGATAGATCGAGCGTAGAACGAAGATATTCAGATTCTCCAAAGTTACCCAACCATACTTTTTCAACAGGCTGTAATTGTTTTTCTGACATGTGTGCTAAAACATCTCGTAAGGTTTTTCTATCCGGTGCAGGACCGACTGCGTTAAGCACATTTAAACTCACTAAAAACATAATGAGAGGAAATTGTTTCATATTCACAACTATCACCTACTTTACTTTTAAATCAATTTTCTAATAAATAAGCCTATGGAGCATTTTCTATGTATCTTTAGCTACAAATGTGCGATTTTTTCTTAAGATTCTGCATCTCAAAATCATTGATCTTCGGAATAGCTTCTCCAGTCAATTGCGCTGTAGCTACCAAACGAAGATACTCAGGATCCTTTTGCTGGCGTTTCGTTTCTTCTCTTAAATAAGCCTCAAGCTTTTTACGAATATTGTTTTCCTCTTCTTGTCTTTGAGTGGCCGCAGTTACCATGAGTTTTCTTTTTTCTTCTTCTGAAAGTTGAGAGGTTGTCTCAGAAAGCTTTCCCCAATGGTCTCCTGATTCAGTAAACATTTCTGACGCTAAAAAGTCCAAGCTAAATTTTTTTAGAGTCCCACATAGGGTTAACCAGTCCACAGAATAAGTACATAAAGGAAAAAGGAAAAGAAACAGGAATTTTTTTTTCATAATTTCAATCGTTTTTTCAGTTCATCTTTATCAGTAATGCCTTCTTCAATTTGAATAGTATAGGCTTTTCCCAAAAGCTTTCCAAGGTCAGGCCCTGGTTTTACCTGCTCTAGTAAGTCTTTACCCTTCAAAACGGGTGGTTCAAATGTTTGATCAACACGATATTTTTTTGCCTCCTCTAAGAAAGCTTCAATTAATTCTTCAGGGCACACTTCAAATGGCGCTTGTCTGTCGGGATTTCTACCTGATTTATCGCAATATGCCAAACGTGTTAATTCTTGAATATTAGTTTCTGGCGCAAGTTTTTTAGCCAATCGCTTATAAGCCGACGCTTTTGCATTATTTTTTACAAACGCAACGGGAGTCATATGATAGCGCACCAACTTTAAAACACGGTCTTTAATTTTCTGTGTGTTAATTACTCTATCTAAAAACGTGGATGCAATCGGCACCCCTTTAACATCGTGTCCTAAAGATCTAATTCGACCATCTATATTTTGAGTTGCCACCACTTTTCCTACATCGTGACAGAGCCCTGCAAGCACCATGGTTATTTTATCTTCATCTGTTTCGTATTCTAAACGAGCGGCTGCATCCATTGCCTGTTTAGAATGTTCGTACACATCACCTTCTGGGTGCCATTCCGGATCTTGCTGAACACCAATCGTATTGTAAATTTCTGGCAACAAAGCTTTAAGTCTGCCCGTGTCTTGCAACCACTGAATACCCATCGACGGCTTTGTACCTTTGATGCATAATTTTTCAAATTCCTGAATAATGCGTTCTTGAGAAATATCGCGCAAGTCCATAGTTTTTCCCAGCTCATATAATTCTTGATCAGGTTTTAGTTGAAAGCGCCCAATAAACTGCATAACCCGAAAATAACGCAGCGGATCTTCAATAAACAGTTGTTTATCCGGCACACGTAAGATTCCTTTTTCTAAATCACGTAAACCATCGAATGGATCTTGTAATTCTCTTGTGATCAAATCTACAGCCATGGCATTAATTGTTAAATCTCGTCGGCGCAACGCTTGCTCCAGCGGCATATGAGGGTCAAACGCTACCTTTGGTTTTCTCCCCGAAGAATCGGTACGAGGAATAGACCAATCAACATCTAATCCATCAATTCGCAATACACCAAAAGCCTTGCCTACTAGCCGAACATGCCCAAATTCTTTTAGTATTTGTTCGAGCTGATCAATAGAAAGCCCATGAACCTCAATATCGAGATCTTTAGCTGGTTTTTCTTGCACCAAGTCACGCACAGCACCACCCACAAGTAATGCCCGTCCTTTAGATTGATCAAGACGTTCAACAATTGCTTTTATCAGCGGCGATGTGGTAAAAATATAAGATATGGCTTTTTGTATATTTTCTACAACTTTTGTAGACTTCATAAAAATTAAAGTTCCTCTTTAAGGTAAGAAGGATAAATTATGAAACACTCAATACGATTTTTTCTACTACTCTCTCTTTGTACAGCATACACTATGCACGCATCAATATTTGATTCTGTTCGTTCTTTATGGGACAACAACAGCGAGGTTGTTTCTAAAGAACAAATACTCACTCCTAATAGTACCTTTAGAATAGAAAATACTAAAGGGAATGTTTCTATTAAAACTTGGAAACAAAATAAATTAGTAGTTGAAGCGGTCAAAAAAGGCTCTCCTGAGGGTATTGCAGGAACAGACATTGTAACCAAATACACAGAAAAAGGTGCTTCTGTTAAAACTGTACAGTCAGATTCTCAACACAAATGTAGCGTTGATTACACTATTTTAATTCCACACACCGCACACATCACGCTTGCACATACCGATCAAGGTAACATTGAAATCAAAAATACTGACCAACCTATAAAAATACAAACCTACAAAGGTTCTATTGTCTGCAAAAATATTACCAACTCTGTACACGCAAACACACGGCATGGAAACATTCGCATTCATGCAAAAAAACTTGAAAAAAAGCACAAGGTATTAGCGGTCAGCGGACGTGGAAATATTAAAATAGAACTTCCTGCGAAAACCTCTGCCAAACTCTACGCAAAAGCGCAAAAAGGAAGAATTACGAGTACTCACCCCGTCACTCTTGCACAACGTCCAATGCAAATTAGCAAAAAAACAATGGCTAACTTGCGTCGTGATATTCAAGGTCACATTGGCACAGTAGATGGTGTTACTATTAAACTTCACACTTCAAGTGGAAATGTAAATCTCATTGAAGCATAAGTACGGTAGTATTTCTATTAACTAAAAGGAGAAACCATGAGTAAATGGTTGTGGGCGATTATTATTCTTGTAGCCCTTGGTGTAGTTGGTTATTTCACCGGCGTTGTTAAATTTCACGGTGGAGTAGATGTTAAAGAAAACGGCAAGGTTGTATACGAAGCCGGAACTCCTCCAAAAGAATCTCACTAAATAAACGGAATATCAAATCGAGACAATAATGCGGCTGCTTCTTCTGGGGCAGCCCATTTATATTCTGTATGCTCTTCAGAAAGCACAATTTCACATTTCTTTGCCAATTGACATGTGTATACAAAAAAAATTAATCCAGAAGTTTGGTCTTGATTAATTGGCAGACGAATATGCGTTAGAAAAGTTGTCAGAGGTTTTACGTCTTGAATGTCTACAATGCCCGTTTCTTCTTCAATTTCTCGACGAAGTGTTTCTTCGATGGTGCTCTCTTTTTGTATGCGACCACCGGGCAAATCCCAGTATCTTTTTTGAGGATTACTGATCTTTATCAAAAGAATATGTCCTTCTGAATCTTTAACAACCGCCTTTGCTGCTATTTGAAACAGATCTTCATTCATGACACCTCCTTAAAACACTGGTGGAGCCGAGCGGGTTCGAACCGCTGGCCTCATGAATGCCATCCATGCGCTCTACCAACTGAGCTACGGCCCCAATTATTGTCTCTTGAGAAATTTACAGTATAGTAAGTGTAAATTAACGTTTATAATTTGCAAACTTTTTACCCCTGTCTGGAGATCGTATGAGAAAAAAGCTGAGTCTTTTATTCGCCTTGTTAATCCCTTCATTTGTTCTACCTTATACCATAACGTCTGAACAAAAAGAAATAAGCCCCACCAAAACAGAGGTTATCCTCCACGTTATTCTTAATCCACATGAACATATAGATGAGAAAAAAATAACACTCTCAAGTAATAATCCTCATGTTAAACTTTCAAAATGGAAAACAGACCACCCAGCTAAAGATAATTACGACCATCATCTAAAGACAACGTGTAAATCATTTGCAGAGAACTTCTGCATCAGTGCAGAAGTAACCAAAAAAACAGAGGACCCTGTACAAGCATCATTACACGTTACCCTTGCATCTAACCAATCTCCAAAACCAAAAGAAGAAACCTTTGCCATTAAGTTTAAGGCAAAAGGAGAAAAGACCGATCTCTCTAAAGTAACTGAACCCACAAAAACAAAAGAAAAGAAAAAAACTCCTGAAGTAAAAAAAGTTTCGCCTAAAGGTGGAGAAACTTTTATGGAAGTCTTAAAAAAATATCGTGAAGAGCTGAAAGACACTATTTCACATACTAATTCATGGTTCTTGCGTATTCTTTTAGCATTCCTACTAGGACTTTTATTAAGTCTTACACCATGTATTTACCCTATGGTTCCTATCACCGTAGGTATCTTACAATCCCAAGGTAGCACTTCTGTTTTTAGAAACTTCTTACTTTCTTGCTGCTACGCATTGGGGCTCGGAACAACATTTTCTATTATGGGACTTCTTGCAGCAAGCTCTGGTGCAGCGTTTGGCTCTATTATGGTCAACCCCATTTTTGTACTTTTCATTGTTGCCTTCTTACTCTATTTTGCATTCTCTATGTTCGGTTTCTATACACTGTACATTCCACGTTTTATGCAGAATAAAGGCTCTGTTTCAAAATCTGGATCTGCTCTTTCTATCTTTGCATTTGGTCTTGCAAGCGGTACTGTTTCCTCACCCTGTTTGTCTCCAGGATTAGCATTAATCTTGACAATGGTAGCAACCATGGCAAACAAATTTTTAGGCTTCTTGCTCTTGTTTGCATTTGGTATTGGAATCAGTACACCATTGATTGTTATTGGAACATTCTCTGGCTCTATTAATTTGCTACCACGCGCAGGAAGCTGGATGCTCGAAGTACAAAAAGTCTTTGGGTTTATGTTAATTGGTATGTGCTTTTACTACTTAAGTAACATTTTGCCATGGTACATTATTCTAATGGGTCTTACCGTGTTCTCCGCAGTTATTGGTTATTATTACTTCTCTTCTGCATACAAATCCACAGGAATCAGCAATAAAACACAAAACATTGTTGGAGTAATCGCACTCGTTGTAACAGTCTTTCTAGCCATCGAAACATTCCAAAATGTGTATTACCCAGAATTAGCAAATAATGCATTTGAAAAGTCTTGGCAGACAAATTATGGCACTGCTGTATCTAAAGCGAAAAACGAAAACAAAATGCTGTTTATTGATTTCTGGACACCATATTGTTCAATCTGCAAAGCAATTACAGCTACCGTTCTAAAAAACCCTAAGATAACAAAAATCTTACAAGACAAGTACGTTATCTTGTCGGTGGATGCTTCTGACAGTGAAACGGAACCATACAAATCTCTTAAAGCTCGCTACGATACATGGGGTGCGCCAAACCTATTAGTTGTTAATCCTAATTCAGGACAAGAACTCAAGAGATGGCAAAGTGAAATGTATGACATGCCAATTGATGAAGTTGAAAAAGAACTTAACAAATACAGTAAAGACAATAACGATAGTATTCTAGACATACTGCCTTAATACTTCGATACAATTTCTAAAAAAATACCCAGATTGACTCAATAATAAAAGCCGAGTCTCTCTGGGTATTTTTTACATTAAACCGAAAAACAAACTCTTACAACAACTTTAGAAGCTATCTTTAGGAGTATTGGGATGATTGCGTTTATCAAGAGCTTTCTCTTTGTTTTTTTGAAGCTCTTTACCCATGATTTTAACAACGTGATCAATTTCTTGATAAAGGTCTTTTCCTTCTCGAGCGGCCACTAAATTAAGATTTTTACCACTCAACCTTAATTCAACTTTATGATGCGTATGATTTTTATCAGCCTGAAGAACTAGATCAAAAGAAAGAGGTTCCGGTTCTTTATGAAGAAACTTTGTAAGTTTTTCCATTTCCTTGTTTGCGTAATTTTCTACTGAATCTGAGTGCTCCATACCACGAAACGCTATTCTAACATTCATCTTTATCTCCCTGCTAAATTGTTACTACGTTCTTTGATACCATAATTCAAAAGTTTGAAAAAATAAAATTTAAAAGTTAGAATTACTTTCCCAATCACACAATACATACAAGGATAATCGTGAAGAAGTTCTTAGCTCTTTTGTTATTAGTTGCCCAAACAAACCACGCTTTTGTAAAAGGCCTTGAGTCCCCAACAATCAGACCTCAAAAACAATTACGAGAAGAACTAAAAGCACTAATCCCCCTACAATTACGTAATGACTTATCTCCCATTGCTCGGCCATCTACCACCAAGTGGCAATCTATTATGGAAGCGGCCAAAGAAGGTAAGCAGAACAAAGTTGCACAATTAATTAAAAATGGAATCAGCGTAAATGCACAAACAGACGATGGCTGGACGGTTTTAATGTGCGCTATTCGCAATAGTCATTACAACCTTGCATTGTATCTTATCTATACTGGAGCCGATGTGAACATGACAGACAACGGTGGATGGACACCGCTTCATGTTGCAGCACGTTCTGGCAACGTAACATTAGTCCGCATGCTGTTAGACAACGGTGCTCAACCAAACAAAGCAAATAAAGAAGGTTGGACCCCACTTCACGCAGCAGCTCGAGCCGGAAACCACGCTATTGCCCAAATTTTACTCGAATACGGTGCGCAACCAGAATCCTCTGATGACTCAAAAACCACTCCCCTAAAGATTGCTCAACGCCGAGGTTATAACAACCTGGTAAGCTTAATGAACACATACATTAAAAAATCTCAAGCAGATATTTAGGCTCCAGAAGAAAACATCGATAATACAAAACTAACCAAGTAAAAAAGCCTCGTATTATCGAGGCTTTTTTATTATCTCTAATTTAGAAGAACATTTTTCGCAAGGCAAACTTAATTGGAACACTCTTAAGGTCACCATCTTTACGCAAAACATTTTCAAAGAAACTTAGTTGACTGTTTCCAAACCATTCTGTGTGATTCACATTTAATCGAATAGTTGGAGGCGCAGTTGCAACCTGCTGAATAGAGTGCAGCTTAAGTCGCTGCCTTTTATGGTACAAAGGCTTATTCTCAAGTGCCCCTTTACATAACATAGTAAGATGGGTGGTAGAAAAATGAGTGTTATACCGTTCCCACACTTTGGTGATTAGTGGTAGAATCTTCCCTACATGATGCCTTGTTTTACAAGAGATAGTCACAACTTCTAGCTTCTTTAAAAGATAATCGTACGGCTCTTTTTCAAAATCCCATTGGGTTTGTTTATCATCGTCAATCAGATCGTGCTTGTTACGTAAAATAATTAATGCTTTACCTTCTTGAAAAACATATGAAGCAAGCTTTAACTCTTGTTGAGAAAGCTCTGCTTCGTTACCGTCAATGAGCAACAGAACAATGTCTGCATCTCGTACTGCAGCCAAAGAACTTTTAACCATGAGCTCTTCAATATTTTCATCTACCGAACTTTTACGCCGTACACCAGCAGTGTCTGTAACCTGAATAGTCTCTTTATAAAATTTAATACGATCAGTAATCGCCTCTCGTGTAGTACCAGGAATATCGGCAACCAAAGAACGTTCTTTATCTAGCAATAAATTAGTTAAAGAAGACTTCCCAACATTTGGCTTACCAAGCAATACTACTTTAAATTCAGGCTTATCTTCTTTCTCATTCTCTTCTTTAGGTAATTGGAAAAGAATCTCATCTAGTAAATCTCCAGAACCAGTTCCATGTTGTGCAGAAATCTCAAGAACATTTTTAAATCCAAGTCGATGAAACTCACCAATATTTTCTGCCGTTTGCTTACTGTCTATCTTATTAACTGCAAGAATAGTAGGCTTACCCAGTTTGTGCACAAACTTTGCCAGCGCTTGATCTTCAGAAGTTACTCCCACTTTTCCGTCCAACACAAAAATTACAACGTCAGACGACTCTAGCACCTCAATTGCACGTTCACGAATCGCTTCGGTTAAGTAATCCAAACCTTTTTTAAAATCGATACCACCTGTATCAATCATTTCAAAAGTACGCCCTTTCCAATCTACAGTATCGAACACAAAATCTCGTGTTACTCCTTCGTAGTCAAGCGCCATACTTTTTACCGAAGTAGAAAGTCTATTAAATAGTGTGGATTTACCAACATTGGTTCTACCAATAATTACAACTTTATTACGCTTTTTCATGTTCCCCCTCAACCTCTACAACTGTGCCACCAAAGGCATCTACTAATTTATTTGCCGTTTTCCATTTTTCTTTATCCGATACATTCACTATCATTGCTCTTTTTGGTTGTGTTCGCACAAATTTATTGGGTGAACCTGATTGTTGCTGCGGTTTTGCAAGCGCTCCTCCTATCTTCGAATCATCCCGATTGGAAGCCGAAGGCGTTTGTATCGAGGGAGCAGACTTCACCTGTGCAACCGACTTCTCAAATACCGGTTTAAATTGCACCTCCGCTGAAAAAATCTCTTTTAAAAAATTCATCCATGCTGCTTTTGTCTCTTTTAACCAATCTCCAAAAAACGTAGTGTCTTGCGCAAAAGCAACGGTAAGTTCATGAGTTTTTAAATCGTAACTTCTAAATTTTGCTTGTTTAAAAATTGAACTTAACATCGGATCACTTAATTGTTCTACTTTTGCAATAAAAGCATTCCATCGATCATCTTGAAGCGCTTTAACTGGTGCTACTGGAGTTGGTTTGGAAACTGCTGTTTTTTTTTGAGCCGTTACAGCTGTTGGAGCGGGTACTACTTGCTGCGTAACCGCTTCCGGTTTACACATACCAAGCAACATCATTTCCAAAACGCCCTGCTGCGCAGTTGTTTTTAGCAACAACATTTCCGTTTGATACACACGCTGCAAGTAACCTGTCAATTGCTCTAAAGAACATTTACGGGCAAAAGCAGCAACGCGCTCTTTATCTTCAAACATTACCTGACGCGCAACACCATACTTTACAAACAGAATACTACGAATCAGTTCCTGTAACTTCTGCCAAACTGCCAAAGGCGTATAATTAGCAACATTCTTTTCTTCAAAAAATGTTAACAGTTGCGCTGGGTCACCGGTTGTAAGTTGAGCAAAAAGATCAAGTAGAATCGGCTCTGGCACATGGCCAAGAACTTTTAGCACCGCGTCTTTAGAAACCTGTGCATGAGCAAATCTTACCTGCTCTAAAAGATTAAGTGCATCCCGCGCAGAACCTTCAGTTTCTTGAATAATAACTTTGAGTGCATTTTCATCGGCACGAATATTTTCTGCAGTACACACATGTTGTAAATGCTTAAGCAGTGCGTCAATAGCAAGAGCAGGAAAAAACAACTGAAAGCAACGAGAACGAACCGTTTCTATAATCTTTTGTGGATCAGTTGTTGCTAACATAAACACAACTGACGCTGGCGGTTCTTCTAAAATTTTTAAAAATGCATTGAACGCTGCTTTACTAAGCATGTGCGCTTCGTCAATAAGATATAAACGCTTAGTTCCCATAACAGGAAGCAACGATGCAGCATCAATAATCTGGCGGACATTGTCTACCCCGGTATGTGAAGCAGCATCAATCTCAATGAAATCTGGATGACTTCCGGTTGCCATTGCTTTGCACGACTCACAGTTAAGGCATGGAATTTTATGAGACTTAGGATCTTTTCTAAAAGCAGGCAAATCTGCACAGTTGAGCGCTGCTGCAAAAATACGAGCAGTAGTTGTTTTCCCACACCCTCGTTGACCAGAAAATAAATAGACTGGAAAGATTTGATTCAAGTACAAACTATTTTGTAACATACGAATAGACAACTCTTGCCCGACTACTTGATCGAACTGCTTAGAGCGCCATTTACGAGCGAGATTGAGTTGTGTTGCCATACCGTACTTTCTATAAATTAATATCCCTTAGACCAGATTACTCTAGTTTACCCGAGAGACCAGTTTACCGCAACAAAGCCTGCAGAAGTACCCTTAAAAATATAGTTTTCAATAAAATTCTAACCTAAAAGAAACATGAAACTACTCCTACTTTTTATTACTCTTAATTTTTACACTCTAACTATTCTATCAGCATCTGCCCCCAAACCTTTAAAACGACCAGAGCATCCCCTTCATCTTCTTACCAATATGGCCTGTAAAGTTTCTATGCTATTGAAAATGAGAACCCCTCTAGCTAAAACAGATTATGAAGACGCTATAACACTTGCATTAGAGCCAGGTAAAAACACATCTCTTAATTTTGCAGAAAAAGAATCTTTTTTTCTGCATGAAATTAGTGTTCGACCAGAAAGAAATTTACCTTCCGAATACACTGAAGGTAGTCACGATGCTTCATTACCTGAATACAAAAATATCCTTAAAGAACCCCCCGTTATAGGTACTAAACCACTTGTTCTAACAATCAACGAAACCTATAAAGTAAAAGGATATATTGAAGAACAAGGAGTACTCTTTGTGCATTATATTACGTGCATGCTACAAAAAACAGGTAGACCATTAGACAATCCAATCTTTGATGAAGCACTATCCATTCAAACTTAAATAAAGAAATAATAGCAAAGTAGGCATCTTTATTTTTACTTTTATTTACTCTCTTTTAATCGATCGTCATCACTAGAGACTATTTCAATAAAATACGAAAAAGCTTTTTCTGTTAACGATATCATTATCACAAAAGTACACTTGATTACACTAAAAAAAAAGAATGCCTATAGCTTTACATAATATAACAAATCAAAAACTAAAAAATCTAAATACACTTAATACGTGCAGCAAGACCACTCAATAAAAAAATTATATTTATCTTAATAAAACTTATTTATTGCAGAATAAAAAAATAAGCCCCGATTTCTCGAGACTTATTTTTTAGAATCTTATTTTGGAGAGAGAGGGATTCGAACCCTCGGTACCCGTTTCCGAGTACACACGATTTCCAATCGTGCTCCTTCGACCACTCAGACACCTCTCCAAATAATTATTTCTTTGGAGCTTCTGCTTTTTTAGCCGCAGGCTTCTCTTCAGCTGCTTTTTTAGGAGCCGCTTTTGCTGCCGGTTTAGCTTCTACTTTTTTAGGAGTAGCTTCTTTTTTCTCAGAAGGCTTTGCAGGAGCTGCTTTTTTGGCAGCTGCAGCTTTGCGCTCTTCTTGCTTCTTCTCTCTTAGAAGTTCAGCTTCAGCTTCCTGTTCAGCTTTTTTAGCTTTTGCAACTTCAACTCCACGTTGAGCAGCTTCTGCTAAATAATCAATAAGAATCTTAATAGATTTTGGAGAATCATCGTTCCCAGGAACTACATGATCGATTCCAAGAGGATCACCATTTGTATCGATAAGCGCAACAACCGGAATACCCATGCAAACTGCTTCTTTAATTGCAGACGCTTCTTTACGAACGTCAACAACAACAATAGCACCAACTGGCCAGTTAAGCTTTACAATACCACCAATGTTCTTCTCTAAACGATCAACATTCTTTTGGAACATGTTGAATTCTTTTTTAGTGTAGTGACCACGGTCGGTTTTTGAAATTACATCTTTAAGATGCAAGTACTTAGTGATCGATTTTTTTACTTGAGAATTATTCGTTAATGTTCCACCAATCCAACGATGAGTAACATACGGCATAGAAAGAGAAGTAGCCGCTTCTCTAACAACAGCTTGAGCAGGTTTCTTAGTACCAATCCACATAACTGTTTTACCTTCACCAATTGTATTTTCTAAAAACTTTGCAGCTTTTTCTAATTGGTTTGCAGTTTTTGCAACGTTAATCAAATGCACACTGTTTTTTTGTCCCCAAATATAAGGAGCCATGCGCGGACACCAACGTGATGATTGATGACCAAAGTGTACACCAGCTTTAACGAGATCTCTAAAATTAATCATTAAAAAATACCTTTTGCAGGGTTTTATCTGTCACGTCTCGGCCATAAAGCCACCCTGATTGAGAGCGTGAGTGTTACTATAAATTACCCGAATAAGCCTACCAGATCATGAAAATTTTGCAATTTTCTTAACCTTCAAGCTCATCTGCTCCTATTACCTCACCCTTCTTAATCGCCCTATCATAACGCCTACCAAGCATGAAAGACACAACTGACCATAAAATGACAATGCCCCCAAAGAATACTCCATGGACACCACTTGTCACTGTACCTGCAACACTGGTAGCAAGAATATTAAAGCTCGACCCAGCTCCCCGAGCAAACTTTTTACCGAACGTATCAATCCATGATTTAGATTTAAACTTCATGTCTTTTACTGTTGGAATATACAGCGCCTCAGTTACCGGCTGATTAAATGCATAGTAAATCGCTCTGAGCGCTACAAAAGCTGCAATTAAAGCTCCAGGAGAAGAGCTAAACATGAGATAGATTAAAAGGGTTCCCATAACAATAGGCATGACCATCAAAGACAAACGTTCTCCCAGATACGAGATCAATACTCGAGTACCAAAAAGGGAGATAACAAAACCTATCATATGAGTATAAAAAACAATTTTAAACAAGAAGCAACTTACACCGGAAATGTCAGCAGCAGAGTTTTGAGCAACCCCCAAACGCATATAGCTTAAAATCGCACTCAAAACTTCGTAAAAGAAGATAGAGCAGAAGATACCAAAAGCGTAAGGATAACGTAAAAGAATAAGCAGACCACTAAAAATCCCAGTATCTTTAGCTCCAGCCTTACTTTGCTTTTTTTCAAACTGATAAGCAGCTTCATACCCATGAAGATACTGACCAGGAACCATTTTCATCATCAAATTAATAATAAAGGGTACCGCTAGTAGAATTACAGAAGAAATAACAATCAGCAAAGCATGCAAGCGCGTTTCATTTAAACCAACAGCATGACATTGACCAGAATGAGAAAGCAAGAACCATGCAAGACCAGCTGAAAGCATACCTCCAAGCTTAGATACGGAAATTAAAATACCATAGTTTTTCTTAGCTGAATCAGGAGTAGAAACTGAGTTTAAAAATGCCCAAAATACTCCGACAATAAAAGGCGAAAAGCTCTCAATATAGAAATAATAGAACCAACCAAAAAACCAATAGGCACTATATGGTTTAACAACTGCTGTTCCTAATCCACCATAACTAATCACAATGGCACAAAAAAAGCCAATGATACTGTAAACCCATGCACAATAAGCAAGAAGCTGGTATCGGCGCACCGAATCAACCAACTTTGAATACAGAAGCACCAATGGCACTAAACCAAAAATCATAAATAATTTAGCGTAAGGAACTGCCTCTTTCCCGCCTACAATGTTCATAAAAATAGAGTCTTTTAACTCTTTAATAATCGTATAAGCAGAAATAATAGCAAAAAAAGCACCACTCAAGAACAAAGCTTTAAGCTGCTCTTTTTCCTCAATTTCCCACAAAGCCTTGAAAGTTTGCATAATACCTATGCGCATCATAACCCTTTATAGATCAATAACAACTCACACACCACAACAAAAAAAGGCCTCTAGAATTTCTAGAAGGCCAAAATTTTACGCGTCAAATTTCTTAACGCTTTATGCATTTTCTTATTTTTCCTATATATGTCGCTAGTACTCAACATATTTCGTAATCCTTTTCAACAGCATCGTCGTGCAATCGCGCTGCAAACAATGCCGCTGCTATCCATATCCCTATAAGTCCAAAACAAATACTGGAACTCACCACTACAAAGAACGATTGTAGCACAGGACGGAGCATATGAATAGAGGAGCCTATACTTTTTGATAATCTAGACCCAAAACTGTCTATCCAGGCCTTAGCTTTATACTTAGACTCACGCGTTGTGGGGATATACAATTGCTCTTTAACAGGCTGATTTAAGGCGTAATTGAGGCCTTTCGTAATAACCATTACACCAAGAGACATCCACAGCCCAGGAGCCCACCACACAGCACATATACCAATACCCATAAGCGTTGGTAGTAATAATAACGTTCTAGACAATCCAAGCGCCCTTCCAATAGCCCCTGCTCCCAAGAGTAAACAAGTCAAAGCAACTCCATTAACAAAAATGGCATACTTAAAGAAGAAACCTTGCATTACAACACCTTTTGGCAAAACATTGGCGGCCATAATTTTCATATGCAATTCTAAGAAAATACTGACTACCTCGTACAAGCTCACAATGGCCACTATACTCAATAAATATGGTTGAGCAGCAATGAGCTGTAATCCCTCAAAAAAACCTGGTGCTGGCTTTCTATAGCTAGCTGTAGGTTCATTAGAATGAAACCCTACCAACTCAGAAGATGGCGTTACTTTCATAAAGTTGAAAATCAAGCAGCCAATACTAAACATACCAACGGCACCCACAATAATAATAGGTACAGGGCCAGCAAATTGAGACACCCATAATCCAAACAATGGCCCAAGCACACCACCAAATTGAGCGCCCATAGCAATAATACTAAAACCACGCTTTGCCGAATCAGGTGTAGAAGTATCAGAAGCAAACGACCAGAACAATGCAACAATTAAGGAACCAAAGCTTTCTACAAATGCATACCAGAGCCAACCTATCAAACGACCACCATTGGCAACGGTATTAGGTAGCCCAATAGAAGGGTCACTTAACAAGTACGCAAAGATCAACGAACACAAAGTGTAAATGCCACAGATGACATAAAACATACGGTGACGTTTGAACATATCTACAAGTCTGCCATAGAGTATCAAAAGAGGAAAAAGAAAACAGATAGAAAAGACTTTTGCGTAGGCAAGCCATTGCTTACCTACAATACTTATAAAAACAGTGTCTTTAAGTGGGTTGATTAACCAGTAGACACCGATAGTAAAAGCAAAAATGAGTGCCAGTCTAATAAACTTAAAACACTCATTCTTGCTTTTGAATTTTCCCCACAGCAATTGAGCTAGGGTTTGCAACATGGATTAGTTCCTTATAATGAAGTTACTCAGTCCATGTTAATGTACCACGTTTAATAAAAAACGCGATGTTCTTTTTACTCGATAATTTCGCCGTCTTTAACCAACTGTGCATTTTTAATACCAACATACACAGCAACGAGTGCCCATACGCCAACAACACCAAGACTAATCAGTGTTCCTGTTGTCATTAAACCTGCAATACTTGCAGACACATTGCCAGGAACAATTAAGCTACCACCAATTTGCGCACCAGACATTTTACCTGCACGGCCACCAACCATATCAACAAGACCTTTAGCTTTAAACTTAGCGTCTTTTGAAGTTGGAATATACATCATTTCTTTTACTGGATTATTAACTGCATATGAAGTTGCTGTAATAAGCATCATAGCTGCAAACGTTGCCCATACTAAACTTGTAGCATCTGGACCAGTTGAGTAGAAGAAGTACATACCACCCAAGCAAGCAGCAAATACAATTGGATAAATCAACAAACAAACACGAAGACCGTATTTTTTCATAGCATATGAAGTTCCCAACAATACCATTACAAATGATAGAGTATTAACACATACACCAAAGATTCCTAAGAATCTTGGGAAGTTAAATCCAGGGATAACAGATGCTTGATATTTCATTTGCATATCAACCACTACTTTTGCAACTTCGTAGAATGTTGAAACTACAAACACACCCATCAAGTATGGCTGTGTCAAAAGTAGTTTAAGACCTGCAAGCATATCTGGTTTACTTTTCTTCTCTGTTTTTCCACTTGTTAATTCTGCTGCTGGAACAGAAGCAACAAGACTCTTAATAGTAAAAATCAAACCAAAGATTGTAGCGATTGCCACAAAGTAAAGGGGCCATGTTGGAAAACTTCCTTTAAATAACATTAAAGAAGAACCAATAATTGCACCAATTTGCCCTAGTGCAATAACAAATGGGAATCCACGTTTTGCTTGATCACTTGTTGAGCTACTCACAGTAAATGACCAGAAAAGTGCCATCATTAAAGAACCAAATGCTTCAGTCGCAAGGTAACCGACGCAACCAGCTCCAGCTAATGCTTCTTTACCAAAAGGAATAGCACCAATTGCTTGAAAACCAAGTGTATCAGCACCAAATAGAATTAATGCGATCATTGCAAAAACAACTGCAAAGAAACTTCCAATCACATAGAAAAGTTGTTGCTTTTCAAATACATCAATCAACCTTGTATAAACAGTTAAAGCACCTACAACAACAAATGGAGAGAGCGTTTTAAGCCATCTTACAACTGTTGCACCGTACCCAATAGCCCAACCCAATTCTGTAGGGAAAGCTAATTCATAAACCACAGCGTCTTTAACTAAACGCAACAACCAGTAGGTTCCAACAGTAAACAAGAATGCTACTGCTAAATGACCAAACTTATTCAACTCTTCTTTTTTTAAATCAGGATAAAAATACTGAATAATACCACTAAACATAAATACCTCTTTAATGTTATTTTGGTTATTGTAAAAAATTCACTTCAAATTTTTTCTTACCACACCCTTTTACTATATGGACACTCCTTTCTAGATTAACAAACAATACGGTCTTGCTCGATAGCTGCACTATGCTCTTTGCCTAAAAATACTGCGGCAAAAAACCATACAAAAATCAAAACAGCAGAGAGCCCAAGACTCAACATGGTAAATGTTGCAACACCCAACAATGGTCGCAACGTATTAATAGCAGAAGCGGTTCCTTTAGAAAGACGAATACCGAACATGTCGATCCACGCTTTTGCTTTGTATTTAGTATTTTTCGAAGTAGGAATATAAAGCTGCTCTTTTGCTGGTTGATTAAGTGAATAGTTAATACTTTTACACATCACCATCACACTAAATGCAACCCATAAAACTGGATTCATATTAACAATAATTGCAGCTGTCCCTACTACCACCGGAAGCAACAATAAAGTTCTCGAAAGTCCCAGTCTGCGCATAATTCCTTTAGAGCCAAGCAATACACTCAACACAGCAATTACATTAATTGAAATCGCATAGGTAGTAAAAAAGTTAGTAAGCGCATCGCCTGTATAAGCAGCTTTCGCTAACCACTTAAATTGAAAATCAATCATAATAATAACAACTTCATAAAACGCTACCATAGTAAAAATGGCGAGAACATACGGACGATTTATTACCAAATAAAGACCATCTAAAAATTTTATTTTATTTTTTTTACCTTTTTCGATGGCATTCTTACTACCGTCAAAACCTTTAAGCTGCTTGCGAGAAACCGTATGCATGAAGTAATACACCACTGCCGGAATGCAACAAATACCCACCACACAAATCAACATAGCAGAACCAGAGGAACTATAGTTAATAACAATCTTACCAAGCAAAGGCACAATAACACCTCCACTCTGTGCACCAAAAACAATCAATGCATACCCTCTGCGTGCAGATTCAGGAGTAGTTGTGTCAGCAACAAAAGACCAAAACAATGCAACCATTGTTGAACCAAAGCTCTCCACAAATAAATAAAAAAGCCACCCAATATAACGGTGTGGATCTTCTACTGTATTGGCTAAACCTACTTGAGGATCAATAATAAAAAAGGCAAATATAATAGAAAGAACCGCATAGAAAAGCGAATATCCATATAAAAGTTTGTGCCGAGGATATTTATCTACCAAATATGAATAGACCAGTACCGCACCAGCAGTAACAAAAATAGACAGGATTTTTGCCCATGGTTGATAATCTCTACCTACCATTGTCAAAAAAACACTATCCTTAAGTGGCCTAAAAAGCCAATAAACACCGATGGTAAGGCCAAAAAGAACCGCTAGGATAGAAAATTTCCTTCTTTCTTCTGGGCTTTCAAAGCCTCTAAAAACTGAAGTCAAAAGATTGATTATGCCACTGGCCACTAAAGTAACCCCTTCTTTAAAAAAGTAATCCCGGTATGCTTTTAAGCTTAAATAAGCCTAGAGCACACAATACGCATCCTACTTGGATACAGAGTATATGTAGGAAATAAGTCCCACGAATTGCTTATAATAAGCAGATTTCATTCACAAAAGGAAGAAAAAAGGATTATACGCCTTTTTTAAAAAAATTTCCAGTCAGAAAGTGCAGTTTTCGCATTTACTAATTGAGAGGTCTCTGTTAGGATAGAAGCAAGGGTTAAAGTTTTACTTAAAAGATTATGAGAGGTCTGCCACAGAATAAGCTCATCTGTTTTAATTTTAAGCTCAAATGTGGGATTACTATTATGGATATTCAAAACGAACAAATAGCGCCAGAAAAAGTTGTTGAGCCTGTTACAGGTTCAGAAGATCATATTCTTCCTCTTTTGCCTCTTAAGAATGTAGTGCTTCTACCAAAGAGTATTTTACCGGTTATTGTTGGCCGAGAAACCTCTATTAAGGCTGTAGAAGAAGCGCTTAAGGATACTAAAACTATTTTTGTTACCGCACAAAAAGATCCTGATATTGAACAACCTGCACCAGATACACTTTACAACTACGGTACACGTTCAACTATTTTACAAGTTATGCGCATGCCAAATGGCTCACTCAAAATTCTTGTTGAAGGTATTAACCGTGCAAGAATCATTGAACATAAAGAAATGGAAGGCTTTACGAGCGTTCTCTACGAAGATTTAAAAACTACTCCAAAATCGAAAAGTGCTGATTTTGAAGCGTCGTGGCGTACATTCCAAAAATTATATACTGCTTATGCGAAGCTCAACGAAAAAGCTCCCCAAGACTTAATGACTCTTGGTTCAACTATAGAAGATATTGATTATATTGTTGATACTACCGCAGTGCACTTGAATTTATCTTTTGATGAACGTCAAGAAATTTTAGAGATGATTGATCTTAAAAAAAGATTGATTCGTATCTCTACTACTTTGAAAAAAGAAATAGAAATTTTAGAAATCGAACAACGTATTCGTGGCAGAATTCAAACACAGGTAGAAAAAAATCAACGCGAATACTACCTTACAGAACAAATAAAAGCGATTCATAAAGAGCTTGGTCGAGAAGACCAACAAACTGAATTCACTCAGTTGCGTGAAAAAATTAAAGCATTAAAACCAACGCAAGAAGCGCTTGATAAAGTAGAAAAAGAATTAAAACGCCTTGAGCAGATGCCACCACTTTCTTCTGAAGCTGTGGTAAGTCGTCATTATATCGACTGGATTGCATCATTGCCTTGGTCAAAGAAGAGCAAAGATCGCATTAGCTTAAAGCAAGCAGAGAAAATTTTAAACAAATTTCATGCTGGTCTTAAAAAGCCTAAAGAACGTATTATTGAGTTTTTAGCTGCAAAGAAATTCTCTAAATCTTTTGAACGTTCTCCAATCATCTGTTTAGTGGGACCTCCCGGTGTTGGTAAAACATCGTTGGCAAGTTCTGTAGCAGAGAGTTTAGGCCGAGAATTTGTGCGTATTGCACTCGGTGGAACTAAAGACGAAGCAGAAATTCGTGGACATCGCAGAACCTATATAGGTGCTCTTCCGGGAAAAATTATTCAGGCTATGAAAAAAGCAAGCACGGTTAATCCAGTGATTTTACTCGATGAAATAGACAAAATGTCTATGGACATTCATGGTGACCCTGCATCTGCATTATTAGAAGTATTAGATCCAGAACAAAATAAAGCATTTACTGATCATTTCTTAGAAATTGAATACGACCTTTCACAGGTTATGTTCCTTACAACAGCAAACCATATGGATAGCATTCCGTATCCATTGTACGATCGTATGGAAGTTATTCAGCTTTCTGGATACACTGACACGGAAAAAGTACAAATTTCGAAAGACTTTTTAGTACCAAAAAATTTAAAAGAATATGGTTTAACAAAACAACAGTGCAAACTTCCCGATGACATTTTAAAGCTTGTTGTTGAAGACTACACAAAAGAAGCAGGTGTACGTCAACTAGAACGAACACTTACTAAAGTAATGCGAAAAGTTATTCAAAAGCTACTAGACAAAAAGACTCAAAAGTCTATCACTGTTACCAAAGAGCTGCTTATAGAATGGCTTGGTAATCCGATCTACAAAAAACAAACTTTAACAACCGAAAAAGACATTGGGCTAGCAACTGGACTTGCGTGGACTGAACTGGGTGGTGATGTTCTAGAAGTAGAAATCTCTATTCTGCCGGGTAAAGGAAACTTAACGTTGACTGGTCAGCTTGGTGAGGTTATGCAGGAATCTGCACATGCAGCATTGAGTTACATCCGTGCTCGTGCACAAGATCTTGGTATTCCAAAAACTTTCCACTCAACCAAAGATATTCATATTCATTTACCAGAAGGTTCTGTTCCAAAAGACGGTCCTTCAGCCGGTATTACCATGTGTACTGCTCTAGTTTCTGCGTTAAGTAAAAATGCAGTAAAACCTCATCTTGCTATGACAGGTGAGATCACTTTACGTGGTCGGGTACTACCCATTGGTGGAATAAAAGAAAAGTTATTGGCAGCAAAGCAACATAAAGTTAAAACGGTTATTATTCCAAATGAGAACAAAGATGATGTTTCTGAAGTTCTTAAGGATATTGATCAAGACTTAGGAATTAATCTTGTATACGCGTCTACTATGGACGAAGTATTAAAAGAAGCGTTGGTAAAAAACCCTTTTAAGAAGCCAGCTCCTAAGAAAAAAACTATTAAGAAGAAAACAACGAAGAAGAAATAACTGTTACAACAGGGAGTTTTATCTATGAAGAAGAACAAAACATTTTTCGCATTACTTTGCGTTTCAACACTAGCTTTTTTACCAGGATGTTTAAGTAAAAAAACTGAGAAAAAGAAACCTAAGACTGAGAAAAAAGTAACAAGAAAACACTCTAAAGAACTTATCGAAGATTAAATTCTAGATAGTTTTTAGAAAGAAAAAAGGCAGCCGTTAAAAGCTGCCTTTTTTTATACAAATATTATTCTTAATTAATAAGCACTGAAACTATCATTACTTGATTCTGCCATATCATTTTCTTCAAGTTGATCAATGTGTATTTCATTGCTTGCTTTATGATTATTGTGTTTCACATGATGTGATTCTTTTGCATCTTCGTCGTCACCAAATAAAGCTTTAAACGGTGCCGCTACAACTTCTCCTGTATCTTTAACAACATTTCCTGTTGCTCTCAAAGTTCTTTTTACCGGTCCACCTTTACTTTTGTTTGAACATTTACAATGTGCTGAGTGCTTACAAGAACATGCTTCTTTACCGTGGCTTGTACACGCTCTACATACTTTTGCATTGGCACATGTTGCACATGCTTTCTTAGCAACATGCTTTTTACTTGATGAACAAGTATTATTATGATCAGCTTGCAATCCAGGAACTGCTGCTAAAAGTGCAATTGATAAAATTAATATTTTCTTCATAGTTTCCTCCTTTTAATTATTCTTTACTATGAACCAGAATAACACAATCAAAGCTCCTATAGCAACAATTGGCGCACCTCGAGCTTAAAGTTTATTTGTTTAAGCTTAAATCATTCCTCTCTTCCTTAATTAAGTCTTCCATAGGTGCCATGTTAGTTATTTCTCCCTGCTCTACCTTTTGTATAATTTTCTGATATGCATTGAAAACATCTCTATAAACAGAAACTATTAAACGCTTCTGGTCAGAAGATGGATGATCAGTTATTCCGATTACACTTAAACTTTCCCGCTTTTCCCTTGGTAATACCCATTTTCCTTGAATACGAGATAATACTGTTGCAACAACGCTCATTCTTTTGGCTGATTTTCTAAAATGTTCATCTTCAGTTTTTTTCTTATAAAACGTATTATTCATCCTTTGATAAACACTAATTAATAGTCTAGACATATCGGCTAAATTATTTTCAACTTGATGAGGTGTTAGAATAAATTTTTTCCCCCATAAAACAAGAAGCGTCTTATTTCCTCTTGTACGATAAGAATTAATCATCAAACCAGGTTTATCAAATAATACATCTGCAGGAATATAAGGATCAACATTATTTTTTAGCACCTCTTGACCGATAATGTGGAAGCTTACTTTTTTTACATTTTTTTCCAACTTTGTTTCTTTAGACAATAGTGTATCAAGATCTTGAATCTCATGAATTGTTAAAATTCGCTTGTTAACCACAACAAGAACATCTAAATCCCGTGGCTCAAAACCCCAAAGATAGCTTCCATAAAATATAATGCTTACCACTTCGTGTTTTAAAACTTCTTGAATATATTTCATTATATCAGGGATCAACGGCAGCAAAGATTTTACTGTTTGAAAAACTCTGCTTCGATGCTCAGATGATATCAATTGATAAAGATCTAGTTTCGATAATTGAGCTGTAAGGGCGGCATCTGTTGATACATCAACATTAGAATCGGATAATATCCGTAACGGAAAATTAAATATATGCTTTCGTTGTTCAGGGATCGGAAGTGCTGCAATTTCTGCTTTATCGTCTTTTGACAATGTAGAAGCACTTGGCAAAGCGCCTAAATCAAACCCTCCAACAAGTAATAGAATAAAAACACATACTTTCTTCATTATAACCTCTCTATGCCTATCTTAAGGTAACTTTCATGAGTCATCCTAAAATTCAAAATGCCATAAAGAGGCCTCCTAAAGCAATAATTAATCACATGAAAGCTGAAGATTCATTTATTGAACCATTAAATGGTAGCCTGCAGAAATGCTGAAAACAACGGGTGTGCCTTATCTGGCCGTGATAAAAATTCTGGATGAAATTGGCTCGCAACCATAAAAGGATGATCTTTAAGCTCCACAATCTCTACTAAAGAACCATCAGGAGATTGTCCAGATATTACCAAACCAGCTTTCTCTAATTGATCTCGATATGTGTTATTAAATTCAAGACGATGCCGATGACGTTCTTGAATCTCTTCTGTATTATATGCGCACGCTGCTTTTGTACCAGGAATAACTTTACATGGATATACACCTAAACGCATAGTGCCGCCTTTTTTGGTTACCTTCTTTTGTTCGTCCATAAGCGCAACAATAGGTGTTTTTGCTTTTTCATCAAACTCAAAAGACGTTGCTGCTTTGTCTATACACTCACGAGCAAGATCAATACACATTACTTGCAACCCTAAACAAAGACCTAAATATGGTTTATTATTTTTACGTGCCCAGCGAGCCGCAAGAATTTTCCCTTCTACGCCGCGATACCCAAAACCACCCGGCACCACAATACCATCGCATACCGAAAGAGCTCCTTCAACATTTTCTTCAGTAAGCTCCTCTGAATTAATCCAAGCGATAGACACTTGAACTCTTTGTGCATACCCAGCATGACGTAATGCTTCAACTACAGACAAATAAGCATCATGCAATTGAGTATATTTACCCACCAGACCAATAGTTAGTTTTTTTTGACTATCTGTTTCTATATTCTCTATAAGCGTCTTCCAACAAGACCAATCTGGAGTAGCCGCTTGCACCTTTAATGCCAAACGTTTCACCATAAATTTCCCGAGCCCTTGTTTCTCAAGAGTTAAAGGAACCTTATAAGCAACTTTTTCTGTTATTAAAGAAAGTACTTGGTCTCCCGGAACATTAGAGAAGTGTCCAAGCTTTTCGCAAAGCGAACGTTCAATAGGATAATCTGCACGAGCAACAACAATATCTGGAATAATACCAATAGATCTAAGTTCACGTAATGAATGCTGCGAAGGTTTTGTTTTAAGTTCTCCCGTTGCACCCATGTGTGCTAACCAAGAAACATGTACAAAAGCTGTGTTTTCTCGACCTTCTTCATACTGTAATTGACGAAGTGCTTCGAAAAATGGTGCTGCCTCTAAATCACCTACGGTGCCTCCAACTTCTACAATGAGCACGTCACAATCGGTATCTTTTGCAGCTTGCTTAACAGCATTTTTAATTTCTTGTGTAATATGCGGAATAACCTGAATGGTTCCACCTAAATAATCCCCTCTACGTTCTTTTTCGATAACACGTGCATAAATTTGCCCTGAACTTACACTGCATGAACGTTGTAAATTTACATCAAGAAAGCGTTCATAATGCCCTAAGTCAAGATCTGTTTCTGCTCCATCGTTGGTAACAAAAACTTCTCCATGCTGATAAGGAGACATCGTCCCAGGATCAACGTTAATATACGGATCAAACTTCTGAATACCTACTTTGATGCCTCGCTCTTTTAAGATCTTACCGAGCGAAGACGCAACAATCCCTTTACCAACCGAACTTAACACCCCACCTGTTACAAATATATACTTTGCCATGATACTCCCGAAGAATTTAATTTTATTTATTTTACCTTAAATTATTCGACAATAACACCCTTCTCAAGACTATTTTATTGCACTCGCTCTTTAGAATACGTTATCTTCAAAAAAGATTTTAATTTTCTAAATAATTAAAGGTCAAAAGTAATAGTTTATCTTCACAAAAGAAAGGGAAAGAAGAATGAAGAAACTAATGATGACTCTTTGCGCGATTGCAATTTTAGCACTTCCAGGATGTTGCTGCAAACGTTCAAATGCACCCAAAGCTAAGACACACAGCAAAAAAGCAGCTCATAAGAAACATGTAGTAAAAAAACACAAAGCAGCTCATAAGAAGCATGTTGTGAAAAAGCACAAAGCAACTCCTACGAAAAAACACAAAAAGCATGTACACATCGAGTTAGACAACACAGACGCTCTTTTTGCATAAGCTACTGCTATTAAAAAAAGCCATCCTTAAGGGTGGCTTTTTTTAGTTTTTAATATGTTTTAAAATTTGCTGCACTGTTTCTTGGAGGCTTAGATTCGAATTATCTATGGTAATTGCTTGAGCAGGAACCATTAAAGGAGAAATCTTCCTACTCTTATCATTAGAATCACGATGCGCAACAAGCTCTTTTACCTGATCCAAAGAATAAGAATTACCCTTTTTCTCTTGATACTTACGCCATCTTTCCGCTCTAACTTCAAGTAATGCTGTAAGAAAAAACTTGTAATCAGCATGAGGAAAAACAACCGAACCCACATCTCGCCCTTCAACGACCACATCATGACTTTTTGCAATAGCGCGTTGTAAATCAGAAAGAGCCTCTCTAACTATCTTTTGAGGACTTATAATAGAAACGCATTGATCTATCTGTGGATCTTTTAAAAAGCGGGTAATGTCTTGCTCATCATACATTACAGTAGAACCCTCTTGAGGGTTATATGCATAAAAAATACGTTTTATATCTGTACATTCATCAATATCTTTCTGCACTACCTCCCGTAACTGATGCTGAGTATACTTATGATTATGAATAAGAATATAAGTAACCGCACGATACAAAAGACCACTATTTAAATAATAAAAATTAAGATGCTCTGCCGCCATTCGTGCAATAGTAGACTTTCCACTTGCAGCAGGACCGTCAATTGTTATAATCATGCATCTTCCTTTGTGTTAGCAACGTCCACTCCCATTAACTCTACCTGCGAACGTCCTTGCCAATGATTCTCTGTCACCTGAACAGCCAAATCAAAAGGTTCTTCTTCTTGTGCATTAAGTATATCAAACAATTCAGGTCTGTTGAAAAAAATAACAGGCTTAATAATTCCTTCTGCAAAAACCATGCATTTAACATGCAAAAGCTTTAACAATTGAGGCTTTTGAACCAACGATACACTACGCAAATAAAACGTTGGTTGAGAATTCTTTGCACCAAATGGCTCTAAATACTCCATGTCTCGCACCAACTTAGCACCAACATCGGGTAAAGTAATTGCGGCATCGCACACTAATTTTTGTTGCAAATCTTCTGCCGTTAATAGACGCTCTGCGCGCTTTTCAAGCGCCTGTTTTAAATCTGCTAACTTATCTTGATCTAACGCTAAACCAGCAGCCATGGCATGCCCACCAAATTGGTCTAGCAACTCTGAGTTTTCTGTCAGCGCCTCAAAAATATTAAAAGGTTCAATAGTTCTACACGAACCCTTAGCTTTACCTTTATCTGTTAAATGGAAAAGTAAAACAGGGCGACCATACTTACCCACTAATCGAGAAGCCACCAAACCAATTACCCCAGGAGGCCATTTTTTTCCACCTGCAAGAATGATTTTTTCTTTGGTCAGGTCAATGGTGCCATTCTCAATTAACGTTTCAACATCTTCGAATATGGTACGCTCTATCTGTTTTCTTGCCTCGTTCAGTTGATATAAAACAGAACCAATATGCCGAGACTCTTTTTCATCGACCCCTAATAAAAAGGCAACACCCTGTCGTGGATCCTCTAAACGACCTAACGCATTAATCTGAGGAGCTATCCTAAAACCAACATCAAGAGATGACAGCTTAGGTCGTGTACACTTACCGTTCTCTTTTAAGACACGTAAAGACAGACTTTCTTTGGTATTGGCCCACTGCAAACCGTACCGAACCCAAAATCGATTTTCTCCGAGCAATGGCACAACATCTGCAACAGTCCCCAGAAGCAAAAGCTCATAGGCTTTTTCAGGCAATTGTTTATCTAACTTCTCATACAGCAGTGTAAGTATTTTAAACGTTACCCCAACACCTGCAAACTCTTTAAACGGATACTCGCAATCTTTTTGATGGGGGTTTACAATCGCATAGGCATCTGGAAGGTCACCGTGAGGTTGGTGATGATCGGTAATAATTAAATCAATGCCACGTTCTTTTGCCACTTTTGCTTGTTCAAAGGCAGTTGTTCCATTATCAACCGTAATAACAACTTTATAATTATTGTCTGCTGCACGATTTACAATTTTAGTTGAAAGGCCATAACCATCTTTTACACGATGAGGCAAATAAAAATTAACATCTGCCCCAAGGGGTTTTAGTGCCGTCATCATAAGAGAAGAAGAAGTTATTCCGTCAACATCGTAATCACCAAAGACTAAGATTTTTTCGTTATTTTTTATTGCTGTTAAAATTCTATCTACCGCTTTCTCTGCATCTTTCATAAGCACCGCAGAAGATACATCTTTGGTTTCTGAACTAAACAGATAATCCTCTATAGCATCTTTTGTTGTATACCCACGCGAGATAAGAATTTGAGAAAGAGGTATAGAAAGACTAAATTCAGATGCAATATCAAGCATTTTCTGCGTGTCTGTCTCTGGGAGCTTCCATAAATATTTAATGCCGGACACTGTTTGCATATTATCTTTCTATATAACTTCTAAAATTGCTTTACCAAAATCTATTGCTGCATCGGGGCCATTAGCTGTTACTACTTTGCCATCAGTCACCACATGTTCATCCACAAACTCTGCTCCATAAGCTTCCAAAATAGCTTGTGCTTTTTCATCTTTGTTCCAACATGCAGCTTTTTTGTTTTGCAACAATTCTGCTTGAGCAAGAATACGAGAAGAAATGCAAATAGCACCGTACGGTTTATCGAGAGCAAAAAATTCACTTAACACTTTGTGAACTTTAGGGACATTTAAATGATCAAGCGCACCAGAACCACCGATTACAAAGATACCATCGTATTCTCGTGGATTAATTTGGTCAAGTTGCACTTCTATTTTTTGCTTTACTCCATTATGCCCAATCGCCTCTTTTGAATGATCTGAAGTGGTAAGAACTTTAACCCCTGCCTCTTCTAATACTTTTTTAGTATCCGTATACTCTTGCTCTTGAAAACCTACTTCAGAAATCATTAATAATACTTGCTTCATAATCCTCTTTCTGTCAGAATGAATTTTTATTTTTAAAGAAATAATACACAAACCTAAATAAAGTCATATCAACAAACAAAGTATAACACATAGACTTTTATATTATAATTTTAGGGATCTAAATGAATAAAAAATTAATAATTATAATTTTCGGATTATTACTAACAAATACATCTACTGTTCAATCTGCATCTTCTGACACAGCTTTTTCTAAAGATATTGTCTGCAATACGTGTAATCAAATGTTTAAAACAAATAAAGATTTTACAGAACATAGAAAAACACATGAAGAAAAAGGATATTATAGTTGCACCCAATGTGCACGTACATTTACAGAAAAATATGGTCTCAAGCGACATACAAATGAAATACATGGCGAAAAAGCATCCTATTCTTGCCGTTTTTGCCCAAAAAAATTTGTTCGAAAAGAGGGTCTTAAAAGACACACAGATGAAGTACATGGCGAAAAAGCATCCCATTCTTGTAATATCTGCAAGAAAGAATTTAGCCGAAAAAACGTTCTTAACAGACATATAAATGAAGTACACAAAAAACACAGATCTTATTTATGCGCTCTTTGCAACGCCGTATTTACTAGACACTATGGGCTGCAAAGGCACAATAATGCACAACATCCAGAAATAGCAGGTTTATCTCTTAAAAGAAAAAAGGAAACTCCAGGTCTCTCACAAGCTATGAAATCTACCTCTTTCAAAAGATTAGAAAGTACAAATAAATAATGAGTCTTTTCTCTTAAGGGTTGGGAACAAGGTAACGTCCTTATGACTAATCACCTCTTTTTTTGGTATCCATATACTCTTGATCTTGAAAACCTGCTTCAGGATTCATTAATAATGCTTGATTCATAATACCCTTTCTGTCACAATAAGTTTTTATCTTATAATTTTCGGAACCTAAATGAATAAAAAATTAATAGTTATAATTTTCGCATTATTTTTAACAAATACATCTATTGTTCAATCTGCATCTTCTAACAGAACTTTTTCTAAAGATCTTTTTTGCAATCTCTGCAGTCAAATATTCACAACAAGTAATGCTTTGGAAAGACATACAAGAACACATGAAAAAGTAATCAATGCTCGCTGCAGCGAATGCAATCAAACATTTGCACAAGAAAAAGGGTTAATGACACATCGAAAAGAAGTACATAGCGGTGAGAAACCGTTTCCTTGTGATGCTTGTAATAAAACCTTTGCCCGAAAAGGTGACCTTAAACTTCATACACAATCAAAACATAGCGGTGAGAAACCGTTTTCTTGTGATACTTGTAATAAAACCTTTGCCCGAAAAGGTGCCCTTAAAATTCATATAAGGATACATACAAAAAGCAAAGTTTATTTATGTGCTCCTTGTAATCAAACATTTGGAATACTCTCTTCGCTTAAAAGGCACAAAAAAACTTTAAAGCATCAAGAAAAAACTTCTTCATCTTTTAAAAGAAAAAAAGGGACTCCAAGTCTCTCACAAGTTATGAAATCTACCTCTTCTAAAAGATTAGAAAAGACACATCAATAATTAGTCTTTTCTCTTAAGGGTTGGGAACAAGATAACGTCCTTAATAGAAGTAGTATTGGTTAAAATCATAGCAAGACGATCAATACCAATTCCAACACCCACTGTTGGAGGTAATCCATATTCAAGCGCACGAACATAGTCACCGTCAAAATGCATTGCTTCGTCATCACCAGCAGCATGAGTCGCTGCTTGCTCTTTGAATCGCTCTTCTTGATCAAACGGTTCGTTTAACTCATTGAAACAATTAGAAAGTTCCATTCCACCCATGAACAGTTCAAACCTAGATACAAAATTTGGATTATTTACATCACGCTTTGAAAGTGGAGAAACTTCTACCGGAAAGTCGGTGATAAATGTTGGTTGAATAAGATGAGACTCTGCAACTTCTTCGAACAATAAAAATAACTTCTGCCCATAAGATGCGTCTTTAACCTGAAGCTTTGCTCCATGTTTTTTTATCTCATCGTCAATTTTATCGATAGAAACGTCTTCTTCTTTGTAATTACCATGTTTAAGCACAGCTTCTTTGATACTCATGCGTTCAAATGGTTTTGCAAAATCTAAGGTATGTTCACCAAATGCAACTTGATCTGTCTCACATGATTTTTTAACTACTTTTTTGAGCATATCTTCTACAAAATTCATCATGTAATGATAATCTTTGTGCGCCATATAGAACTCTAGCATAGTAAATTCAGGATTGTGCTTTGTAGAAATACCTTCGTTTCTAAAGCTACGGTTAATTTCATACACACGTTCAAATCCACCAACGACAAGTCTTTTAAGGTAAAGCTCTGGAGCAATACGCAAATACAGGTCTGAATGCAGAGCATTATGATGTGTTACAAAAGGCTTAGCCACCGCACCACCCGGAATAGGATGAAGCATTGGTGTTTCTACTTCCATAAACTCATGGTCTTCAAGATAATGACGTAGTCCGCTAATGAGCTTTGAGCGGACTACAAATTTGTTTCTACTCTCTTGGTCGGAGATGAGATCTAAATAACGTTGACGATATTTAATCTCTACATCGGCAATACCATGAAATTTTTCTGGTAGAGGATGAAGACACTTAGAAAGTAGTGTGCCTTCAAAAGCTTTAATCGTAGTTTCGCCAGTTTTAGTTTTGAAAGTGATTCCCTTAACCCAGAGAATGTCTCCCAAGTCTAAGTTATCTTGAAAAAGATCAAACGTTTTTTCACCAATAATATCTTTTTTAAAGTAGACCTGCACACGACCATGACGATCTTGCAACTGCGCAAAAGCACTTTTTCCATGCCAACGCAAAGCTACAACACGACCCGCAATAGCATACTCAACTTCTGAATCTTCTTTAAATTCATCAATAACCTGCTTAGAAGTGTTTGGCACTTCCTTAAATTCAGGCCATGGCTCAATACCCTGGTCTCGTAATTTTTTGACTTTCTCAACCCGAATATGGTGCTCCTCAGAAGCATCTGGGTTAACAGTATGAGTATCTTCTACGTTTAGATCTTTTTCTTTGGTCATCGGGATTTATCCCCTTGCTACGGTTACTTTAATACCATCATTAAGCTTTTAGTATACTGTTTTTAGGGATTTTAGCCAAACTATTCGAACAATAATGGGTTCCCTTCTTCAAGCCGAACATACTACGAATCAACCTCAGGCACTCCCTGAATTCTTCACAGATTCACCAATATTGCACCCCGAAAATTATCTTATTCCTCGAAGATAGTCAGAACACTACTTGAAGCAAAATAAACCGTCACTCATTCCTCTTTTTTCTTATCTAGACTGGGCCATACAACTACTGCTTGTGTAAAATCTATCGTACATAAACTCAATAATAAGAATAACCTTTCCATTGAAATTCCCTTTTACCATTCAAGTCTTTTGTAAAGACCGTAAAAGAAGACCAAAAAATTAGAGCCGGCCTACAATAGACCGGCTCTAAAAGTATTTTATGTTTAAAATCTTAAATTAAACTCTTCAAAAATGTAAAATTCTGCACAGCATTATTTGGAGCTTCCCATCTTTTATCTTTGTTACCGTGTTTTTCCATCTTGTCTCTAGCTAGATCAATAAGAGATTTTTTATCTTCAGGAGAGTATTTCAAAATAGCTCTCATGTGATTTTTATCATGCTCATGGATAAAAGGAGACAGCATCTCAATAAGTACCCGCATATTGTTATATTTAAATTGAAGCTGTCCTATAGTTTCTGTAACTTCACCAACCTTTTTCCCGTTAATCTCGATTGGTTTTTCAAGTGCAATAATAACCTCGGTATCTAAAGAATCATCAAAACTTATCGGTGATTCCACAAGCCCGGAATCATCACTTTGTATACGTAATTCAGAGTCTATAACCTTATTATAATCAGAACCTATCGAAGCTGCTTGCAGCACTACAAAAGAACATAAACTTAAAAGCGATAATACCTTTTTCATAGAAACCTCCATTTATTAAAATCTAACTCTATAAGACTTATTATAATAAATGTTTTCTATTTGTCAATTGGGCCGGCTCTTTAAAATATAAGCTTATTTACCCCACAAGATTATGATAATTTTCTTCAACTCTTTCCCAATTAAGGGTATTCCACCAAGCATCTATATAATCGGGACGACGATTAAAATATTGAAGATAGTAAGCATGTTCCCACACATCTAAGCCTAAAACAGGATGAAGGCCTTCCGAAAGGGGAGTATCTTGATTTGCCGTAGAAGAGATAAGCATCTTACCGTTATTGTCTAAAGAGAGCCATGCCCAACCACTACCAAAGCGAGACTTTCCGACTTTAGTAAATTGATTTTTAAAGGCATTAAAACTACCAAATGCTTCTTTAATTTTTTGAGCCACAGGGCCTTTAGGTTCACCACCACCGCCTGGTTTCATAACATGCCAAAAATCTGTATGGTTTTTTACTCCACCACCATGATTACGAACGGCTGTTCGAATATCTTCGGGGATTGCATTTAAATCTTTAAGAAGTTCATCAAGTGATTTATTAAAGAGCTCAGGATGTTTTTCGAGCGCTGCATTAAGGCCATTTACATACGCTTGTTGATGCTTTGCATGATGCAGCTCCATGATTTGAGCTTCGATGTATGGTTCAAGAGCGCCGTAGTCATAGGGAAGTTTTGGTAATTCGTACATTTTTTCTTTCTCTTAGTAAATGGTTTTAATTTGGTAGGTTAACGTAATTGTTATTATCGCACAAATTTATGCACTACCCATACAGTACTCAGAGAAATACAAAAAACAAATTATAAGAAATAAACCTCATCACCCTTTTTGGCCATCTGCAAATCTTCACGTGCAATTTTTTCTTTATAGAAAGAATTGTTTTCCCATTCGATAACTTCTTCTTCTAAAACGGCAATTTCACTTTTAAGGTACGTTATTTCTTGGTACACATGCTCATTTTCTTTCTGCATGCCCTGCAGAACACGTAACCCCTGAGCACTAAAAAAATAGATCGAAGCAAAAATAACAATTTCGAACATGAAAAATATACGTAACATATGCCGTTTAGTAATGACCATTTTCGACTCTCCTTTCTTCAAGGTCTTCACACCGCTTTTAGGATCAGTGTACGGTAAAGAGATATGAAGAGTCACGAACTAATTAAAAGGACTAACCATGAAAAAGATTTTTTTACTCGCCACCCTCATCTGCATACAACCTCTAGTAGCAAACATGATTATCAAGTCAACCCTACAGCCTGCAGAGCAAGAAATTATCAAAATGTCTCAAACTCTGAGCGAAGTTGTAAATCTGATTTATCACAAATATTATAAAAATTTAACCGCCAAAGAAGTACAAAAAGCATTCATAGATAGCTTTAATAGCTTTGCCAAACGTGATCCTCACTCTAGTGTACTCGGACCAGACGATATGAAAAATCTTCAACAAAAAATGTCTGGTGAATTTTCTGGTATTGGAGTTGTTCTTCCAGGAGATTTAAAAGATGAAGATGATGAATTCTTACCATTCATAGAAATTGTGCCTGGAGGACCATCTGACAAAGCTGGTATTCGTGCAGGCGACAAACTTATGCAAATTAATGATGATGTTATTAAAGGCATGAAAATTGACCAGATTATGAATAAACTTAAAGGTGAACGTCATTCAACCGTAAACCTAAAAGTAATGCGAGACAAATACCCAGAACCTATGGACTTCAAAGTAAAACGAGACATTATTAAAGATGAAATCTCACTCTCGTTCTATCTACCAGATCAAAATGTATATTACTTATTGCTTTCTATCTTTAGCGAAAAATCAGCACAACATGTAGCAGACACTCTAAAAAAAGCCCATGAGAAAAAGTGTAAAGGCATTATTATTGATCTTCGTAATAACACTGGTGGACTTTTTGAATCTGCACTTGATATTGCTGGCCTGTTCTTACCAAAAGATACATTAGTTGCTGTTACCAAAAACCGTGAACACAAAGTAACTGAAAGCTGGAAAACAACACGCGATCCACTACCAATTGCAAAAGGTATGCCAATCTTCTTTATTGTAAATAACTACACCGCTTCTGCTGCTGAAATTATGGCAGGAACACTGAAAGTGTATTCTGAAAAAGATAAAGATTTGCATGTTTTTGTAGTGGGAACTCAAACCTTTGGTAAAGGTTCTGTACAAGAAGTTATTCCACTTTCTAATGAATGCGCACTACGTTTAACCACCGCACTCTACTACTTACCTTTTGATACATGCATTCAAGGAAAAGGAGTAACACCAGATTTTGTCATTGAACCTAGACTGCCATTAAGTGATACTCATAAATGGATGACTGAAACCTATGGTAGAGAAAAAGCGCTCAAGGGCTCAATTAAGCCACACGGGGAAAAAGAAGAAAAGAAAGAAAAGAAGAAAAAGAAAGACGACAAAACTCCATGGAAAGAACAACGTAAAGAAATGCTTGCCAATGACTATATGGTTCAAAACACAGTAAGTATTATAGACATGCTCAATGCAGGCAAAAAAGCTCACCCAACCATGATCACCCGTCAGGCTCAAAAAGCGTTCCTAACGGAGAACTATGTGGTAGACCGTAAGCTTAATTTGCAAGAGATAAAATCCTAAAACTAAGGCTCTTTGACATATTAAAGGGAATCCGTCATACTTGATCCCCTGATATTTGGTAACCCTTATTTAAAGGACTATATGAGGCGAAAACACAAGAGGTGGTTATCCTCCGCATTCATGTGTAGTTTGTTTTTTATGTTTGTTTTTATTATTACCGAAAAGAATCCTCCTCGAAGGAAACTCGAACAGAGATATCATATAAGAAGATAAGATTAAGGCCACTTAAATGTGGCCTTTTTTTATGCCTGACTTGCATATAAAAGATGACAATTAAACAGAAACAAAAAAATCCAGAGCAAGCGTTTTTTAGGCCTTGAAAAAGTTCCCTGTTTCTTTGGTCTACTAGTTAACGCCTTAAGTTCATTTGCAAGTGATACATACCCCTCGTGACAAGCAACATCAGAAGCTGTATAACCTGTTACAGTAGTAGTTGAAACGTCATAACCTGGATAATGTTTCAAAAACCAATTAACGGCTCCTTTATCTCCAAAAAATGCTCTATGATGTAAAGGAAATCTTGCGCAAACACCTTTTAGAAAGTCTTTTTCATCATCAGCAAGATTAACTTCTTCTCCAGAAGGAAGCCCCCAAAGTTCTCCCATGATTTGATCAATTTTTTTTGATCTTTTTTGAACAGCCTCAATTTCCTCTTGTTTGGTTAACACCTTACCAGGTTTACGCGGAAGAAATAATTTTAAAGCTGTGATCTCTGCAGGTTTTTTACCTGCTAAATAGGCACGACATAAATCATATTGCCCGTTTTCCATAAGCTGCTCAAAATTCTCTGCTGTTGCACAATCTGTCTTTCCCGTTGCAATTCTATCTCTTTCTCCTGGCTCATACCCTACCGACTCTTCGTGAACATAAATGTCTGGAACCTTTTTATGATCTACAGCAGTGAGTGAAATGGTAAGTAAAAATAAAAATACGAATCTTTTCATCCCCGTCCCCCTTTATAGATGAATTAATAATCGAGCCAAGTATAAACGAATAAAAAGAGTAAAAACAAGATCTATCAGACCACAATTAAAAAGGGCTTGGACGTGCTATAGTTTTTGAAAAAGAACCAGAAGCAGAGCACTCTTGTACCGTAGCCTGTGACGGAGGAAAACCCAATTCAACAGCAACTTTATCTATAACCGGATATTTCTTAGTTAATAAAGAATCAAAAACCAAACCATAAGAAACTATAAATATTTTAAGTGCCTTTTTATTACCCAAGGTAAGAGCTTCATGTACAGGGGTCGCTTCATTTTTATCTAGCACCGTTAGACTCCCTCCTGCAAAAAGTAGTTCTTGTAAAATAAAAATAGCATGATTATCTTGTCTAAAAATTACAAAGTGCATAGAGGTTCTACCATTTTTGTCACTTGCATTAGGGTTCCACCCACAGGACAAAAACATTTTTACTTCTTCTAGCGTTCCCCAACGAACAGCTTCTGTTAATGTTTTTGGGCTCGGCATAAGTTCTGGTTTTGATCGAAATTCATATGCACCTCTGACAGGAATTTGAGACGCTTGCACGGTACTAAATAAAAATAAAACTAAAACTAAAAATTTTTTCATACAACCCTCAGTATTCCTACTAATAAAAAACAGTTATACCTTTATATCTGCATTGTTATCAACCAATAGGCTCTATTACTAAATGATGAGCCTTACAATATGCTTGATATGGAGTATTCCCAAAATCATCTTGTGCCTCTCTATCTGCGTTATTATCAATCAAAAGCTGTGACATTATTACATGACTTTTAGAATATGCTTTATGCAATGGAGTTTCCTTAAGACTATTTTTCGGATTTACCTCTGCATTATTATCAATCAAGAGCTGTGCCATCTCCTGATCGCCTTTACAACATACTTTATGCAATGGTGTATCTCCACAACAATCTTGTGCCTCTCTATCTGCGTTATTATCAATCAAAAGCTGTGCCATATCTTTATGACCATTGAAAGATGCATAATGCAATGGTGTATCTCCAAGATCATTCTTAATATTTATCTGTGCATTATAAGCAAGCAAGAGGGCTGCCATATCCTTATGACCACTGCAAGATGCTTTATGCAATGGTGTATCTCCAAGATTATTCTTAATATTTATCTGTGCATTATAAGCAAGCAAGAGGGCTGCGATATCCTTATGGCCACTGCAAGATGCATAATACAATGGAGCCTCTCCAAGATTATTCTTAATATTTATCTGTGCTTTATTATCAATTAAAAGCTGTGCCATATCCTTATGACCACTGAAAGATGCTTTATGCAATGGTGTATCTCCAAGATGTTCTTTCGCATCTACCTCTGCATTATAATCAAGCAAAACCGCTGCCACATCACAATAATGAGTAGTACACACGCTATGTAATGGAGTTTGAGCACTATCATTCTTAACATTTACTTCTGCTGGTTTGTTAGCAAGAAATGATTCTACGTACTCCTTATTACCACTATAACAGTAACGATGTAATAGTGTATCTCCGAATACATTTCCAACCACTTCAGAAGACGCACAGAAAATGAATGAAGTACACAATGATAACAAAATATAAACATACATTTTTTTCATAAAACCCCTAAACTCATAACAATAAAAAACAATTATACCTCTACCTCTGCGTTAATAAGAACTCCATTTGAGAATCGCCTTTAGAAGAAACTTTATCTAATGGAATCTCACCTGAAGAATCTTGTGCACCTACCTCTGCATTGTTACGAACCAAGAGATCTACCGTACTATACTTACTATTACGACATGCTTTATGCAATGGAGTCTCTCTTTGAGTATTACGGGCATCTACCTTTGCATTTTTAGTAAGCAAAAGCCTTGCTACTCGAATCTGACCATTACAAGATGCGTAATGTAATGGAGTCTCTCTTTCAGTATTACGGGCATCTACCTCTGCATTGTTAGTAAGCAAAAGCCTTGCTACTCGACTCTGACCATTACAAGATGCTTTATGTAATGGAGTCTCACCTGAAGAATCTTGGGCATCTACCTCTGCATTATGAGTAAGCAAGCGCCTTACTACTTCACTCTCACTATTACAAGATGCTTTATGCAATGGAGTCTCCCCTCCACAATCTTTCGCATTGACATTTGCATTGTTCTCAAGCAAGAATGCTATTGCAGCGAGATTTCCTTTGCAACATATCTTATGCAATGGAGTCTCTCCAAGAGCATCCGTTGCATTTATCTCTGCATTGTGAGCAAGCAAGCTTTCTACTGCAGTCTTATATTCTGCACAACATGCTTTATGCAATAAAGTATCTCCAAAAGCATCCGTTGAGTTTACCTCTGCATTATGAGCAAGCAATTCCTCTACCACTTCCTGACAGCCTTTAATGCATGCATAATATAATGGAGTCTCTTTTTTAGCATTACGGGCATCTACCTCTGCATTATTATCAATCAAGAGCTGTGCCACTTCCTGATGACCGTAAAAACATGCGTAATGTAATGGAGTATTTTCTTTAGCATTACGGGCATCTACCTCTGCATTATTATCAATCAATGCCGATACCGCTTCCTGATGACCTTTATGACATGCGTAATGCAATGGAGTATCTTTAGAATTCTCTTTGACATTTACATCTGCATTATGAGCAATCAATTTTCCTACCATTCCCTTCATTCCCTGACACTTGTTATGACACGCGTAATACAACGAAGTTCTGCCATAACCGTCTCTGGAATTCACATCTACTCCAGAATTAAGAAATGTCTGCACTGCCTTCTCATCAGTACTGACAGAACAGAGAATACGGAACAAACGATCTTCAGACATGTTTCCACCTACTCCAGAAGAAGCACAAAAACTAAATGAAGCATACAATGACAACAAAATATAAACATACGTTTTTTTCATAAAACCCCTAAAACTAGTAACAATAAAAAATATTTTTTACTCAACCGTAACAGATTTTGCAAGATTGCGAGGTTTGTCTATTTCGCACCCACGGATACGTGCAATATAATACATAAGAACTTGCATTACACCAGTCATGGGAAGAATAGAAAGATTCCCTGCAACAAGAGGGAACGTAATGGCATGGTCAACAAGCGCAGTAAGTTCATCTTGGCCCTCAAAAAGAAATGCTATAATTTTACCCTTACGCGCTTTAACTTCTTGTGCACTAGCTAACATTTTTTGATAAATAATAGGATCTGGATGAGAGAATAAACAAACAGGCGTTTGATCATCAATAAGAGCCAAAGGGCCGTGTTTAAGTTCTCCCGATGGGTACGCTTGCGTAAACACGTACGCAATCTCTTTAAGCTTTAATGCCGCCTCTTGGGCAAACGGTAAACTGATGTGTCTACCTAAAAAGATAAATTTTTCATAAGGGGCATATTCAGGAGCTAGCGTTTCCACAATGGTATGTTTAACATTCTCAAGAGCGTTCTCTAAAGACTCAGCAGCAATCAATAAATCATCTTGCGCTTGCTCAAATGCTTTTTGAGTAATGTTACCGTTTTCATATGCCATGCGATGAGACAACCAATACAACGCAACAACTTGTGTTGAAAATGCCTTAGTAGAAGCAACGGCAACCTCTGGACCAGCTTGCGTTAACAAGAAACCATCACACTCACGAACCATGGTACTCGAAGCAACATTAGTTAGCGCTACAACTGTTTGATTCCGTTCCTTTAAAAAGCGAATAGCCTCAAGTGTGTCTGCAGTTTCTCCTGATTGAGAAATTGCAACATAGAGTGTGTTCTTATCTTCGAAGAACGATCGATACCTAAATTCAGAAGCAAGCACTGTCTGTGTTGGCAATCCACAGACTTCTTCAAAAAAATACTGTGCTATTTGCCCTGCATGCGCAGATGTTCCACACGCCACAAAAACTACTTTTTTTATTTTCTTAACAAACGACTTGGTAATACCAAGATGATTCCAAATATCACTACTAATAGTTTTATAAAAACAAACAGATTTGTGAATAACTTCTCGCTGCTCATAAATCTCTTTAAGCATATAATGCTCGTGACCGTCTTTTTCAGCCGCTAGCCATTGCGCATCGAGCTCTTTAATTTCGTGTTTAATTTTTTTACCGTCAAAACCATAAACAGCAACATTATTACGAGAAACCAGCGCAAACGTTTGCTCTTGCATAAACAGAACACGTTGCGTTCTGCCCGCAAATGCCAATACATCTGACGCTACAAACATCTCGTCTTCACCGATCCCTACACACAAAGGAGAACCCTTACGTGCAATAATCAACATATCTGGATGCTCTTTGAGCACCGCTACAAAAGCATATGCACCGGCAAGTTGAGACACTACCGACTCTACCGCTGCCACTACCGATTTAGGTTTTTCCAAGAAAGCTTGCTCTAACAAATGAGCAACCACTTCACTATCTGTGTCTGAATGAAATTCATGCCCCCTAGAAGAAAGCTGAGCTTTTAACTCGACGTGATTTTCTATGATTCCGTTATGAACAAGAGAGATAGTTTTTTGACAGTCAAAATGCGGATGCGCATTTTGTTTATTCGCCACACCGTGAGTTGCCCAACGAGTATGACCAATACCAACCGATCCATTTATGGGTTGGGTGTTAAAAATATCAACCAAATTAGAAAGAGCTCCGGGCGCTTTGGCATACATTAATTGACAACTATCTTGATCAAGACACGCAAATCCAGCTGAATCATATCCACGATATTCTAGACGTTTCAAACCATCTAAAACTACCTGTCGACTCTGCTGCTTGCCAATATAGCCAACAACACTACACACCCGAAAACCCTTTTTCGATAACTTGGATATACGATTAACGTTTTACAAATTGGAACTTCGCACGAGCACCTTTTTGACCAGGCTTTTTACGCTCTTTATTACGAGAGTCAACTGTTAAAGAGCCGTTTGCTCTTAACGTTGCCTTGTAAGATTCGCTTTCTTTTACAAGCGCACGAGCAATACCAAGGTTAACTGCTTCAGATTGAGCAACCTTTCCACCACCTTGTACGTTTGCAATAACGTCGTATTTGTTTACTACATCGCAAGATACAAGACCTTTTACTGCAGCAGTACGAGTTTCATCTGTGTTAAAATAGTCAGCGCAACGTTGATTATTAATCGCTACTCCGCCTTTCCCGCGACGAACCCATACACGAGCAACCGCAGCTTTACGACGACCAACCGCACCAATTACAGCTCCCATAGCACCCTTTTTACGAGGAGTTGCTACTACTTTATCCGCTGTTGAAGCAGCCTTTGTCTCTGGCTTATCCGGAGAAACTTTTTTAGCTTCTACCTTCTTAGGTTCAGCTGTTTTTTTAGGAGCCGCTTTTTTAGGAGCAACAGTTTTTGAAACTGTCGTTTTTTTTGCAGCAGGTTTTTTTTCTGCTGTTTTTGTCTTGACCATAGACTTTTACTACCTTACAAATAAGCTTGAATAGTTTGATTTTTACGTTTATCTAGCTTACCAGAGGGGCCTTATTTGTCAATTTTTACGAGATTCTCCGCCTTTTCTCTGGGTACAGCAAAGTGCTGGTAGTCTATTCTGCCCCCTTGATCACCATCTCCCCAATCGCCTCCCCAGTCAGTAAAACCATGTTCTTTAAAGATAGAGACCACTTGTTCTGCCATACCCACACGGTCATGAGCTCGGTTTAAATAGTCAGCCCCCTTGGAAGGCAAAACTAAAACTTTCCCCGAATATACAGTCCCTTTAAAGCCTCCTCCAAACCCAAGGTAAGGATTCTGAATGGGATTAATATCTATTGCCACTCCAAGACCATGAAGCGAAACAGGCCCTCCGCCGGTGATGGATCGATAACAAAAGGCACTCGTATTATTAGCTGCAAGTGAAAGGTCGTCATCACCATTATATTGAGTAATAAGCTCCATCCGAGCAATAGGAAATTTAATTTCATACAGTTTTTTAAACACAGCAAGTACATCATCTGCCACAGCGTCAAGTACAATCATTTTGCCATCAGTGTGTTCTTTTCCATCAAAATCTATGTAGGCCATAGTCAACAACCTAAGTCTCTCCATAGAAACAGGACATTCTCTACTCCAAACATTGCGTTGAACCAATTCTTTTTTAAGCGTGTCCGATAATGGCTCTGAAGTGAACCCATATGCAAATGTGTTAACAAGCAACGACAGTACAACTACTCTCTTCATAAAACACCCTTTTTATTAAATTTTCTTGACTCTAGTACATTATGCAATCAAACTAAAATTCTTTTTTACCACAACTACTACGGAATATTTATGAATAAACAAACGCTCTTAATAAGCCCTTTATTAATTTTAGCAATTCCACTTTTTAGTTTTAATTCAGCTGTTGATCTTAACAATCCCCATAAAGCAACTCAAGAAAACATTTCTCAAACCGTCCTAGCTGTTCCTATAAAAGCTGCTACTCTATCCACTTCGGGTGATTCCCTAACTCTTCCGCCTGTTCCACCACCATCCGTGCAAAAAAACAATGCAAGCATGAAGAGGGATGCCATAATTATGGCAGCTGCAGTCGCTAAATCAAAAAGAGGAACTCATCTTCTACCAACTGTTAAAATGGCACAAAAACAATCTGGCTCAAGTGCCAAAGCACAAAAACCCATTTTTACAGACAATTCAAAACCAATACTTTGTTGTAATTTATGCCCGACAGAAGCAGGACGTTTAAAACGTTGGACTACTCCGTACAAACTCAAAAGACATCAGTTTATACATACCAACGAAAAACCCTTTAAATGCAAAATATGCTCACAACGCTATAATCAAAAAAGCTCGGCGAAAACACATCTAACAGCAAAGTATCATGTGAAAGATACTGAAGACGCAATACGCACATTATTGAGTCTTCCTAAAGATACAGATGTTTCTCATTGTTTAGCAGATGGTTTTTTAGATAATTGTATTGAAGAAGAAACATTATAATAATCAACAAGAAAGAATTACATGCAAATATTAATTGGATTATTTGTACTAATAACAATGAACGTACATGCTGCAGAAAATACCTACAATCCATATGAAGATCAATTTGTAGAACCCCTACTTGCACCAGGCGAAATTGAAAAACATATGAAAAACACAGGTATCTTTGATGACTTTGTAATATGGGCGGTAAGAAAAAATATCGAAGATGTATATAAAGACATGAAACCATTAGTTCAAGAATATATGAAAGAAAAAACTATCGGTGATCTAGTTTTAAAAATTATGCTACAAAGAAACCCTGACACAATTGGAGAACCACTTAAAAATCTATTTGTACAGCGCAAGCTACGAGAAGATACCTACGATCCCTATAAAGATCCATTAGTACTACATTTGGTAGCCCCCTCAAAACAAAGAGCGTCTACAAAAAAGAATGAATTTGATTTCCAGCTACCATTTCTTCCGCAGTTTCTTGGCAAATTAAGCAACGAGCGGCGTTCGGATATGACTCAAGACGTTTAAGAGATATACATTCATGACAATCTATACATTTACCGTAAGAACCTTCTTCTATCATCTCAAGTGCGTTCATGATCATTTTGTACTCTTCATACTCATTACTTTGTAGCGAACTTTTGAGTGTTTCAAGCGCAGACGAAGAAGCTTGATCTGCAGGATCTTGAATTTGATCATCATCTCTATCTGCATCTAAATGAGAAAACTCTTCTTCGAGCTCCTGCTTGCGTATAAGAAGAATACTTTTTACTTCATTGTGATTAGTTTGTGCACCCTTTACTTTGGTCACCCGCGTTCCTTTTTTTCTGAAAAAATTGCTTCAAAATTTGTTTACTTTCCTCTTCCCTTATGCCCCCCGTAATAAAAAGAGCATCATTGTTGTATAGCGAAAGAAAACAATCCTTGTCAAGGTGACAACCAAATAAAGGTGAAGGTGCCCCAAAATAAATCGCCTTTACACGACTTAATTTAGTTGCAAAAAAACACATAGAACAAGGCTCAAGGGTGACATACAAAGTACAATCCTGAAGGCGCCAATTATTTTTTGTCTGAGCGGCATGTTTCAGTGCCTGTATTTCAGCATGCGCTGTTTGGGTCAAATTTTTTTCTACAGTATTATAACCTTGCCCAATGATCGTGCCATCTTGATCTACCACTACAGCTCCAATGGGAACTTCGCCTGCATCATACGCTTGCTGTGCAAGCTCAAGTGCCTGATCCATATATTTGTTATGTTTATTTTCCATAAATTCCGTTCCTCAAGCTTATTTCTTGCTTTTACACCCTCATTTTTGGCAAAATATCGATTCTTAGGGTACACTATGAGCATACTTTGTTTTAACCCTTAACCCAAGTGATCTAAAAAGTATGGAAAGCACTACCGATCCTCTTAAGGAGAAACCAATGGCCGGAAAACCGGAGAATAAAAAAGAATATGGTGCCAAGTCGATTAGAGTCATGGAAGGACTCGAGGCGGTACGAAAACGTCCTGGAATGTACATCGGATCAACAGGACCCGGAGGTCTACATCATCTTGTGTACGAAGTTGTCGACAACTCTGTTGACGAAGCTCTTGCGGGACACTGTAACAATATTAATGTAACACTTCATACCGACGGTTCTTGCTCTGTAGAAGATGATGGTCGTGGTATTCCTGTAGGAATGCATCCTACTGAAAAAATTTCTGCTGCCGAAGTCGTAATGACCAAATTACATGCCGGTGGTAAATTCGATAAAGACTCTTATAAGTATTCTGGTGGTTTACACGGTGTAGGTATATCTGTAGTAAACGCGCTTTCTTCTGAGCTTTATTTAAAAATTTATAAAGATGGACAAGTTCATACTCAAGAGTATGGAATTGGTAAACCAAAAAATAGTTTAACTGTTACAGAAACAACAGATAAACATGGTACTTACATTCGTTTCGTTCCAGATAAAAGCATTTTTGACGAAACAGTCTTTAGCTTTGATGTACTTTCAAAGCGTCTTCGTGAACTTGCCTTCTTGAACAAAGGTTTACGCATTACCATTAAAGACGACATTAACAACAAAGAACACTCTTTTCACTTTGAAGGTGGTATTAAATCTTTTGTTGAACACGTTAATGAAGCTAAAACTGTATTGTTTCCAAAAGTTATTTATTTAAATAACGAAGACGAAAAGTATATGCTCGAAATTGCTATGCAATACAACGATAGCTACGGCGAGCAACTTTACTCTTTTGTAAACAACATTAACACCGTTGACGGTGGTACTCATGTTGCTGGTTTTAAATCTGCATTAACCAAAATTTGTAATAAACGTGCACAAGCATTGAATCTTTTAAAAGGTGAAAACTTATCTTCTGAAGATGTTCGTGAAGGTCTTGTAGCTGTTATTAACATTAAGGTGCCAGAGCCTCAGTTTGAAGGGCAAACCAAAACTAAGCTTGGTAATAGTGAAGTTAAAGGTGTAGTAGATTCTTGGACATTCTCTGCGCTTGACACTTACTTTGAAGAAAATCCTGCGATTCTTAAAAAGATTATTCAAAAAGCAGAACTTGCACAACGTGCACGTGAAGCTGCCAAAAAAGCTCGTGAATTAACTCGTCGTAAAACTGTGCTCGACAGCATGGTGCTTCCGGGTAAACTTGCTGATTGCGCAAATGAAAACCCGGCTGAATCAGAAATGTTTATAGTTGAGGGTGATTCTGCTGGTGGTTCAGCTAAACAAGGTCGTGATCGATTTACTCAAGCTATTTTGCCGCTACGTGGTAAGATCTTGAACGTAGAAAAAGCACGCCTAGATAAAATGTTGAACAACGAAGAGATTAAAGCGTTAATCTCTGCTATTGGATCAGGAATTGGACAAGAGTTTGATGTTTCTAAAACACGGTATCACAAAATCATTTTGATGACGGATGCTGATGTTGATGGATCTCATATTAGAACGTTGCTCTTAACTTTCTTCTTCCGCTATATGACACCAGTTATTGAAAACGGATATTTATATATTGCTCAACCACCGCTTTACAAAGCAAAGATTGGCAAACACGAAGAATATCTAAAAGACGAAAAACATTTTAGAAACTTCTTGTTTAATTGGGCACAAAAACAATTAATTTGTAAATTTGGCAAAAAAGAAATTTCTGAACAAGATTGGAGCCAATTTTTAGCTGATGCTACACGCTATGAAAATGCACTTGATCACTTATGCATCAACTTTAAACTCACTAACTTGCAAGGCCATAAACTGTTACTCTTCATGTCTCAACACCCAGTTACAGAAGAAACAACAAACGAAGAGCTCCAGAAAAATCTTACGGAATTCTTTAAGAATTACTCTGTATCTACACATCAAGAAACTGCAACAGAAGAAGTACCTCACCCAAAGACTACATTTAAGTTCCAAATTCTTAACAAATCTTGGGAAGTATCAAAAGACTTTTTCACTTCAGAAGAACTGCCTGAAGTAAATAAACTACTTGAACCACTGAAGGCCTCAGAAGAAGGTTGGACACTAGAAGTACGCGACAAGAACAGAACGAGCTCTGGCAAGGGTGTAATGCATCTACTTAAAGGCATTCATGCTGCAAGTAAGCCATACCTACACTTACAGCGCTATAAAGGTCTTGGTGAAATGAACCCAGAACAATTATGGGAAACATCAATGGACGATAAAACACGTTCATTACTCCAAGTTTCTATCGAAGACGCTCTTGAAGCTGACAATTGGTTCTCTACTTTAATGGGTGACAACGTTGCAGGGCGTAAAGAGTTTATCGAAAAGAACGGACGTTTTGCTCGAAACTTAGACGTATAAAGTTGGAAGTACAAAAAAGATGGACACCTGGTTATTAACACTACTTTTTTGTACTTCATCTCTCTTTAGTTCAGATGGTGGGGATCATCCAAATTTTTTTACTATTCGTAATGATAGCGATAAAAATATTGTAGTGTATCAAGCCGAAAAGAACCATATCTTAGGAATAGCTTGGATACCATCTATGACGATCGAACCTCAACAAGAAAAAACAGTGCAAGATGCCATATATGGATTAAAAGTAAAAATAAAAGATACTGAACAAGATTTTTCAATTCCTGCCAATTCTTCCTGTAGAATATTCAGAATATGCTATAACCAGACAGCACCAAAACAATTAATAATAGCAACTATAAGCCATTAAGAAACAAAATGAATAAAACATTATTTACATTATTATTAGTCACTTTTAGTCAAATTGCTTGCGGAGCACCTTTAACTATTAAAAACAACACCCCCTTTTTATTAACAGTTAAATGTAAGATTCACCATAAAGAAAAAAAAGAAACCTCTACAAAAACAATATTCATAGACACCGATGAAAAACGTAATATAACTATTCCTGATAGTGTTATATGTATATCTTTTTCCGCAACTATCTTAGATAATCTTGACATAGGGAGATTTGAAAACGCAAGTGAGCTTTTAACATTACAAAATATCGCTATCGTTTATTCACAACACAGACGTCTTGAGATCCGTAAGTAATGATAATTAATTCACAATGTATTCCTAATGCTACCTATATTTTAGGTCTTTCTGGAGGCCCAGACTCGGTGTACCTTTTGTATCACATGGTAGAAAACTTTCCACAGCTTACTATTGTCGCTGCACATCTAGATCATGAATGGCGCAAAGGGTCAGAAAAAGATGCAAAATTTTGTGAACAACTATGCAAAGAACTAAACGTAGAATTTGTGAGTAAAAAAACATCTGAGTTAAAGATTGAGATTAAAGCTAATGGCTCTCAAGAAGAAGTTGGCAGAAAAATGCGTCGACATTTCCTTGAAATGCTCTTATTGGAATACAACGCAAAAGCAATACTCTTGGGGCACCATGCAGACGATCAAATAGAAACTTTTTTCATTCGATTGGTACGCGGCACAACTTCACAAGGACTTGCATGCATGAAAGCACAAGACGGTTTTTATGATCGACCACTCTTGAACCTTACCAAAGAAGAGATTTTAGACTCATTAAAAAAACGTAAAATTGCTTACCTAGAAGATTTCACCAATGACTCAGAAAAATATTTACGGAACCGTATTAGAAAAACAGTGGTACCAGCTTTCAAGTCGATTGACCCACGAGCAGAGATTAACTTTGCCCGTTCACTTGACCAAATTCAGCAAGCAGAATTTTTCTTACAAGAAATTACCGAACATACACTTGAATCTTTATTAGGGGGAAATAATAAACTTGATTTAAAAGTGTTTTCAAAGCTACACCCGTACATAAAAAAACGCGTGCTACAACGTTGGCTAACAAGACAACGTGTAGCACACACACTTACTCATTCGTTTTTAAATGAAATCTTAAAATTCTTAGAAAGTCCTCGTGGAGGTTCTCATCAATTGGGACAAAACTGGAAACTTATCAAAAAACAAAATCAGGCTTTCTTTGGATAATGCTATTAAATTAAACCGTTATCATAATCATCTGGCAAAAGACCAAATGTATCCATAAAAGCTTCTAGATCATTTTTTACAGAAAGCGTGTTTAGCGTAAGAATGCCAACAGCCTCTTTATTAAAAGCACGTCCGTTAAAATCTATCTCCGACAACTCTTCATACATTTTTTTTATAGTTTCAAAATAACTTGTAACAGTGCTTTCTTTTTGTACAGCCAACTGTTTTGCATATTTATTTTCTTGTAAAAAGTTTCGTACACGCTGACCATGCTGTTCTACTAGATCAAAATACTTGTCATGACTGTTTTCGAGAACAACTAAACCATCCACTGGAAGATTAGGCTGAGCAGCCTGTAAACCAACCGACGTAGTTACTAATAAGCTCATTAATACTAATTTTTTATTCATTGTCATTTCTATCCTGTGTAATAATTATTGATGAATCACTATAAGTAAGTTTCTAAAAAATTTAATTGAACATGTATCGTATAAAGTCTTTTAACTCGACTCTTCTTCATTAGCCGGCAATTCTTGATCTCTAGCCATACGAAAAGCATCTTCTATCAATTGCTCTGCATTCAAAGCTTGTAAAACCACATGATTTTCACCTGCTTCAACAACTTCAACTTCTTGCCCTTCTGGCTGCCCTATTCCTGCAGCTCGTCTAGCGCGTGACCTTTCAATTATTTCCCGAGCATCCCCAGCAATAGCCCGTCCTTGAAGCGTTTCTCTTGCCGCGATATTTTCTTGCCATTGTTGTTGTAAAAATGGTCTAACCCTTCTCATTCGGTCTTCGCGTAATTGATCTGCCTGTGCTTGTGTTTCGGGACTATCTTCAAAATGTAATTGACGACCTACTCTACCTTGAACAGTTCGAACAGAGGTCATCGCAACCCCTCTTGTACGAGCAGACCCTGCAGAATGCCTCCCTTGCCTAACATTGTGATTCATGTTCCTTCCTGGAAGTTCACTGAATCTAACAAAACTGGTACCCCGCCTCAGAAATACAATAAATGGTGTACCTTGAGATCTTGCAATATTACCTCTTAGCAATTCTGCCATTTGCTCTTCAACATTAAGAGGATTGGGTACATTTTCACCCTTTACAAAAAATACTACAGTAAATAAAACTATACTTAATAATTTTTTATTCATTACAATCACTTTCTTCACCAATATCACTTGCATTATCAGCCTCATGAGGCAAAATATCAGAAAAAGCGTCATCTAAAATTCCAACTCTTTCTAAAACCTCTTGAATATCTTGGTGAGAATAACCAAGAAACCTCGTTAGATTATGTGTATGAGGAGGACTCTGTAGAAATTGTCGGTGTTCAACAACAACATTTTTTAAACGTGACGCCATCACTTCTCGATCTCTATGATTTAAAAAATCAAACAAATCAACACATCTTATTACAGTTTGAACTTCAGAACAAATATTCTGAAAGTAAGCCTCCAATGATTCTTTATATAAAGGCAATACGCTCATCAATTGATCATCACCCCCCCGATCTAATTCACTACAAAGTTGATCAAGATGCCGATCTCTTTGATTTGTTTCGCTTTGCCATGCAGGTGTTCCTAACATAGAAAAACTTCTTAAATCTTGATGCGCAATTTCTTGCTCTACTCTCTGCTCATTATAAACAAACACATTTTCTGGTCTACGAGACCATGAAAAAGTAGTCATAGATAAAAACATAAGCATAGAAATAACAATTATTACTTTTTTCACAATATACTCCATAAAAAAAAGTTTAATACTATAGATAACAGTACATTATTATTTCTATTTGTCAATGAGGCTGATGATGAAAAATAAGCTCTAAATACTTTAAACTTGGACAATTATACGAGTTAAACGGTATACTGCAAAATAAGCTTGTTTATGATTTAAAGGGTTTTATGAATACTGCAAAAAATGATCATTTCCTATGGTTTGGACTATCTATCAGTATCCATTTACTAATACTGGCTGCTATTTTTGTTTCGCTTCAAAATAAGCCAAGCTTAGTTCGCAAGCCAACTCAAAAAAGATTCGCCTTTAAAGTGCCTGCACCTATCGTTTTTTATGGTCATCAAATGGATCCAAATAAAGCTCCCGGCTCACTCTCTCAAACTCATCAACCTTCACCTCAAGCCGCCCGAGCATCAGTACCGCCGCCATCAGAACAAACCGAACAAACTGCATCCCAAAAAATTCATCGGCCTCCGGCTCAAGCACCCGAGAAGATTACGGAAGTTAAAGAGAAGCCTTCAGTAGTAACACCTATAAAACAAGAGCCAACGTTGGCAGAAATGCTTAACCAAGCAAGACGCAACTTTAAGATGCCTCAAAAAAGTAATCTTCAAGTTGATGGGGACGGTGCCGGCCAACCGTTAGTTATTCGAGAAGGAGATATTAAGTATTACAGCTTATGGTCTAGCTTCTTGAAGCATTTAAATAATGCAGCTCGTTTCAATCGGGTTAAAAATAAAGTTCCTCTTGAACAATGGCTTTCTAATAAGTTGATTAAAAACCATCTACAATGCAGTATTACCATTAATAAAAAAGGTGATGTAGAAGATATTGATATTATTCTATCATCTGGCTACAAACCGTACGATGAACTCTGTATTCAAGATGTTTGGTCTGCTTCCCCGTTTCCTCCTTTACCTGACCAACTGGGCAAAAACGTAGCTCGGTTTGAAGTTAGAACCTATTTCTAAACAGAACCTTTCATCACCCAACCTCTCTATGATAGATTAAGAAAAAGGTTTTACTCATATCTCTTATGAGAGGGTACAAATGAGACGTGTTAACGTTATTATGGTCGCACTGTGCAGTGTGGCGCTGCTCTTAAAAGCTGCGCCGACGCATGAAATTTCAATAGAATCGTGTTGGAAAAATTTAGATAGTTCAGAACGGCACATCCAACAATTTGGAGGTAAATGGATTTTATCTGGCACCTTTGTTTTTAGGAAACGAAGCAAAGAACCTGTCTCGCTTCACAATCTTGATGTTTCATGGAAAGGTGAATCTATAGATAATCTTTCAGGGTCGCTCTTTAAAAAAGAACCTGGCAAACAATTTTATCCTATCGAAGAAACACTAGTGAGCGACGGACAGTGGAAATCTAAAGATCAAACGCTGCATTTTCATTTTAACCACAAAGAAAATCTTAATCCTGTAACTATCTTCTGTTTAGTTTTAACCATTCCCCAAGAACTAGAACCAAAACTACGCAAAGGCCAATTCGCTCTAAAACAAGAATCATTGCCCTATGCCTTTAGAGACACTACCCGTAAAAAGAAGCTCTCATTTTCTTTAAAGCCACCAAAACAAACAGAACAGAAGAAACTAGCTCTAGTAAAACCTACTAAAAAAAGAAAACGTACACGGCATCTTAGTTAATAATTTCATTGGCTAAAGAATTGTATTTTTCTATGATTCCTCCAACCATTTTGTAATGTATATACATCACACTGATATGGGTCTTTAGCTAAATATAATCGTCGTTCTCTCCCAAAAGAATAACCAAAATACAAATAACTTACCGTTAATACTGCATAGGTACCTACTGCAAAAGCATCGCAACAAATCTATCTATCACCTTGTTGCACTTCCATACCTTTACATATTTTAACAAAAAGATTCTCATCTGCTCCGTAACAAACTTGTGCTATAAGCAATGATGAAATATATAATTTTTTTATAATCATAAGGCTCGTTCAGTTAATTGCAATTATGGTACACATACAAAACTAGACACACCAAAACTTTCATTCTATAACTAGGCAACACACACTTCGCAACATAAAAAGGAGACGTATGGCGCGCGTTGTTATTATTGGGGCAGGTCTTACAGGGCTTTCGACCGCTTATCATTTAGAAAAACTTGGATTCACCGATTTTAAAATTTACGAAAAAGAGCGCACCATTGGAGGGCTCTGTCGTTCTGTTGAGCAAGACGGTTTTACCTTTGATTACACAGGGCATCTTTTGCACAGCAGCGATCCCTACTTTAGTACACTATTAAAAGAAATCGTAGGCCTTGAATCTTTTAACACTATTAAAAGACGTTCTTATGTATATTCACACAACACCTATACACATTATCCATTCCAATCTAATTTGCATGGTTTACCGATCGATGTAATAGCCGAATGTATAGAAGGATTCGTCCTCCGACCAAAAGAAGAACAAACCAATGAAACGTTTTATGATTGGGCAGTAAGAAAATTTGGCGCCGGCATTGTAAAGCATTTCTTTGCACCCTACCAACAAAAAATCTTTGCCTACGACAGCAAAAAAATTGCAGCGTCGTGGACCAGCCGATTTGTCCCTGATACTTCTTTAGAAGATATTATCGCGGGTATTGCCGCACCAACAACCAATAGTAGCACTGGATACAACGGGCAATTTTTATACCCTAAAACAGGGGGTATAAATTATTGGATTAAAAAATTTGCAGAACAGGTTAAAACAGAAATACACACAAAATACTGTGTAGAATCTATTGATACTAAAAACAAAGTAATAACCTTTACCAATGGCGATTTCGAAAAGTACGAAACATTAGTAAACACCATACCGCTCGACACTTTACTTAACATGACAAAAGAAGCTTCAAGTAGCTCATTAAAAAAAGCAGCACCAAAACTTTTATGCAACTCAGTTGCTAACTTTAATTTGGGAATACAGTCAGATAACGTTTCAGATAAACACTGGGTATACTTACCAGAAAGCAAATTCCCCCATTATCGCATGGGATTTTACCACAACTTTTCAAACAGCATGGTGCCAAACGGTTGTAGCTCTGTTTATGGAGAGTATGCATACTTACATAAAAAACCAGAGCAAATTAAAACTATTGTTGAAGATGGGAAAAAAGCCACAAGAGAATTGCTACAAGTTTCTGATGCTCAAGTTATTACACAAAGAACTATGTTTATCTCTCATGCGTATGTAGTATTTGATTTCTGGAGAGAGAAAAATTTACCATTACTTTTGAACACACTCGAAACAGAAAAAATTTATTCTATTGGGCGTTATGGTGCATGGAAATATTCAAGCATGCAAGAAGCGGTACTCGATGGCAAAACAATGGCAGAACAATTAGCAGGAAAAGATAATGAAGCAATACAAGAACAAGAAAGTGTTAGTAACCGGGGGAGCAGGGTTCATAGGATCACATCTAGTTGATGCATTGGTAAAGGCAGAAGCAAAAGTTACGGTTCTTGATAACCTTTCTACGGGTAACAAAGAAAACCTTGCACAATCAATTAAATCTATCACATTTATTGAAGGGGACATTCGAGATTCAGAAACTTGTTTAAACGCAAGCAAAGAATCAGACTATATTTTTCATCTAGCCGCATGTGTATCTGTTGCACTCTCTATGCACGAACCAGAATTTTGCCACGAGGTGAATGTTACGGGAACCTTTAATCTTTTAAATGCAGCGAGAAAAAACAAAATACAACGTTTTGTATTATCTTCTTCTTGTGCTGTATATGGACAACAAACAACTCCCTGTGCAGAAACTACACCTTGTAATCCAGCATCACCCTACGCATCTTCTAAATGGATAGGAGAACTTCTCTGCCAACAATACGCGGGTTTAATCGATGGTGTCCCTTCTGTTTGTTTACGTTATTTTAATGTAATTGGAGAACGCCAAAGTGCATCTGGACCCTACGCAGGTGTATTTGCAAAATTTTCTCAACTTATGGCAGAAAATAAACTCGTTACTATTTTTGGAGATGGCAACCAAAGTAGAGACTTTATTCCAGTAACACAAGTAGTAAAAGCAAATATGCATCTTGCTCTGTTACCTAAAGATAAATGTAACGGACAACCTATAAACATTGGGACCGGAAAAACAACCACTGTCTTAGACATTTATAATGAATTAAAGCTCAAATTTAATTATAAAGAAGACGCTCCCTGTTTTGTGCCGGCTTATAAAGGAGATATCTATTACTCTTGTGCCGACATAGCATTATATGAGAGACTCAGAAAGACGTTATAATCTTACTAATTCTTATCTAAGGAGATGAATCATTAAGATAAAAAAGGTTACACTCACCCTTCTGTGCCTAACCAGCTCTCTTTACTTCTTTAAACATCTCGACCTTGACCTGAGAGAAGACATCAGCACCATAGACAAAAAAGTCGAAACCGCGTACAACCATAACTTTAAAGTCTCTCTGAGCTTAAAGCCGGTATTTTATAGCAAGCACGAATATATTAAAGATTTTTACAAGTTAGTTGACCGCATTGCCCTACAAGATAAAAATGAACCAGATATGTTTAAACGCAGCAAAATATCCGTTAAACTGCGCCAAATAGGCAATAGCGATCGCGAGCAAGAACAAAACTTTATGTCTCTATTGCAACGCGCACAAAAAAATAACGTCTTTGTGTGGATTAGCGCAGTAAAGCCACGCGACTTAGACTACGAATTTGATATGTACAAAAAAGCACGTGTAAATGGCTTTAACAATGTTGGATTAACTATTTGCACCTACAACAAAAGCTGTCATCAAAAAATAGACCGCGTACTTGCCATGGATGGACACGTTCGTTTAGTTAAAGGTTTTTATTCTGGTGACATAAAACATTGGTCGCTCGTTTCTGAAAATTATTTACAAAACGCACGTAAACTCTGTGCCTCAGGCCGCTACCACTTTTTGGCATCGCACGACTTTAAAATATTGAGTGCACTCAATAAAGAATTTGGGGCACTCAATAACACAGAAATAGGTTTCTTTTACCATGCAAAAAAGCATGTATTTAAACAGATGGCCAAACACCAAATAGATTTCCCGCACAAGTCTTTGTACGTGTACTATGGAGACAATATAAATTATCTTCTTCATAATGTTTTACACGTTGACAGCAAACGTTTATTTAAACGCCGCGTACTTTCTAAATTTATAGATAGCGATCGAATAACACTTTAATCAGAATTGTTCTTTCTATAAACAAGACCCTCTAATATGAGCAAATCACAACCCTAAAGAATATAGGTTTACTACAAACAAAAGTTTTAAAACAATTGTAATACTCAAAAACATTTACTTTAAAACAATCTCTCCGTACCCTTTTTTAAAAACTCTTTTTGGGACTTGTATGAAACAATCATTCCTTCTCCTTCTACTTTATAGTGGAACCATAACCACACTTACCATAACTGCCGATGCCCAATTTATTGATAATTATAATGACGAAAATCTTCTTAATTGCTGTATTATTTGTGGAGAAAAAAGAAGCAATGAAACAACTCTTACCAATCTTTGTTCACAGGCTCTAGACCATTCCCTCTGCTGCAAAACCTGTACGCCCAAACTCTTAACAAGGGGCCAATGCGCTTCTTGTGATAAACCTTTTAAAACAAAAATTGAAGATACAATTTTTTGTAAAAATAGTAAGCCAGAAGACTTTAAAGCCAGAATAATAAAAGAACGCATTGAGCCAGCTACAAAAAGCATTGAAACAATGCAGTCGTCGCTTAAGCGGTATAAAAGAGAACGCAAAACAATATCTAATAACAAAGCAATAACATATTTAGAAAATGGAATTACAGAAATTGAAAAAAGAAAAGCAACTTGGACAACCATTACAACTATCTGTACATACGCACAAGCATGGGGTGCTATGATAGAAGATCCCGCAGACGAATCTACTACTAAGAGAGTAGGAGAAATTCTTGACGTCCACAAAAACTATGAAACACAAGAAACCATACACTTAATTGGAGGAGACCAAGGCAGACTCAAAGATCTTTTAAGTCAGACAGAAGAAGCACTCAAGCACGCGGCAGGAAGCGATGGTGATGTTTTACCTAATCTGCTTGCACTTAAGAAAAAAACTATGGCCCTAGATGATACACAGATTTAATCACTATAATTTTAACTTAAATTCCCAATTTCGCTCTCTATGCTTTTATGCTATACTAAGGTGATAGTTTATCCCATGCTAAAAGGTTTATAGAGACGTATGAGTAATAAAAAAGATTTTTACGACATTCTTGGTGTTGACCGTTCTGCAACTAAAGCTGACATTAAAGCAGCCTATCGAAAACTCGCTTTAAAGTATCATCCCGATAGAAATCCAGATAATAAAGCTGCAGAAGATAAATTTAAAGAAGCTGCAGAAGCCTATGAAATTTTGTCTGACGACAGTAAGCGTCAACAATATGATCAATTTGGTCATGCAGGATTCCAAGGCATGGGCGGTGGCGGAGCTGGTGGTCCTCACATGAATATGGACGACATCTTTGAACAGTTCGGTGACATTTTTGGTGGCATGGGCGGAATGGGAGACATGTTTGGCGGCGGTCGTCGCAAACGTTCAGGAGCTGCAGGACCAGAGCCAAAACGTGGTCACGATCTTTCTAAAGAAGTTTCTATCACTTTAAAAGATGCCTATCTTGGTAAAAAAGAAGAAATCAATTTTTATCATTTTGAAAATTGCGACATATGTAAGAGTAAAGGTATGGAACCAGGCACTAAAGTTGCAACTTGTTCAAGTTGTGGTGGTGCTGGCCAAACACAAACACGCCAAGGATTTTTTGCATTCTCTCAACCTTGTTCTCCCTGTGGTGGACAAGGATTTAAAATTCCTTCACCATGCAGAAATTGTAAGGGACAATCACGCGTACAAAAATACGATAAATTCTCTGTAAACATTCCTGCAGGTGTATACAACGACGCAGAGCTACGCATTTCTGGTAAAGGTGATGCTGGTGTGTATGGCGGTCCATCTGGCGATCTTTTTTTAAAAATCCGTATAATGCCAGATAAAAAATTCAAGCGTATAGACAACGATCTTGTATGCTCTGTAATGGTCACTTACCCACAGCTTGTACTTGGATCTCAAGTAGAGATAGAAAGTATTGATGGCACAAAACATACCATTAAGATTCCCAAGGGTTGCCCTGTTGGAGAAAAAGTTACGGTTCCTGGAAAAGGTTTTGTAAACTTAAGAAACAAAGTACGCGGCAACTTAGTTGTTATAACTAAATGCCATATTCCTAAAAAAATATCACCCGCTGCTAAAAAAGCTTTGGGCGATTACTTTGAAGAAATTGGAACCGATGTAGCCGATGGTGGCAACAGTATTTTAGGATTCTTTAAAAAGTTTCTTGGATAAAACCAGATTATAATTCAGCTGCTCTAAATTCACTTACACTAGAAACAAATCTCAATATTTGTGCAGCTGAATTGTCTTCATAATCCCTATCCCAATTAAACAGACAAAGATAAACTAAAAAAAGGCCCTCACAATTGAGAGCCTTTTTAGATAACAAAAATAAAATATTAATTACACAGTTTCGTCATCTTTATGGTCAGAAGGGGCAATGAAACTAGCTCCATCTTCATTTGATTCTGTAGGAACGGTTTTATCTACAGAAGCTTTGCTTTTTCTTCTGAAGCTTCCTATTCTTTGGCTCAATGATTGCTTCCTTTTACCTCCAACAGCTGTATCAGTCGAATCAGCATGTAAAGATGGTCTACGTGAACCCATGCCAAGTACACCAGTTTTTGGATGTTTTTTATTCCACGCATCTTTATCTTCTGCCGCAGCTGTTGTTAGACTGTTTCGTACGCTACTTCCAGGAACAGTAAGTGATGGTACCAATTCAGCAGCAAGTTGACCCATAAAAGAACCCTCTTCGCTTTCTTTGCCTACAAGCAACGCAAGAATCTCTGCCCCTGTAAGCTTTGTGCTTTCTTTTACTTCTTCAATTTTTTTATCTAATAGTTGTTGTATATCATCAACGCTTTGTGTTTTCTGAGTGCACTGTGCATTAAAAACCTGAGTTGTTACATACGCATCAAGTGCATCGGGAGCAAGATAGTCACCTTTTGGAGCAAAACGATCATTTAAACCGTTTAAAGTCTTTTCTATTCTATCGAATCTTTCGTTAAAGCCACCCAATTCCCCCGCTAGTATATCTATACGACCGCTAACACTTTCAAGAGAGAGTTCCTTTGCATCATCAGCTGCTTGAAGAGAAAAACAGAGAAGAGACAAAGATAAGAATATTTTTATTTTCATTGCGTTCCTTTTGTTATAAAAAATATCAGTACTTTACCCCACCCCACCCAGAATTCCGTGCCTTTGGTCCTTCCGTTATTACATTTTTTAATAAGTTAAGAATGCATAGGATCTTATAATAAGAAAGGCCAGTAGGTCAAGTGGATTGTTCTTTGCCGTACTCAGGAAATAAAAATGCCAATTGAATGGTTTCTAAATCTTGTTCTGACTTTATAGTAACTACTTTTTTTTCAAGCTCTATTACTCTTTTTGAAAGCTGCTCATTTTCGCCTCGAAGTTGAGTTACCGTGTTCTCGAAGGCATCTATTTTTCTCATATTTTTGTTAACGCCCCCAACTAGGCTCGCAAGTTTATGCAATACCGACTGTCCGCTACTTAAATCTTCTGTTGCTTGAAACTCTTTTTTCCGTGTCCAAAGAAGACCCTTTCTTGCTTGATTTTTAGGCACATAATAACATCCATCAGAAACAGGAATTGGTACTAACTGAGTATATTTTTGTTTTGATAATAAAGGCTTAGCTTCTTTGTCAAAGAGATTTACGCCCTGTAATGAATACACTTGTAATAATAAAACTATCCCTAGACAACCTTTCATTCTTTCCCCTTTATTACCCTATGAATTTCTATTTTCTCAAACCCAGCATAGTTTTATAATACTCTAATTCCTTTTGCAAATGCGACAGTGTTTTTCGGCACTCTTCTATATCTTGCTGCTCTTTACTTACTTTTTCTTTTAAAGCAGATAAGCAAGCTCGAAGCTCTTTTATTATTTCTGAGGAAGGTTTGCCATGTTGTGCGTTAGCCCAATAACACCATCCATGGTATCCATAGCTTGCCACCACACACGTTGCACACAAATCAAGCAGGCCAATTGCTTTTATGTGAGTTCCAAAAGTTAATAAAAATGCGAGTAAACCTACTATAACTCTTTTCTTCATATTGTCATCCTTCTTTTTTTTGTACTTTTTTGTGAGGGAATAACACGCTTTTTATGTTCAATCCCCACCTTTTCTATCGCAGCATAAAAAAACTCTCTATCTGGTCCTTTAACCACCGCTTGCTCATGTGCTTCTGCAATGGCCACTGGATACCCATTACCTTTACGTACTTGATTAGCTATTAAACTCATTACCTGGGCTACACGTTCCTGATGCACCATATACCCAGGAAGTTCTATACGCGCAATCTCTGAACCTGTGTGATAATAAAGAAAATGTGGTTTTAAATGCGGAGCATACGTTTCTGAAACCGATGCATGATTCTCAAATGTAGTTGAGTACGTATCTGGTTCTAGAAAAAAACGAGCTACAGATCCATCTGAAATATGCTTTACCGCTTCAAGTTTTTGCATAGCAGAAGCAGAAAAATTACTTACCTGAGCACGTACTAACCCAACCAACTCTTTGCTTTTAGGCAAACTAATATACCCCGCAATAGCAATGTCGTGCTCATAGAATTGCTGTAATAATTCAGCATAACGTTTAAGAAAATAATTTTTCACAACAGGGTCTTTGCTTTCTAAATGCCAAAAGATTAACGAACCATCAAATAAAAAGAGTAACGGAAGATTAGGAAATGTTTGCTTAAGCTGCACACATTGCTCAAGCCCCTTTTGAAACTCAAACTCCTCGCGTTTGCAATTAACGATATCTACAGCACCACTCATTTCTGTCTCAAAATCTTGCTCTACAAAAAGCGATGGTTCAGAAGAAAACGTTGCTTTACCAACTGTAGCTCCATACCGTAAAACAACAGTACCAATATTGAGCAAGAAACAACTAATGCCTTGGTGTTTATCTGGATAAATTTGAGAGCCATCAACCGAAACAACCTGGTAGTCTTGATTGATAGAAGAAACAGGATAAGAAACGTTTGGTTTACCCTGCCAGGTTGGAGTGGGCCATGGTAATGATGCAGCCTTGCACTTTTGCTGAAAGAGAACATCTTCAGAAAGTTGATGCCATGCTTTACGGGCAATTTCTTGTTGTTTAGAAAGATCGAGAAATAACTTGTCAGACACTGCTTGCAGCTCTTGCAATACTTTTGTCCGATTGAGCATTTACTCTCCTTTTTGATACTCCTTGATTGCATTGTGAAGGGCTTCGAGCGCCAAGAGGCCACAACGGAGTCGAGTTGGGCCAAGGTCAAGTTGTAACAAATCTAGCACTATTTGTTTATCGAACGCCATAATCTGATCCATAGTTTTACCAATACTTGCATCTACAATCATAGACGCCGCAGCACAACTGATCACACAACCACTCGCCTCAAACTTGCACTCAACAAGGACAGTTTCTTTGATTAGACCTTGCATAGCAATTGAATCACCGCACGAAGGATTATACACCCCCGATTTAGCGTTAGCATTTTTGAGAACACCTTTATTTTTTGGATGATTATAATGCTCCAGAAGGTGCTCATTATATAATTTTTTATAGTCCATTGTTTTGTACCTCTGGTAAGAAGTATAATCGAGTTTCTTAAAAATAACCAAATCAACGGGGATTCTATGAAAAAATACTTTTTACTCTTCACTTTTTTCAGTCCACTTTACGGCGCAAAACCACTTGAGAAACCCCAAGGCCTCACGCTCGAAGAAACACTCAATAAACACTCAGTTCACAGAGGCAGACAACAATTAAAAAAAGCAGGAACTACAGGAATAATTACTGCCGGAGCTTATGGATTTTCTAGAACTGGTATCTTTCAAGAAATGTTCCCCCAGCTTTTTCACCGTGACGGAACTTCATATGTAATACTAGGAACAATTGGAATTATTGCTGGATCAGGCGGAATCTGGGTATTAAGAGATAAGCTTGAAGAATGGAGCCTTCGTGAAAAGGCAACTGAAGACATGTTACAATCTTCAAAAGTACTTAAAGAATTACTTCCAGTAATAAAAGAAGTGCAAGAACACCAAACAGAACTAGAAAGTAAGATGGATACATGGGGACCAAAAATTGCAGCGGCGCTGGACAATTCAGTACATGCACGAAAAGCAATTTCTAGTGTTGAAGCTGCAGTAACAACTATTGTAGAGGACATGGGAGACGACACAACACCTCTCAGTCAAATTACCGTGCTTAAAGATCAGATTGAATCAATACAAGCAACTCTTATGAAAACACGTAAAGAGTTGGGCGATACCACAGCACTGACAAACGAAACGGCTCTTGCACATATTAAAAGTAAAATAGAGACTGCACCCCCAGTAAATGAACTCACACGAATGGCTGATGAACTTGAGGCTGCTTCAAATAGATTTCAAAAAGTGCCTGTCAACAATACTAAAAAAGAAAAAAAGAAAAGATGGTTAAAATTTTAGCAGCTCAACGATGCATTCAAATAGAAAAAAATATTTTAATAATTAACCTGCCAAGCTTACGCAAGAACAATAGCCAAAAATGGCTATAAGAAAATTGCTCAAACGTATTGCAATAGTTTGAATGTTAGCTATGTTCGTAATATAGTAATGTTTAAAAAATTTAGGGGAGTCTCTTATAATGCAAGTTCAATCGCAAAGTAATTTAGCCGCCGGTCTTATTCCATTTGTCAGTCAAAATAACGCCAAACCTATGAATATAATTTTTGATTTAAGTGGTGTTCTTTTTGAAACGCATACCAGTAAGCCCTGCTCTGTACAAAATAGATTTGCCTGCGCATTGAAACCAATTAATCCTACCGTAAGCACACGTTTATTATTCGACTGCATTAAAAACGGACACAGACTTTTTATTATTTCTAATTTAAGTGAAGAAAGTTTCGATTTTCTTTCTGCAGATCCGCAATCTGCGCGTCTCTTTAATTATTTTGAAGATATTATTTTAAGTAGTAAAATTGGCATCAGTAAACCAGACCCTCGTATCTTCAATTATCTTTTAACCAAGCATCGCCTTGATGCTCGCAACACAGTATTTATAGACGACCAAAAAATTAATCTAAAAGCCGCGGAATACGCAGGGATTACCAAAGGTATTCTGTGTTCTGATTTCAATTTTGGATCAGTGAGACAGCAATTGGAATTGCACGGCGCACTCTAATAAAAAACACCTATTCTTTCAGAGAGCGGAAATTTTTTCTCTGCTCTCTCTTCTTTCTAAATACTCAATACGTTTTTTCATATATACAATGCGCTCAATAAGTGTTGGATGCGCATACTGAAAAATCCATTTTAAAATTTTCTCAACATACTGACTTGGCTTCTTTGCAGGATTCTCTTCTTTATACTTCTGAGCTTTTTCAAATAAACGCAAACCTGCTCGCAATACTTTAATGTCATTCGAGGCATACATATCTGCCTTACATTCCACATAGCGTGCAAAAATAAGCCCTACTAAAATTTCAACAGAGGAACGAGTAATTCCTCGAGAGAAAGACCATTCAAAAGGAGTTTTCCAATTGTTGTGTACCATAACTGCACGTGCATGCTTAAGCCCGCTATAAATAAAAAAAGGAGCCATAAACTGTAATACCAAAAATTTATATGTATGATTTCGCTCTTTATGTACTCGCTCATGCCCACAAACAAATCGGCACTCATCAAGTTCATCTTCTACTTCTTGTAGTTTGCGTGTACGTTCCGGCGTATTGAGTTGAGTTAAAAGATTTTGTTTTTGCTTTAAGAGTTTTTCAATGCGCTTAATAAAAGGTTCTCCAACCGCAACAGAACGTGGAAGCTCCTGTGTATACACCACCATTTTCCCGAATACAGAATTGGGAGGAATACGGTTTAAAATAATCGATTTACTTTTTGTAAATCCTTGCTGATTCCATGTATCATAAATAAAATCTGATGCTGGACCTTCTACGGTATACCAATCATTAGGAACCATATTAGCCCAATACCATAAAACTGCTGCACTCATTGCAATGGGCATTCCAGTAGAAAGGGTATCTTTAGCATCTTGCACAAAAAACTCAGTCCATGTTCGTGGAACTATTTGAGCATGAACCACAAGAAGCAAAAGAAAAGAGAGTAAAGTACCACGTTGTAACATACCAAACCTCTGTATTAAACAAAGCAGGAGTGTAACACAAGAAAAGATTAACCAACAAGTTGTTTCAAAACCTTTAAAAAGTAATCAACTTCTTCTTGAGTATTATAGAGATAAAAAGAAATACGAACAGAAGATTCGTATCCAAGACGACGAGCAAGCGGTTGAGCACAATGGTGCCCAGCTCGTACACAAATACCATAACGGTCTAAGTAGGTGGCCACATCGTGTGCATGCATGCCATCAACCATAAAACTTACCAAATGGGCAGATTCTTTAAGTTGCTCAACAGGACCAAGTATTTTAATTTTTTTAAGTTTTTGTAAACCAGTTATGGTTCTTTTAGTTAAACCAATACAATGTTTTTTGATTTCATACAAATCATTACGCGCAAGAAAATCAAGCGCAGCACCAAAGCCAATTACTTGCGCAATAGGAGGAGTACCGGCCTCAAAACAAGTAGGAGCAGCTAAGAAAGTACTATCTTGTTCATGTACATCAAAAACCATACCACCACCAGTTACATGAGGAATACATTCTTTTTGTGCAGAACGTGCAATGTATAAAACTCCCACACCGGTTGGCGCTAACATTTTGTGTCCAGAGAATGCATAAAAATCGCACCCTAAATCTTGTACATCAAGTGCTTCAAAAGGTGCAACCTGTGCGCCATCGATGCAAACGCGCGCACCTACTTCTTTAGCAGCTGCAATAATAGTTTTTACATCTGTATACATACCCAACGCATTTGAAGCGTGAGTAATAGCAACAAGCTTTGTTTTTTCAGTTATAAGATCATTCAAAGATGACAGATCAAGCACCCCTTCACGATCAACAGGAATAATTTTTAAGATCGCATTTTTACGTTTTGCAAGTTGTTGCCATGGCACAAAATTAGAATGATGCTCAAGTTGTGAAATAACAATCTCATCACCCTCTTTAATAGCATGTTCACCCCAACTATATACTACGGTGTTAATACCCTCAGTGGTACCACGAGTAAAAATAATTTCTGAAGAAGAAACTGCATTTAGAAAACGAGCAGTTTTAAAACGAACAAATTCATAAGACTCTGTAGCTTTTTCGCCTAAAGCATAAAGACCACGATTCATATTTGCATTAGAAAAAGTATAGAAACGAGAAACAGCATCTATAACAGACTGAGGTTTTTGCGAAGTTGCAGCATTATCGAAATAAATCAATGGCTGCTCACGCTTCTGAGCAAAAATGGGAAAGAATTTTCTCAAATGTATCACTCAAGCCTCCAGGGTAAGATAACGCCTCTTTTAATAAACGCTCATTTTTACTTCCTATTCATACTATTAATGATAATCCTTACAGCTTATTTGTCAATTGCCTCTTATGTTCTGATTAAGCTTAACACTCATTTATGCTCAAAATAGACTAACGATCTTATAAATACCTTTATGTCGTGTTATACATTCATGAAAAATCTACGGTAATCTACTTGCACGAAGCACAAAACCGTTAACAAAAAGAAAAGAGAGGAAATGGGTTCTAGAAACAATTAAAGCTAATAAGCTTCTGAATAAAGCCATACAGAAAATGAGATCGCTGGTCTTTAAAAATAAATAAAACCTTTAACGATCATCTTTTTTGCTGCAGCATGTGCAATACCACGTGAAGCTAAATAAAAAAGATGATCTTGATCTATATAAGAAATAGCACTTCCATGGCCACACTGCACATCATTATTAAGAGCTTCTAAGCTTGGAACAGAAAGAGCTTTTGCTTGATCACTAATAATTAAGTTTTTATTTTCTTGATGAGCGGTTGAACCAGGCGCTGATTGGTCAATCTTAATCATACCTTTATATTCAAACTGTGCAGTACCATCGAGCACTGTTTTTACTTCTACAGAACTGGTAGTTTGTGGTGCTTTATGCAGTTGTAGCACATCAAAAGTACTCATTTCTTTCTGTAATAGATAAGAGCCTAACATCTGAACAGACGATTGCTTACCCTCTAGAATAAAACTTTGTTTACGTTGCTCTTGTTGCGTAGCAGAAAAGGTTTGTTCAAACCGTGCACGCTCTGCCAGGACTACTTCTAACTGTACCTTTTTTAACGAACCGGTTACATACACTACCTGCGCATTAGGTTTTAAGATAATTTTTACCGAAAGTTCATCCCCATCTTTAGGCTCATGTAATTCAAGCATTCTGTTTGCAGGCACAGTAATAGTTATAAAACCAGATTTCGGCAAATACTGTTTATCCAATGGAACCTTCCATTTCGTGTGCAATTAAACGATTAATTTCAACCGCATATTCCATAGGAAGCTCCTTCACAAACACATCAATAAAACCATTCACAATCATGGTTCTTGCTTGTTGCTCAGATAATCCACGGCTCATTGCATAGAATAACTGTTCTTCATTAATTTTACTTACCGATGCCTCATGCCCCACGTCGGTCCGTTCCTCATGTACCTGAACGGTTGGATACGTATCTGTTTGAGATTGGTCATCAAGCAATAAAGCATCACACTGGACCCGCGCTTTTACGTTTTTAGCGCCTTTAACAACTTTAAGCAATCCTCTATAACTTGTTCTGCCACCCTTTTTGCTAATCGACTTAGAAATAACATTAGAAGTTGTATTAGATGCTAAATGAATAATCTTTGCACCAGTATCTTGTTGCTGCGCTTCTCCTGCAACCGCAATAGAAATAATTTGTCCTTTTGCTCCTTCACCTTTTAATACAATACACGGGTACTTCATGGTTACTTTGCTTCCAAAGTTGCCATCAACCCACTCAACCGTTGCATTTTTATGTGCAATAGAACGTTTTGTCACCAAGTTATACACATTCTGTGACCAATTCTGAATGGTAGTATACCGTACATGTGCGTCTTCTAACGCAACTACCTCTACTACCGCACTATGCAAAGAGCTTGATCGATAGACCGGCGCACTGCACCCTTCCACATAATGAACATAACTACCTGGTTCCGCAATAATAAGTGTTCGCTCAAATTGCCCCATACGCTCTTCGTCAATTCTAAAATATGCTTGTAAGGGCATATCAATACGCACACCTGCAGGAACATAAACAAAACTTCCCCCGCTCCAGACGGCAGAATTAAGAGCTGCAAATTTATTGTCATGCGCAGGAATAACGGTGGCAAAGTATTTTTGTACTAACTCAGGATGTTTTTGCACAGCTGTTTCTATGTCACAAAAAATAACCCCAAGATCTTTCCACTTTTTTTGTAAATTTTGATACACAATTTCTGATTCAAATTGCGCTCCTACCCCCGCCAAAAAAGAACGCTCTGCTTGAGGTACTCCTAAAGCTTCGAATGTTTTTTTAATAGAATCTGGAACTGTGTCCCATGAATCTGATTGTTTTTTTACCGGGTTTAAATAGTAACAAATTGTCTCGTGATTAAGTTCACTTAAATCTGCTCCCCATTGTGGCATTGATTTTTTTTCAAAAATTTCGAGTGATCGCAAACGAAAGTCTGTCATCCATTGTGGTTCATTTTTTTCTTTTGAAATACGAGCGACAACGTCTTTGCTCAAACCCTCAAAGTTCTTTGTAGCCATACCGCTCCACTCGTTTAACCAACGATGCATCACCTGATTGCTTAAGAATACCATCTTGCAAAATGTGCACCACATCGGGAGTAATGTAATCGAGAATACGTTGATAATGCGTGATCAAAAATATAATAGAATTAGGGCTTTGCCTTTTGAATTCATGCAATCCTGCAGCTACCAACTTGAGCGCGTCTACATCAAGACCAGAATCGATTTCATCTAGCAATACCACTTTTGGCTGAAGAAGCAAAAGCTGTAACATTTCGCACCGTTTTTTTTCTCCACCAGAAAAGCCTTCGTGTACCGCTCGATCAAGAAAAGAACGTTCGAACTTCAGCACATTGCAAGCATTTGCCAAACGATCAAGATACAAGTCTAAAGATGCATCGGGATACATTGCACAAAAAGATTCGCGTAAAAATGTGCTAAGAATAACCCCAGGAATTTCGTAAGGCTGCTGCAAACTCAAAAACAAGCCTGCTTTTGCTCGTTTATCTACTGAGAGACTAGTAAGATCTGTTTCATTTAAATAGATCGATCCTTGAGTAACTGTGTAGTTTGGATGACCCATCAAGGTAGAGGCTAGAGAACTTTTACCTGAACCGTTAGGACCCATGCAAGCATGAACTGTTCCCGGATCGAGCCTCAGAGAAACATTATTGATAAGCTTCTTGTTGCCAATCGAAACAGAGAGATTATTTATTTTCAACACGAATACACCCTTCTAGAAGTTATATTAAAAGAGTATACCAGGGATTACAAAGAGTTCAAAATACGTGTAGTAATCAGCCCACCTACAAAACAAAGAGTCCCAAAAGAAAGAGGATATTTATCCCACCACTGTTTATCAGCCTCTTCTTCATACCGACCACTCGCAATATCTACCGCAACTCGTACATCGGAAACGTTAGCTCTTCCCTCTTTTTGTACCTTACGAGTATCTGTAATATGGTCTACCTGTTCTAAAAACGTTGTGTCGTCCTTTTGAGTTTGCTTTGTCATTACTCCACCACCCCACACAAGACTAAACAATAACAAAGATTTTTTCATGATAGCTCCCAATTTTAAAAATTAAAATATAAAAAAAGCTGCCACAAAGACAGCCTTTTTAAAATATATTATCTATAGAATACGAATTAGACACTGCCTCCTGGATCCTGAGCAGCAATAATAGCTTCTTTTACCTCATTAATAGCTGTGATAATATCTATTTTTAAACAATTATCGCCAGTAGTAAGCGTTGTTCGCGTTTCTGCTGCATTCTGTGCTGCAGTTGGAAATTTGTTATCGGGAGCAGTTACTCTTCCTGCTATGAATACTAAGGCTAAAACACCTACAGCTTGTAAGGTCTCTCGATTATCCCATGCCCATGATTTGGCACATTCCCATCTAGTTAATAGCGGGTTTGGAGTGAGAATAGCTTCTTTATGAGATTCAACAAGCGCTTTTTTGGCAATAGCAGGAGCAAATACGTCTCGTTGCTCATTACTAGATCTTTCATCAAGAGTTTCTAGAACATAGTTAAAGATCTTTTCTTTATCGCCTTGAAACTGTTTGGGAATAGAACTAAAGGAAGAATCAATCGCTGATTCATTACCAGATAGAATTTCATTCACAATATTTTCTGCATATTTACGAGCAGCTTCGTCTGCAATATCATTTACTATAGATTTCATAGATTCAAGATCTGCTGCAGTACCAACTTGTCCCGCATAAACTCCATTCATCGAAAATAATAAACCAACAACTAAGAAACTTCTTTTATTCATAATTCTCCTCATGAACATTTGGTGTTAATAAGCTTAAATACAGAGGGAATTGTATCAGAAAAAAAGAATTTTACTATTGTGTAAATGGTGCGATCTAGACCTTAATGATTATTATAAGCGAAATGAAAACGATTGGTTGTGATGGTGACCATTACAACCAGCGGAGCAACCATGACCATGATGATGATGGTGATGAGCTTTAGTATTTGAATGATCATGAGAATGGGCATTCTCAGAGCCATGATAAGAATCAAGACCTACAAAACTTTTGGAAGAACCAAAAACATAAGAAGTATAAGCATATAAAGCTATTGCTCCCACGGTTACCGCTACTATTTCTTCTCTTTGATCATATAAAAAATCTTTTAGTTGCTGTGATTTACGTACTACATAAGAACTTTTCTTACTCTTTGGAGCCTGCGAATGCAAAGAACCAAAAGAAACCACCAACGCCAGAAGCAAGTACATATGCTTATTAATCATGCTATATCCCTCATTTATTTTACAATCAAAGACAACTCTATGAGGATAGTATCAGAAAAAAAGAAAATCTTCAAAAATTCTATCTATCGTCATCATCAAGAACTTGCTCGAATAGATCAATATCTTCTTGCTCTTCCTCGTAAGGGTCAATCTCGCCTTCTGAATTAAAAGGAGATTCTTCATAATATTCTTCGATCGCATCAAAAATGTCCTGCTTAATACCAACAAAGAAACGAATATCATCAGAAACATACTCGCCCATTTCAGCTAAACAGTCCGAATGATCTGGATCGCTTGCAATAACTGCCAAGACATTTCCCTCACGCTCGAGAGGAACAATGGCATGACGCAGAAGAAAGTCCTTGGGAAATTGCACCAACAAGTCTCGCTTGAAAAAATGCCCTACCGTATTAAAAGCTGGAACTTCGTAACATTCAGAAAGAGCTTGAAGTAAATCTTCTTTAAGAATAATCTCTTCTGAAAGAAGAAAATCGTCAAATGCTTCTTTAGAACGGCCTACAAAATCCTTTTGTAAATCTAAAGCTTCTTGCGCAGTAATCTGTCCATTTTTAACCAAAATACCGCAGAGCTTTTCTTCAAACGACTGTGACATGGTGATCAACCTACTTTAAAACCAGTTATGAAACCAACACCAAAACTCGCAACTAAACTTGCATTTATCTTTACCCATGCAAGCATTGAATGAAAAATAGTATCAACATTCTGCGCAGGAGTATGCCCTACCACACCTTGCACATTCTGCCAGTTGATATTGATCATGCCAAAATGGTCAAGACCTGCAATAAGACCCACACCCAAAATGGTGCATACCAAAAATAATTGGAAGTATTTTTTAAATAGAAAGCCACTGAGTAACCCAATCGCACCAAACATACCAACTTCTACCCAGTTAATATGCATTGCTTTAAAGTTATCAACAACACCCTGAAAATCTAAATTCTTTATATTTTCCATCAGCGTAGGTTGCTGAGGCTCTAATCCTTGTGTAAGCATTTTTCTTTCTCCCTATCCCTTAATCTTTTTAAATCGATCTTACTGTGTCTAAGCTTAATCAATTCCTTTAAGTAATAGCAATAAAAAGTTGCTCAGTTAGGAAAATAGACTAAAAAAAAGAGAGACCTTGAGGCCTCTCCCTTTTATCTGAGCTCTAAACTCTTAACCAACTAGGTTTCTTAAAGCCTTACCTGGTCTGAATTTAGGAACTTTTTTGCTAGGTATTTCCATTCTCTTATGAGTAGCTGGGTTAATACCTATTCTTTTTTTGCGTTTGAAGACTTGGAAAGTACCAAAGCCTGTCAATACAACTGCTTTGTTCTTTTTTAGCGCATCGCTAACGCTGTCTACAAATGCCTCCAAACACTCTTTACAAGTTGCCTTTGGGAGTTTGGTGATTTTCGCCATGCTTTCTACTAACATTGCTTTGTTCATAGAATTTCCTTAAATGTTCTTTATGAAAAATGCCTTTCCCTTGGCAAACATTAACTAGTACTAAGATCGTAAACTATTCATTCTTTTACTTTTGTCAACTTAAAATTAAGCTTGAAAATAAAATCTTTATACTTTATGTCCCGTCTAATTATAAAAAATGCCCCTAGGATAAGTATTATTCGTTTCTGTTACACATGAAGTTACAATTATTTTTTTTACTACTCATTTTTTTAAAGACTGGTACCGAGGGCCGGACTCGAACCGGCACAGGCTAAAGCCCGAAGGATTTTAAGTCCTTTGCGTCTACCTATTCCGCCACCTCGGCACAAAAATTTCAATCTGGAGGCGGCACCCGGAATCGAACCGGGGATCAGGGTTTTGCAGACCCCTGCCTTACCGCTTGGCTATGCCGCCGCTTGTTACTTGTCTTTATCAAGCAACGTTTTTAGCTTCTCCGTAGAAATATCTTCTATATCAGCATCCTTACGATCAGAAAATCTTTCGTTAGGCTGTGTAAGATATTTCTCCGTTGCTGGTCCATCAACTGGAAGACCAGCTTGCTTCCATCCAGCCATACCTGCTTCATAGGCATAAACTTTCTCGAAGCCCATATTTTTCAATTTTTTTGCAATCATACCACTGGCTGTACACTTATAGTTAGAACAATAGACTACAATTTCTGTGTCTTTTGGCCACTTTTCTGCACGTTTTTCAACATCCATTATAGAGATATTGATTGAACCTGGAATATGCGCATCATCATAAAACTGCTTATCCAATACATTGATAACTTTTGGACCAACTTCTTCTTTAGAAGAACCACCAAAACAACCTGGAAGCAACAAAATAACCGCCAAAAGACTCGCTATATACGTTTTCCCATTAGCTTGCATCGTCATCCTTTCTTTTGGATTACAGTTTCACAGGGCTTAAATGTAGCATAAATCATTGTTTCTGCCAACCTTTTCCTTGTTTCATAATGGTAAAGAAACGAGACCATCTTACTCGACTCCAAAAACTAATTGGGTGAGTGAGAAGATCCCAAATAATTGAATCTCCCTGCACATCGATAGAAAAGATCCTGAATACAATCTTTCCTCGAATAAAACTTGCTTTAAGAGGATGCCCCCAACCACGGCAATCATAGCTACCAAGGCGATTATCACCCATCACCCAATACTCATCGTCCTTAAGGTGGACATCGTATACATCTGAACCTTTTAAAATTCCATCAAGCGGTGTGCCTGGTACTTGTTCTTTTGGAAATCCCTGTGACTCCCACATTCTTTGAGCTGCTTTTACAATCATACCATTCATATAATAAAAGGGCTGATCACTATATGAATACTTTTTATCATATGATTTCCAACCACTTGCACTCAATTTCATGGTTGTAGGAACTAACGGATATTTATTAAGATAAGGTTCATCAAGTTTTTTACCATTTAAATAAACAGCCGTTTTACCATCCTCTATTTTTCCTTGTATATGATCCCCTGGAATAGCAATCACACGTTTGGTCCAGTTTTGTGGTCCACCAATAATCATAGCATAATGCTCGAACCAGTTTCTTAAAGCATCCTTTGAATAAGGATAATCAGGTTGATCAAATGAAATTATATCCCCACGCTGAGGTTTCCAGATCAAGAAAGAGAATTTATCTGCAAAATAACTTTCTCCCACGAGCATATTAGTTTCCATAGACCCGCTTGGCACTTGATACAAACCGTACCCCCAAGTTCTAATAACAAACACAATCGGTAAAATGACAATCAAAGATTGAATCCAATCAGCGATAGTTGATTTATTTGGTCGATTCCACCATGTAATAAAATTTCTAATTTTCTGTAACATCAAAACTCCTATACAAGAACAGAAACTGGATTAATGTGCCTCCCAAAAGCATACACTTCAAAATGGAGATGGGAAGCATCTTTTCCACTTTTTTTAACAAATCCGGTTGCCCCTACTGTTCCAATGACTCCTCCACGTTTTATTTTTTGTCCAACTACTGCCTTACGCGTATGCAAATGAGCATACCTGGTTTTATACTTACGATTATGCACAATAGTTATGCAATTACCATAGCCTTTATGAAACTCAGACTGAATAACAATACCTGCAGCAACCGCTTTAATAGGCGTTCCTCGAGATGCCGCTAGATCAACTCCATAATGAAATTTCCATTTATTTTTACCTATCTTACGTGGACCAAAAGGAGAACTAAACCAGAACGTTCCTTTATCAAGCGGCCAAGAACATAAAAAATCTTTATAAAGATGACGCTGTGGTGCACTTTTTAAACGAGCCCACGCAGGAACACCAGAAACAGTTGCCCCACGCTTTTTCTTTTTCTTTTTACCAGGAAAAGTTTTTATAGGAGGTAGATCATCCCAATCGTCTGTATCAAACATTTTTGCAAGAATTTTATCCAGTTGATGTTCTTTTGCAAAGGTAAGCGCAGAAGAACGCAAATAATCAGGATCACGATTAATCACAGAAAAATCTTCTCTAACTCTATCACTCGAAAAAACATCACCGATTATGGACTTTTTTTTTACATCGAAAGACATGCTTTGTGATTCTCTAGAATGTTCTCTGATAAGCCGCTTAAGCGTCATAGAATAAGATCGATAATCTTCTTTAAGATCTAATAATCGATCAGTTGCTTTCTTCATCTGCTTATATTCAAAAATTAATAAACAAATAGGAAGAAGAACACAAAGAAAGGCACCTATAAGCAAGGGATGGGAAAAGGCAATGTTTGTATTTTTTTTTACTTTTTTCAAACTACTCTTGCTCCTTGCTTCAGTTGATTTCTTCTATATTCACACTTTGGATCCAACCATTGGCATTACCATCGTTAATTTTATACCATGTATTTTCTTTTTGAACCACTCTCACTAACTCACCTTCTTTTACATCGGCGATAGTGTCAAATTCTACGTTGGGTCCCGTAAATATCTTAGCTTGAGGAGTAATTACTACCGCACGTTTACAAGCGTGCACCCAATATTTACATCCAAGTAAACATCCACATATTACACTCATTAATAAGAGTAAGGTACGATACTTTTGAATTATTTTATTGGGAATATACCCAACAAAACAATATCCTAACCATGCAGCTAAAAAAAATACCTGTAATAAAAAAAGAGAAAAGTACGATTGCACGATAAGGACTGTAACCCTCCACGATGCTGGAGCTTCACTATTTAACACCTTATATACTTTACTCTTATTGTATTGAATCTTTTTAAGTAATCCCGGGCTAGCGTGTTGCTCTGCTTTACTCCATGCTGCAATCGATTTACCATATTGTTTTAGATAATATAACACAATGCCTGTGTTGTAATACGTAACCGGACCTTGTGGCGTTAACGACTCATATCCTTTAAGAGCATCTTGATACTGTCCTGCCTTAAGATCCTTATTAGCCTTGTGATAGACTTCATCATATTTATTTGCATGAAGAGAAAATAGCAATACTGCACTTACAACCAACACACTTCGAGTCATAACAACCTATCAAATAGTATAATTTATGATGCAAAGATTAATTATCTACACCTAAAAGCATTACTGTTTTAGTTTATCAAAAAACAATAAGAATTTAAGCTTAAAGACTAAAAATGACGGAAAACTCTTGCAGATCGACCTATTGGATTGCTATAGTTATTATCAAGCTTATTGTAATAATAACTATAAAGTAAAAAAGGAAAAGTAAATGAAAAAATTATTATTTTCACTCGCATTGTTGAGTCTAACAGGAGTGAACGCTTATACCAATACAGATTTAATAAATAGCGGTTCTAATTATAACGTACCTAAGGGATCTTACCTAAGCTCATGTGGAGAGTGTAGTTTTGATCCAGAAAATAAGTACCTAAATTGCGATTGCAAGGACAGTTCGGGTAACTATTATGAAAAGAAAGCTGTTAAGGTTCCCGAAGAATATAAAGATATTACTAATGATCAAGGGCAACTTAAAATTAAAAGATAGATAACTAAAAAAAAGAAAAACTAAAAAAGGAACAGAAATGCACAAAAAACTACTTTTACTCTCGCTTTTCGTTCTTATTACAGATACACAAACACAGACTGTTATCTCTTGTAAGATGTTTAAAGGAGACAAATATCCGGTGTTTGCAGACGGAAAGAGAAGAGAACAACTCCCACGTAATGTTCGTACAAAACAAAGCAAGAGAAGTAACAGAAAAAACAAGAGAAGTAACTCAAAGCGAACAAAGAGGTTTGATTTCCCTCAGGGTACAGTAGTGAAATAACAACAAAAATCAGGGTTCTTTAATTTTAAAGAACCCTTTCAAACTTTTTAATCCATTCAAGTAACACCACACATAAATGATCTTTACCTGTCGCAGAATCAGAACCAAAACTTGATGCGGCAATATCTGCATAGAAAGAACGCCATGTTGCAATCTGTTCGTTTGTCATACCACCTTGCTCAAGAGCGCGTTCAATACGGGCTTCAGAAATTTCACCTACGGGCAACTTTAAACGTGCCGCAAAAAGATCTCTACATATTGCATACAACTGTTTAATTGAGCCATTCTTTCTGCATTCTTCAACTTTATGTTTTGCATTTTTAAAAGCATTTTTATAACCATAATGTGGAGCATATTTTTCTTGCTGCTCGTCCCATTTGCGTTTACCAAAAAGCACAATAAAAAACGCTGGCGGGAGTAATACTAATAAAAAAAACCAGAACCAATCAATTGATCGAGGAACTCTAAAACGCCATTTAGTAACATACAAAGGATCTTCTAGTTCATGCTCTGGTACTACTTCAACGCTCTTGCCTTTCTCTTCCTCGGGTGCTTGAACAACCAAAGAACCTGGAGTTATCGTTATTTTAACCGGTTTGGTACGCAATGTTTTATACACTTTTTGACGCGTATCAAAATAATTAAACGATTGCTGCTCAATGGTGTAGGTACCCGGCTGCACTCCTTGAATAACATATTCAAAGTCTTTTTTGTGTGTGTTAGCTGCAAGCGTTTTAAAATGAGTATTAGATTCATAAAACCGCAATCCTTCAGGAACCTGTAACTGTGGATGACTAATCATTGCAAAGTTGCCGTCACCAATCAGTTCTAACGTATACACAATCCCTTCTCCTTCGGCAGCTTTATCTAAATTAACTTTTGCTGTTAATCCGGTAAAATGACCTACTGCATTAGTGGAAGACTCATTTTGAGGAAGCGGCTTTACTTGCAATGACAATGCATTTGAGTACATCATCTGCCTTTGAGAACGCCCACCCAACATTTGATCCATAAAACTAAAAAGGTCTCCTGCACCCCGTGCTTGAGAAGTAGCAACACTCACTTGTGCATTTACAGCAGGAATAATTGTTTCCCCAACATCTTTAGGATAAAGAACACAGTACCATTCTTGATAACGATACAAAACACCATCAATGGTTTCTTTTCCTGTCCGTGGGCCTTTTAATGTTGTAGATTTAAATTTATCAAATGTTGGAGAATCTATACCTTCAATGCGCACATCATTATTTGCATAATAAAATCGCAAATTAAATGTAATTTTTTCACCTATGAATATATCTTTTTTTGATGTTTCTATTTTTAAGAATGCTGCTTGACGAGACTCAGGAAGCGCCTGTTTATGAGTTACCTCTAGTTCTACTTTTTCAGAAACAAATTCTTTGCCGTCTTTTTCTATACGAGCCGGACCAACGGTATATGTACCTTCGGTATCAATACGCGAATTATAACGATACTGTTTTTTTACTGTAGTGTTACCATTAATAGTACGAATGCTACTACTGGTCCCTGACTGTTGCAAAGGAATTGGTGGATAAGCTTCAACTTCCGGAGCGTCAATTCCAGATGTATCACCAGATACTTCAACCGTAATTAAAAAAGGAACACCTACCCCAACAGATTCCGTTTCATATCCATTTGCATCGGTTACCTCAATTGCGATTTGTGGATCTGCTTGCAATGACGTTATTACACACAATAAAAGAAAAAGTTTACCAATTCTTTGCGCCATCATTATGAGGCATCCTTCGTTTTACCATTGTTTTAAATAATTTTTTTCCCGACTGTTTATCTTGATTCTTAATAAACTGTAGAAGTTCATACTCAGGCTCTCCTTTTTCTTCTTCTGTAGCTTGATCTTCTGCTACATGCTCAGCACGCAATGCTTCCTGTTTTTTACCTTGCTGTTGTCCTTGTCCTTCTTTTTCTCTATTCTTACCAGAAGTAGTTTCTTTTTCTGGAGTTGTAGTATGATCTTCTTGTTTGTTCCCTTGTTGTTCAGTTGCATCATTGCCGCTTCTGTCGTCAGGTTTTCCTTGGGATTCTTGTTCTCCTTGCCCGGAAGACTGTTGATCTTGGGATTGGTCTTTGTTACTGTCCCCGCCCTCTTTCCTATCTTGCTCGCGTTCTTTTTGATCAAGATCCTCTGGTTTTTCATTCTCCTGGCCGGATGCATCTGGAGTTTTCGAATCCTGGGATTTTTTTGATGATTTTTGCTCAGGAGATTTTTGTTGTTGATTAGTTTGATCTTGACTTTGTTGTCCTTGATTTTGTTGCTGGTTTTGTTGCCCCTGTTGGTCACTCTGATTCTCTGCCTTACTATCTTGATCCCGCTTTTGATCTTTATCGGATTTTTGGGATGTATCCTGAGCTTTATCTTTTTGATCTGATTTATTTTTATCTTGTTTCTGATCTTTCTTATCCTGATTCTTACTTTTCTCTTGCTGATCTTGTTTCTCTTGCTGATTTTTTTGTTTCTGTTCCTCTAGTATTTTCTCAACAATCGCTTTATTGTGTTCCGCTCGTTTATTACCAGGATCAAGCGTTAAGCAATTTTTATATGCTTCAATCGATTCTTCTAGCTGCTTTTTTTCAAAATACGTATTACCTAAATTAAAATAACTTTTTGATTTTAAACTATCGTTCTCTTTAAGATTTTTAAGAGCATCTTTATAATACGCCTCTGCTTTACCAAACTGTCTTTCTTTAAATGAGGCATCGCCCAGATTAAACAAAAGCTGCCCATTAAAAGGATCATCAGCGAGCTGCTGTACTAACAGTTTTTTCGCTTTTTCAAAATTACCTTTTTTATAAGCATCTATACCACGCCATTCATCAAACCATGGATGTACGGTAGAAACAAAAAAAAGAGTAAGAATGAAACATTTCTTCATAGAAGCCACTCAAGTAAAAAGGCCACAAAGCTGATTGCTAAGAAATAAGGATACCGATCCTCTTCTACTTCAAAGTCTTTATTTTCCAGTTTTTCTTTTTCATAATTTTGAACATGCGCAACCAGTTCATGTAAGTCGTCGTCTTTTTGTGTAGGACCAATATACTTCCCACCACTTTCTCGAGATAATGCACGTAACATTGGTTCATTCAACCGAGAAAATACCACTTTTCCCGATGCATCCTTTTGATGCCCAACAGGCCGACCATCTTCATCAAGCACTGGAACTGGCGCACCATCTTTAGTTCCAATACCATACGTAAAAATATGTACATTTTCTTTTTGAGCTTGTGCTTTTACAGCGCTCAAATTGCTTGAAAAATCTTCACCATCAGTAAACAGTACTACAATTTTATTACTTCGAGCAGGCATACCTTTAAACATCTTTAAAATGGTGTTTAACGCTTGTGCAATTGCAGTTGTACCAGAAGAAATAGTTTCTGCGTCAACATTATCTAAGAACAAATTAAAAGCAGCAGTATCTCGTGTCAATGGACACTGAATAAGTGCATCACCTGAAAAAACTAAGAGCCCAACACGTTCTGCATGTAATGATTTTACTAATTTCTTTATTTTTGATTTGGCAAATGCAAGTCTGTGAGGCTTTACATCAGATGCCAACATGCTTCGAGAGATATCAAGCGCAATAAACAATTCACGCCCTTCTTGTTCTACATGCTGTTCTTTTTTCCCCCACTGTGGCTGTAACAATGCTATAAACAATGCAACCAAACCAGCGGCTAATAAAAACGATTTAATGAATGTTTTAGTTTTTGAGAAGTATAAAAGCAGACGCTTTTGCCATTGAGAAGCCACAAGCCTTGCAAGATTTTGAATATAGGCATGTGTTGACCAAGCAAGAAGTACAAGCAACGCTCCTGCCGCAAAAAGCCACCAAGAATTTTGAGCTGCTGCCCAAGTAATACCAAACAATACTTTTTTCATACGTCACACCAACTTATGTTCACCGTACTAATACTCATAGTTAAGTTATAGTTATTTACTATACCCAAAAAATTCTTAGAACTTAAGATGCAATAAAATTAAAACATAAAGAGATTTTCTCTCCACAAGTCATAAAACCTTCAAACACCAAACCAAAGGAAGCGCGCAAGAAATAACTCTAAACAAAACAAGCAAATGAGTGCCCAAAGAAACGGCATAAAAACGTCGTAGTATTTGTGATACACATCAGTTTCGTATTCTGTTTTTTCGAGCTTATCGATCTCATCGTAAATTTTCCCCATTTCTTGCGAACGTCTAGCTTCAAAGAACTTCCCTCCAGTTTGTTCTGCTAGAGTACTTAAAAGGTCAGTATTAAGACCTACTCCGTAGCGCTGTATACCAAACATAGGATGTTTAAAAAAGCCACCATCGCCACCAATACCAATTGTATAAATTTTTATACCAAATTTTTTTGCCAGTTCAATGGCAGCGCGAGGATTAAGATCTCCTGGTGTTGGCTCACCATCTGTAATTAAAATAATAATCTTACTTTTTGCTTTAGAGTGCTTTAATCGATTGAGTGCCATAATAAGCGCTTTTGCTATCATAGTCCCTTCTGGATTAATCACCCCCAATTCAGTGTCATCTACAATACTGTGTAACATTTTCTTATCAAGCGTTAAAGGGCAACGAGAAACAGACTCATTTGCAAATAACACTAAGCCAACAGGATCATTCTCTCGTTTTTCTATAAATTTAACCGCTTCGGTCTTGGCAACATCAATACGAGACCGTTGGTCCTTTAAGTCATCAAAAAGCTGCATACTACCCGAAACATCAAGGACCATCATAATGTCTATTCCCTCAATCATCACTTTTGATTGTTCGTCAACCAACTGTGGGCGAGCAATCAAAAATGCTAAACCCACAAGTGTAATAAAACGCATAGCAGCTAAAATCATTTTATGAGGAACTTTAACCTGCACATTCCGACTTATTAAAAAGGAAGTTAAAGAATATTTGTAAACAGGATTTTTATAGTACCGCCAGCGATACCATGCAGCAAAAGCTAATAGCGGAAGAGCACCGTATAAAACAGGCAAATAGGCAAAACGAATTGAATAACCAAACATATTTATATTCCTGCGTTAGTATGATTTTCATCACTATACTCAAAAAAAAAAGAGAATTTAAGACTAAAGAATTGAAAACCACTCTTAAAACAATCTAATTTCATTCTATTAATTCTATCAACCATAAAAGAGAGCCTCTATCTAAAACTTATGAGGCTGTAAGCTTAAACAAGCTATTTCAATCCTCTTTGATGTCTTTTTTTAAAAATATAAGCTCACAGCGCAAAAAAATCTGTAAAACCCTTGCTATTAGCGCTATCCATCAAGTAAACTTTTTAATAACTGCTTACCATGGAGGTTTAAGCAAAAACAAAAAAGGAATGTAAAATGAAAAAATTATTAACACTTTCATTAACTCTCTTAGCCTTTGCCGACGCACAAGCAACAAAATCAGCAGGAAAAGCAATACGAGCAGCAGAAGCAGCAGTCGATAAAGCAAAAACAAAAGCAAAAATAGCAGTCGATAAAGCAAACACAAAAGGAGCAGGAAAAGCAATACGAGCAGCAAAAGCAGCAGTCGATAAAGCAAAAACAAAAGGGGAAACAGCAGGAAACATAATAGCAGCAACAGCAGCAAACACATCAAAAGCAATACGAGCAGCAGAAGCATTACTAAAAAAAGCAATAAACCTACAAGAAGCAACAAAAGGAAAGCAAAAGACTACTGCACAAGTTCCAGGTGCCAGAAGACCAGTAGGTTTACATTTAAATCAAAAGTCAAAGCATTCTGATGCAATGATGGGTAGTAGAGAGTTAAGCAAATAATTAATGTATAATAGCGCAAAGGCTAAATTACTTATGAAAAGACCCTGCTATTAGCACTCTTTATCAAGTAGATTTTTTAACAAATGCTTACTATAGAGGTTTGAGCAAAAACAAAAAAAGGAATGTAAAATGAAAAAATTATTAGCACTTTCACTCACTCTCTTAACCATTGCCCCTGTACAAGCAGCAGGAAGAGTAGCAAAGGCACCAAAAGCAGGATTAAGAGTAGAATTAGGACTCAAGATAAAAAGAGCAGCCGAAAGAGCAGCAGCCGAAAGAGCAGCAGCAGAAAGAGCAGCAGCAGCAGCAGCAAAAAGAGCAGCAAGAAGAGCAGAAAGAGCAGCAACAAAAAGAAAAGAAGCATTAAAGTAAAAGACTAGTACAGAAAACAGTTAAATTAACGGAGGCCTCGGTCTTCTCATTATATCTAAAATGGAGAACTAAAAATGAAGAGAATATTCTTAGCACTAACATTATTAGGCGCAGCAAATATACAAAGTACATCTCAAAGAAATAATAATTTTAACAATCCTGAAGGATGGAATCCACCTGGCCAAGGAATAGAAGCCCCAAACGGTCTCGGAACAAATACTAATCAAGGAACTCATCACGAATCTTTAATATCTACAGGTTTAAAAAATCTTATTAAAAATATAGATCCAAAAAACTCAGATAATGTATCACGAGCAGAGAAGTTAAAAACAACGACCTTGAATGCCGTACAAAGCTCTAGTGGAATTTTAGCACCAAACATCACAAGTGAACTAACACAATTGATTAGCAGAGTAGAGTCTGAAGAGTCGTTATTTATTATTGGCAGTTTATTAACAGAGATATTACATAAAGTTGAGCACTACAGTTCACTCTATCATCAAGGAGCAACCATTGATCAAACCGCTACAACTCCATCAATTAATTCTGATCAATCATCTTCTAAGACACAACAAAAACCATCAAAAGCAGCCCCTGCCAAAAAACCAGTAGCTGAAAAATCAAATCAAAAGGCAACCTACTATGGTGGACCAAAGATACTTGCAGATGAGGTAAAATAATTAATGTATAATAGCACAAAGGCTAAATTACTAAGAAAGCTTATTGTTTTAATAAATATGAGGGAGGCCTCTGTCTCCCCATATTTATTAAAACTCTTCTCCGCCAACCTTTTTAAATAAAACACATAGCAAATTTGACTCTTTGTAATTTTTTTCTATATTCTAGTAACTATAATACTTTAATAAACAAGATCAAAAAAGCTTACTATTAAAGGACCTTGTTTGAAAAATGCGATTTTATCAGGTAAAGTAGCATCTTAAACCGATAAACAAGCGAGATTGAGGATTATGAAAAAGTTATTAGTTGTTGAGTCACCTTCAAAAATCAAGACTATCAAAAAGTTCTTGGGGCCCGAATTTAAGATTATGTCTACTATGGGTCACGTTAAAGATCTTCCCGTTAGTGAGATGGGTGTTTCACGCGATCCAATAACTATTTCGTATGTTGCAATTAAGGATAAAACTAAAGTAATAGCTGAACTTTGCAAAGCTGCACAAAGTGCTGAAGAAGTTTATCTGGCTCCCGATCCCGACCGTGAAGGAGAAATTATCGCCTGGCACGTGGCCGAAGAAATGAAGAAGGTCATGAAGAATCCAGACGCGATTCATCGAATCACTTTTAACGAAATTACAAAACAGGCCGTACTTGCCGGCATTGAGAACCAACACTCTATAGACATGGAAAAAGTAGCTGCGCAGCAAGCTCGTCGAGTTTTAGACCGCTGGGTGGGATATGAAGTCTCTCCTCTACTCTGGAAAAAGATTAAAAAAGGTTTATCTGCTGGCCGAGTACAATCGGTAGCCCTTAAATTCATTTGCGAACGAGAAGAAGCAATTCGTAATTTTAAGCCAGAAGAATATTGGTCTATTACAGGAACGTTTAAGCACCCTAAAGGCCAAATGGTGGCACCAATGACACATATTGGCACAAAAAAAGCAGAGATCAAAGATAAAAAAACAGCTGATAAAATTACGACAGAAGTAAAGAAAGCTGATTTTAAAATAACTGAGATCAACGATAAAAAGCGTTCTAAAAATCCGTTGCCTCCATTTATGACCAGTACCATACAGCAAGCAGCATATAATAGACTTGGCTTCTCGGTTAAAAAGACAATGCAAATTGCACAAAATTTATACGAAGGTATTGCACTTGGCGGTGATGGCTCACCCGTTGCATTAATTACCTATATGCGTACTGACTCATTACGATTGTCTGACACTGCTATTAAAAGTGCGCGTGGATTTATTTCAAAAAATTTTGGTGAAAAGTATCTCCCTAAAAAAGCAATTGTTTATGGGAAAAAATCTAAAACAGCTGCGCAAGATGCTCACGAAGCTATTCGCCCAGTTGATATGGTAGTATCTCCAGCGCATGTGCATAAACATGCAACTAAGGATCAAGCTCGTTTATATGAATTAATCTGGCAGCGAACACTCGCATCTCAAATGAATTCTGCTGAATATGCACAAAGACAGGTTGTCTTAAAAGGTGGCAAGTACACATTTAAAGTTACTGGTTCAACATTAATTTTTGATGGATTTTTAAAAGTCTACAATGTTGAAGAAGATGACGAAAAAACTATAAAGATTCCTGAAGGTATTCAGAAAGACGATCCTGTAAATATTAAAAAAATCGATCCCAAGCAACATTTCACTCAGCCACCTCCTCGTTATTCTGAAGCAACCTTAGTTAAGGAAATGGAAAAAGAAGGAATTGGCAGACCATCTACATACAGTGCTGTTATGAATACCATTCGTGCACGAGATTATACCACACTGGAAAAAAAGCGCTTTGTGCCAACTGAACTTGGTATGACAGTAGTAACAGTTTTAAAAGGTAATTTCGCTCATATTATGGACACACAGTTCACCGCAAACATGGAAGGTGATCTTGATAAAATTGGTGAAGGGGACCTAGATAGAGACTCGCTTTTAACCGGTTTTTGGAAGAACTTTGAACCTGCACTGAAAGCATTCAAAGGAAAAGACTCTACAAAAGAAGCGCAAATGACCGAGGTAGATTGCCCTGAATGTAAAGAGAAAAAATTACTTATTCGTTTTGGTAAAGCGGGTGAATTTGTGGGTTGCTCTGGTTACCCAGAGTGTAAGTTTACTTCGAACTTTGAACGAAATCCCGACACCAACGAAATTAAACTTGTTGCAAAAGCTGAACCTAAAAAAGTGGATATGGATTGTCCAAAGTGCGGCAAGAACATGAGAGAAATGGTCGGTCGATTTGGACCATTTATTGCCTGTTCTGGTTACCCAGAATGTAAACACATTCATCAAAATGTTGCTGGGTTTAAATGCCCTAAAGACGAAGGTGAAGTTGCTGAACGTAAATGGCGTGGTGGAAGCTTTTGGGGTTGTAAAAACTATCCTAAATGTAGATATGCTTTGTTTGGCGACATCGAAGAAACACCCTGTCCTAAGTGCAAAGCTCCTGCAGTTATTAAAAAAGTTTCAAAAGCAGGCACAGTTACCCTTCTCTGTGGTGATAAAAAATGTGGATACACTAAGTAATTTTCTTTATACTACCTCTCATCTTTAATTTTATACATTTGAAAGCATAACTATGAAGCATTTTTTACATATATCATTACTTTGTCCCTTTTTAGTATCTTTTAATCTATTCACTGCCTTTCCTTTCCCTTGTAAAGTTCAGGTTGTTACAGAGTTTAAAGAAGAAAACAAGTCTGCTTTTATGGAGCTGATAGGCAAAAAACCTACTCTACCAGAAAAAAATCCAACTGAATGGATAGAACATATTCCTACTTCTGAAAAAAAGAAAGCAAGAAGTACTCTTGCTTCAAAAGCATGTGTGAATGAAATTCTAAAAGCAACTGAAGAAATCACACGAGCAAAAACTCCAAATGAAGAAGATTCACATCTACTTATTGATTACCTTTCAAAAAAATTAGAACAAAAGGAATATGATCGCAAAGCAGCACCAGAACAAAACGATATCAACATATTGGTAAAAGAATATTTTAAAGAAAAAACATCTGACAAACAAGATAGAAAAGTTCCTGCTGTTAGTATAACTGGAGTCCTAGAGATCTAAATTGATTAAGGAAAGGTGATAACTATGAAAAAAGAATGGTTAATTTTATTTGCACTTCTTGGAGCACTGCTAGCCTACTCTCGTTATAACTTAAAGAATAACGCTCATACACATCATAGCTGTAGTTCAGGCTGTACACACCATTAAAATGCTTGCTAATTAAAATTTTATACTTATAATCCCCTGGTAGAGAAAAACAGAATTGATACAAAGGGGATTGTATGTATAAAAAAGTTCTTCTAAAAATCACACTCTTACTTTCTAATGCATCAATGTATGCAACCAATGCCAAGCAAGTCTTAGGCAGTGTTACACATGGAGCAAGGATTGTACTCCGCCACTATAGTCACGTTTCAAAAGCACGACTACAACAGTTTTTAAAAGCCATTAAAAATCAAGAAGTTGAGGTGGCAAAAAGACTTCTAGAGCAAAACCATTCTTTTTTATATACAGAGTTCGATGGACATTCTCTCGCGTACACCGCAATTTCAACACAAAACCAAGACTTAATCGAGTTAGTACATAGATACGGAGCGCGCTTATTCCAAGAAGAACAAAAACAATGCCAAGTATGGGAAAAATTTTATCCTGATTTGTTTACTGTGGACCCTAACTTTGCACCCTACCAAACGTTATGAAACAATACATATTGATTACACTTTTATTAATAAGTACACCATCAGCACTCTATTCAAATTTTTTTACCTTTAGGATTTTTGGCCCTTCTCAAGAACAAAAAGAATTAATGGCCGCGATCTTAACACAGAAAGTAGCAAAAATTAGATTATTTTTAAAAAAAGGTGTTGACCCTAATTTTATTGATCCAGTTACACAAAACACTCCCTTAGGAGCAATTTGTGCAAGTGTTACAATGAACATAGAAACAAAAACAGAACTCATTCAGTCTCTGTATAATCATAAAGTTAATATTAATATGCTCAATAGCTTTGGAAGAACACCATTGATTCAAGCTATAAAGACTGGAGATTGTGATCTTATCGAAACACTATTAAAAATTGGTGCCGATCCTCAATGCGGTAGTATTGAAGTAAAAGGACATACACTGACTCCCCTTGCTTACGCACATTATCTTGATAGAAAAGACATAATCAGGATTTTAAAAAATTATGACACAACCAATCTTACCAGCCAACAACGAGACAATCTTACTATGGCACTTTCTGCTCGCCCCTAACACTTTAACTCGTATTGTTGTTCTCGAGGACCAGAAGAAACTCTTATCTCTTTACAACCTAACTTGAGTAACGCGTTGTAACTTCGTTTATTAGATATATCCACACGAGCAGTAAAATGATCTTCACATGGATATTTTTTAAAATAAATTTTTGATACTAAGATAAATGCTTCTTTAAAGTAACCGGTTCCCCAATAATCTTCGTGTAGCCACGTACATAATTGCCCACGGTGGGCTTTAGAACGAATCTCTATAGAACCAACCAAGGTACCGGTTTTTTGCTCATAAATACAAAAGAAGAACGTTTCTCCGGTGTGTTGTTTTTGGGCCTGAGTCTGTACATAAGCCAATTCTGCAAACGGCGAAGAAACGCCTAAAAGTTCCTGTACTCGAGGAGAAAACATATCTAAATAGTCTGGAACGTGTTCTTGAGACAGCTCTTTTAAAAATATATTTTGACCAATTATCTTCATACTTTTTTAAAGAAAATTCTTACAGGCTGAGTACTTAACGGAGATTTAGCCACCAACTTTTTGCAAGCAATCTTGGTACCATAATTTGGTGCATACCAACTCTCTTGAACAGTAAAGTCTAAATCTTCTGAATGAAGCACAAGCAATGCTTTACCATCCTTACTTAAAGACCAATCATTACCCATCTGTGTTGCTTCAATACCAGGAGCAAGCGTAAAGTTCCAAACACTTGTAAACGTTTGTACCGGTAGCTCTTCCCAAAAATCGGTCAAGAGGACGTGATTTTTATTTAAATCTAAATCAAGTTTTCTACGCGCTTGTACACTGTATAAATTATGAAATACTTCCCATGGACGCTCACTAGCTTTTTCTTCTGGCAACGCCAACGTAAACAAAGATTGATCATCAAAAAGTACCGGCTCAATATCTTCTATAAAAAAAGTATTGTGTGCAGAAGCAGATCTAAAAGCATTACGCCACACAGCAGACGGTGTATACACATATGAGCCTGGATCAACCACAACAGCAATCCCATCAACAGCAATTGTTACACTGCCAATATCATTATGAAAATGCCCAGATGGTTGTACAGCTTTGTAAGCATGGTGCCGCAACGTAATATGCCATTCTTTTGTTTTACGAATTGCTAAACCAAACTCTTTATAATACTTTTCGGTCAATGCACATTCTTCTTGCATTTCATCAACAAGCGATCGCGGAATGCCATAGTGTAAGATTTTGCCTGAATCATCGTCACCAATTTTAACTAAGTCGGTATCGTTAATCGCGCACCAATCAATGAAAGAAAACATCTTTTTAAGTTTTTTGAGAAACCTTTTGGGCACAGGAAAGTTAGACTCTTGGCATATCAAATAGAAGTTATAAAAAATTTCAGTAACAAGTTTATGATAGTTGGTTGAACCCTCATAATCGGTTCCCTCTTCGAATACTTGTTTCTCAAATTCTTTTAAGATTTCGCTGTAACACCATTTATGTTTCTTTGCCACACCAGGCATATCATGAAACAACCACGTTACATAAAAATACCCAATAAGGTCTGAGAGATAGTGATTTGAAGTTACTGAATATTTTTCCCAATTATTTTCAAGATAGTGCATATGATCATACAAAGAACATATAAAACGTTGCCAAAAGATATCATCTATATCTTCTGAATCTTTAAAGAAATGAAAAGCCCATACCCAGTTTGCCGCACGAATACCAACATCCATAGGACACACCCAATTAGGACCAAGTAAGAATGGATTCTCATCTAAAAAGTCTGTAACATGTTGCTCAAAAGCGCGCGCATACATTGGTTCTTTACCACGTTCAAATGCTGCTCCCATTACAAACAAATGTTGAAAACGAGAAAGTTCCCAGGGCACTTTTATATCTTTTGCTAAACGATCGGTAAGACCAGATTGAATGGTTATATCTTTATAAAACTTATTTTTATCGAACAAATAATCAGCATCAGGATGCTGATATTGCAATCTAAAGTCACTATGCCATGGAAGCGTAATCAAACACTGCTCACGAGACCCCAAAATATCAAAACAATTATGAGCAAAGGCACTTGCCTCTTGCATCAATTTTTTACCATCTTTCAACTCTGAAGCATATAAGTCTCTACCAGAAATGAATGAACGTTTTTTTAGTTGTTCAAAAAACGTAGGGAAATCTGCCTGCTTATATTTTTGAGCAAGCAGTGGCCAGGCTATAGAAGAACGTTTATGATCAGCTTGATACCGTGCATACTGCTCAAAGAAAGAAGTATGCATTCGGTTAGAAATAACCTCCGCAGCTTTTACAGGGCCAAGTTCTTTTAACCGTCTCATGTAATGCGGAAGCTTTGAAATCTTCATGATACTCTCTTTTTAAATAACGTCTCTATTTCAATTTTGCCCCATTGGGTAATGGAACAACTGGACTAATTAACGTTGGTTTTCCATCTTCACCATCAGCAAGCGTAATCATCCCTTGTGATTCTTCACCCATCATTTTACGAGGCTTTAAATTAGCGACCACAATAACCTGTCTGCCAATAAGTTCTTCTGGAGTATACCATTTTTTAATACCAGAAAAAATTTGGCGAACACCAAGCTCAGGACCCATATCAACTTGTGATTTTAAAAGCCTGTCAGACTTTTCTACCACTTCACATTCTTTAATGGTTCCTACACGCAAATCTACTTTGATGAAATCTTCGATGTTAATATACGACTCCTTCGCTTGTTCTTCTGGTTCATCTTCTTTACGAGGCTCTGGCTTTGCAAATAATGGATCTCCCATTAATAAGACAAATGTATTGCCCCAAGCGCTTGCTAATTCTGCAACTTTATCACCATTTACATTAAACGTACACCCCAAACGTTTCAATAATTCTTCCATCTTTTCTGGCATTACTGGCCACAACATAACTGCTATTATTTTCAAGCTATGGCACGTTGCACTCAACACTGCCATAAATTTTTCTTGATCAGTTTTTGCAAGTTTCCAAGGCTCTTGTGCATGGAAGTACGCATTGGCTGCATTTACAAACTTCCAAAGATGAGACAATGCCATGTGATAATAACCACGTTCCATTTCTCGCTTGAATGAATTAATCATATCTTGAGCATGTTCTTGGAGCCCCTGCTCTTCATCTCCCCATGAACCTGGTGTAACTTCTGTCACTTTATTTTTGTTTGCTAAAGAAACCATCCGTTGTAATAGATTACCCAAATCGTTTGATAAATCAGAAGTAATTTTTTGTTCAAGATCATCAACGGTAAATTGGCCATCTTGTGCAATAGAAAGCTGACGAGCCAAGTAATAACGCACAGAATCAGGACCATAGACTTTATATAAATCTTGAGGGTCAACACTATTACCGCGAGACTTTGACATCTTATGCTCACCCATCTTAATCCAACCGTGTACCAACAACTGTTTTGGTAGTGGCAGATCAGATGCCATTAAGAATGCTGGCCAAAATACTGCATGAAAGCGCACAATATCTTTACCTAGTACCTGCATATCGGCAGGCCACCACTTTTTAAATGCTTCTTCTTTGCCATCTTGATTGTACCCAATACCAGTCAAATAATTATTAAGCGCATCGGCCCACACATACGTGACATGATCTTTATCATTGGGGAATGGAACACCCCAAGAAAGCGTTGTTCGAGAAATACTTAAATCTTCAAGACCACCTTTTACAAATGAAATAACTTCAGCAAATCGTTGTTTAGGGGTAATAAAGTTTGGGTTATCTTCATAAAATTTTAAAAGTCTGTCTTGATACGCAGACAACTTAAACATATAACAAGGTTCAGACATCCACTGTGTTTCTCTTTGACACGAATCACATTCAGGCTTTTTTCCACCTTCTGAATAATATTGAGGATCCAAAGAATCGTCTTTTGCGGTCAAATAAGTTTCACACGGTGTACAATACCAACCTTCGTACGCACCTTTATAAATATCGCCTTTTGCTTCTAAATCACCAAGCCATTTTTGAACCGCTTTAACATGATACTCATCAGTGGTTCTAATAAAATGTGAATAATCAATTTCATACTTCTTCCACAAATCTTTATAAGCTGGAATAAACTGATCTACAAATCCTTTAGGATCTTTATTCACTTTCTCTGCGGCTTGCGCAATCTTCTTTCCGTATTCATCTGTTCCGGTTAGAAAAAATACCTCTTTTCCCTGAATTTTATTCCAACGAGCTGCAATGTCTGCAAGAACGGTTGAATATAATGTTCCCAAATGGGGAGTTGCGGTTGCATAGTATATAGGAGTCGTAACGTAAAATTTATTCACAAGTGAGCCTCTCAAGCTTAAAAACGATATCTGGAGCTTATAATACCCGAAAACCAGAAAATCCTCAAAGGAGACTAAACTCTTAAGCTTAAATTGCATCCATATATGCTCAGGGCCATCTTTCTATTGCTTGCAACAAATCCAATTTGATACGCTAAAGAGAATATTAACAAAGGTTTAAAAAATGGAGATCAAATGAAGAAATTTTTAATTTTAGGATTATTGGCAGCTAGTTTCAACGCACAAGCGATAAAGTTCACTAACCCATCTGCGCCTCACCGGACACTCAACATTAGCCATACAGCTTTAGCTTTATCCCGTCACACTATTGGATATACTATTGGAGTAAGAACAGGACTTAAGGCCTCAGGACATACAGACAAACAAATTAATAGTATTCTCAGCAGCCCTGCCTATTTAGCTTCTTATGAAGCAAGCATGATTGAAAAACTTCAAAAAGAAGGATTAAATAACGCAGACACCAACAAAATAATTGCTATTTGGTCTCTTTCAAATACGCCTCAGTCTTACAAAAAATTATTAATTAGAAACGGATATAAACCTCAAAAGGCACATTCTATTGTTAACAACATAATTAAGAAAGCTACAGAAACAGCACAAAAAACAATAAGAACATTAAAAAATAAAAAAAGAGCTTCTAGCTAAGCACACAGCACCAAGGGCGGCGTATCACTGCATGAAGGATAAAGAGATACCATGGGCATAAAAAACGACCTCGGCTAAGAACCTTTTACGCCGAGCCAAATTTCATTAATTTGCTCATCTGTTAATTTGTTTTCAAACAGCTCAGCTTGATGTGTTGTATCTGGATGCACAAGCTGAGTTGATTCTTTTAAGGTATCAACTGCAAACATAAAGTCTGCATCTTTACGAGTAGATAAGAAAGCACCGTAATGGAAGTTGTGTTTCTGATGCTCTAATCTAAACAAAAAATTCCAGAACTTATAGACTAAGTCTGCTTTTTTAGATGGAGCAGGAATCACATAGTTTTCAAGATTAAGAAACGTTCCTTCTTTAGGTATCAGAAAGATAACATTTGGATTATCTTGAATCGTTTTCCAAATAAATGTATTAGGTAACGTTACCAGCGAACAATTACCCGATTCTAATAAAAAATCACCTCTAAAATCTGTATACGCTTCTACCTTCTTTTTTTGTTCTTGTAAAAGCTGCTTAACTTCTTGTACTTCTTGTGCGTTAATTGAACGATTTTTTCCATATAAATACTTTATAGCCAGCCCACAAACTTCACGACTGTCGTTAAATAATCCAATATGATCAGGTGTTTTTTCTGGATGAAAAATAGAAGCCCAACTTGCTTCTGGAATCTTACCTTTTTCAAAATAATCAGTATTAATAGCAAGCCCTTCTACATACCATTCCGCAGGAATAGAATAGTCATTATAAGGGTCAAAATAATGCCCCAAAAATTTTGGATTAAGATTATCTAAAAAGTCTAATTTTGATCTGTCTATTTTTTTCAATAGATTATGTTTTATTAAAAACTTAACAACATAATCAGAAGGTACAATCATGTCATACCCTTTGGCTTTTGTTGCAAGCAACTTCACCAAAAGTTCCTCATTCCCTTCATAATAACTTACATTTACATGAATCCCTGTCTCGTTCTCGAACTTATGAAACAGTCGAGGGTCAACCACTCCGGACCACATAAACACATTAATAGACTTGGGTGAACGAAAATATTTTAAAACTTTGCCTGTATACAAATACGCAAAGATAAAGCCTATCCAGAAAACAACCACCAACGAACGAATAAGACCTTTGCGAAAAGTTACCATACCTGCTCCTCTACCCTAAGAGAACAGAATAAGAAGACCAAGAAACTACTGACAGCAATCATTAACGTTGCTAATGCATTCACTTCAGGAGAAACCCCAGTTCTAATCATGGCAAAAATATAGAGAGATAACGTTTGAGAATCTGAGCCTGCACAAAAGAATGCAATTAAAAAATCATCGAGAGAAAGAATAAAAACAAGTAACCCTGCTGCTATTAATGATGGCTTTAAAATAGGCAAAACCACTTTAACAAATGTTTGAGTTGGCGTTGCTCCTAAATCTGTAGAAGCTTCTACTAAACGAGTATCAATACTTGTAAAACTTTCGTGAATAATAGGAATAGCATATCCAAGACCCAAAAGTGTATGTCCTACAATTAAGGTTCCTAAGCTCAACGGTACATTAAAGAAAATGAAAAAACTTAATAAACCAACAGCAAGGATAATCTCTGGAATAATAAGATTTGGATAAAAGAAAGAGAGTAAATAATCATTCTTCCTGCTCGCATTCCACATTACAAAAAAAAGCCCAATAAAAAGACTTAAGGCCACGGTAGAAAACCCAACAATTACCGAATTACGAGCAGCTTTCCACAGGTCTGCTGCATAAAAAAGCTCATGATACCACTTTAAAGAAAAACTTTCCCATTGATACGGAAAAGCGATTGAATTAAAAGAAAACACAATCAAAACAATAATAGGAATATACAAGAAGAGATACGTTGCACTCACCCAAAGCGGAAGAGCAATCCTAACCAGTGGATTCTTAACCATTGCTTGCCCTTCTTCTTTCTGTAATTAAGTTTCCTAAACCAAAGAATAAAGATAATAAAAAGAATAGAATGGTCACACTGAAGCAGGTAAACGCAGAACCCAAAGATGCGTTTCTAATTGTTAAAAAATAGTGTGTAATGACTGTTCCAACATACATATCTTTGTCACCACCTAAAAGCGCAGGAACCACAAACTCTCCAAATGCAGGAACAAAAACTAAGATTGCGCCAGTCTTAATACCGGGCCAAGTAAGTGGCAATACTACTCTTTTAAATGTTTGGAAATACGTTGCACCTAAATCAGTAGAAGCCTCAAGGAGCTTTACATTAAATTTTTCAAGCGTTGAATATAAGGGCAAAAGCATAAATGGAAGATAACAATAAACCATACCAACATACACAGCAAATGTAGTATTCATTAAATAAATAGGCTGCCTAATAATGCCTAACTGAAGAAGTAAAGAATTAATAAGTCCGTCGTTCTCAAGCAAAAAGTACCATGCATAAACAAGTAATAAAAAATTAGTCCAGAAGGGTAATATTAAAAGTGCAAAAAATGCTTCTTTCCAACGCGTTACTTTAATAGCAACATAATATGCTACCGGATAGGCTATAAGCAAGGTGATAATAACCGTAGAAAGAGCAAGGGCGAGTGATCTAAAGAAAATCATCGCATAGATAGGTTTACATAACTCCGCATAGTGCAACATTGTAAAACGTGTTGATTTTAAAACGGAAGAAAAAGTAATAAAACTAGAGCCAACAAGAAAAGAAAGTGGAATATAAAAAAAGATTGCTTGCCATACAAGGGCTATAACTCCCCAGAAGAAGGAAACATTGGGAGAAAAGAAGCTTTTTTTCATTTTTCCAACACCATCGCGTTTTCTTTCTGCCAATACAAATGCACTTTATCGTCATAATCTATTTTTTCTTTAGGGAAATGCTCTTCATTTTGCTCAAAAACTTGGACCTTTTGACCATTCTGCAGACGAACATTGTACTGTGTTGCTTGACCATGATACACAATTGACTCAACTTCACCCATTACATGGTTAGCAAAACCTTTTTCAGGCGTCTTACTAATCCATATTTTTTCTGGACGAACACCCAAGAGCACCGGTCTTCCCTCTACCATCCACTCGCATTTTGCCGAAAAATAGACACTAAATTTCCCAAGACCAGCAACATCAACAGTGGGTACATCCCCATACACTTGAAGCGTTCCTCTAAACAAGTTTGTTTTACCTACAAACTGAGCTACAAAAGAAGAAACAGGAAATTCATAAATTTCTCGCGGTGTTCCTACCTGCTCAATCTCTCCATCATAATTCATGATGGCCATTTTATCTGCTACTGTAAGTGCTTCGGTTTGATCATGTGTAATATACACAAAGGTTGTCTTTATCGTTTCTTGAAGATCGATAAGTTCAATAAGCATATGTTCACGCAATTTAACATCGAGTGCTGCCAACGGTTCATCCAACAATAACACTTCTGGTTCATTAATAATTGCGCGTGCAAGAGCTACACGTTGTTGTTGCCCACCAGAAAGCTGCTGAATTGGCTTATACATTTGATGTTCAAGGCGAACAGTTTTTAGAATTTTTTGAACTCGAAACTTGATAATTTCTTTATCAAGGTTCTTAAGTCTTAAGCTGTAAGCAACATTTTCAAAAACGTTCATGTGAGGGAACAATGCATAATTCTGAAAAACTGTATTAATTTTACGTTTATTACTAGGAATATCAGTAATATTAGTATCACCTAAACTAATGGTCCCAGAATCCGGTTGATCGAATCCTGCAATCATTCTAAGAATGGTTGTTTTTCCACAACCACTCGGTCCTAGTAAAGCAAAAAATTTACCTTCGGGAACCGTAAGATTAATGTTCTCAAGAATTGGTTCCCCTTCAAAAGATTTATTAACCTTTTTAAGACGAATATCATTCATTTTTGTTTTTTACCCATACCTGCAAAGTAAGCCGGAACAACTACATCAGACAACGTACATGGTATAACCACCGCAATAATTAATAGCATAAATAATACTCCCATATATTGATACCAATCATGCATGCCATGAGAAATAGTATATAACATAGAAGCTAACGAACTTACAAAGATATGTGCAAAGTGAGACCAAATAGAGAAGAAACTTTGTTGTCCACCATGATGTTTACTCAACAACCAACCGTTAAATACCCCTACCACCAAGAATGGCGCAACATTGCTAAACTCAGAGAAGAAGCAAATATGGAGTTGCATATTTATTCCCATCAGTTCACCTACCACATATGGCAATAGAACATCTGACAACATACAAAAAACAATAGCCGAGAGAGCTCCAACAATAAGACCCTTCAACACATCTTTAGAATATCTAAAAAATGTGAGCACAGCACCAGTAGCTGCAAAAACAATGTGTAAAAAGTGGCAACTATGAAAAAGTACCATAGACCCATGCTCAACCGTAGACGGTGTTGCTCCAAATGAAAAATATCCCAAAATTCCAGCCGCAATCATACTCAGTGCTACTGATAAAACAGCATACGGAAAATGACATACCATTTCGTGTTCTACGAGCGAAAAGAAAGTAGCATTACTTTTTACCTTCATAAAGCCCCTCTAGTTAAAGGTTTTCCTTATCTATAAATTGAATATAGCCCCTTTTGCCTCTGAACGCAAAAATTTTGTATAGCTAAAAAGCCTGTCCAAAGGTTAAAAACCACGCATAAGAAGTTTCTTCAGGAAATTGCTTATGCCATTTCCAGCCAATATCAAATCGCAAGGAACCAACAGGAGTAGTATACCTTAAGCCTAATCCAGTAGCTGAAAGCGGCTTTTTGGGCTCTACTAAAGCATGAGCGTCTTCTTCCAATGCTCCAAAATCTTGAAATATCACCACATGCATAAGTTTTTTATGAACAGGAACTCTGAGCTCAAGATTAATATTAAACATAGATTTTCCACCTTGAGCTACCCATTGTGTTACGCCCTTTTCATCTACAAAACTACCCAGCGGGGGGCATTTGTCTGTTTGGTAGCCCCTCAAGGAATTAGCTCCACCTAAATAAAAACGCTCAGGAGGCATAATCGCTGTAAATTTTTTTCTAAAAATATGTCCAAAACGAGCACGTGCTGCAAACGTTGCTAGACCCATAGGAATAAAGATCCCTTCTTCTGCCAAGAATTTGACCGAATAAGAGCTTTTTTCAAATGGCATCATACCTTTGAGTGCAACTGATGCAAACATTCCTTTAGTTGGATTAAACTTGTCATTAAGAAAATCAAAAGAAATCGTTGGTTGAACAACAAAGTAAGGAATTCTCTTGTCTATTAAATCGGCCTCAAAGCGCATAGCTGCTGCAAGCTCAGTAGAAATATTTTTTGTTTTTGCCCACTCGAAACCAGCGGTACAACCCATATCAAAATGTTTGCTATGAGAACTTACCCCCAGAGAAAATCCATCTTGATCTGTCTGATATAATGTTTTTTTAGAACCAACAGAAACCGGCTGTGTATACTTTTTTGTATATCCTTTTACAGTACCCATACAAGGAGCAAAGAGAGAAAAAGGAATTTTATATATTCCAGAAACTAAACGATCAAAACGAGTAAAAGCACAATCAAGAAATAAAGCATCTGCCCTATTAAGAGGATTTCTCCATAAACCAGTAGCACCCACTCGATATGATGACACTCTTTTAAAAGCAAAACTTTTACTCACCTGTTGATACCCTAAACGAAATTTAACCTCAAAGGGATCATCCTCTTGTAATGTTATAACAACATCGCGCATTTCATTCTTATTTTTAGCATCAACCGTTTGTAGATGAACTCTTTCAAACAAATCTAATGATCGAAACCGAACTAACGTATTTTGAAGTTTCTCTTTGCTCCAAATATCTGCCTGGTTATACGCTAACTGTTTTAAAAGTATATTTTTCGAAACCTTGGTGTATCCCTTAATAGTTGTGTCACCAAATTTTATTTGCTGTCCAGGCACTATATTCCAACTTACCCTATAACCCTCTTGCTCTTCGTGCAAGGTGTATTCGATTCGTGCATAGAGATATCCCTCAGAACGAATTGCTTTGATTAAAAAAGCTTTTTGTTCTGCTAATAAAGACGGCGAAAATGGAAGTTTTTTACGATTTTCATAATTAATTTTTGCAAAACAAGAGTGCTTCATGAGATGAGGATACCCCACAACTTCTGCTCGCTTTATAAAACGTTGCTTTCCTTCATCAACTACTACCGTCAAAGTATACCAATCATTATTAATCGGAATATGCTTACGCTGTAAAATAGAAATATTCCAAAACCCCTGATCATGATACCAATCAATTAAACGCTTAAATGCTTGTTTTTCTTTATCTGCATCGTACCATTTCGATTTTAAGGTATTTAAAAAATGCTTTTCTAACCATTCTTTTTTAAATACCTCTACACCCTTCAGCACCACTTCTTTAATTTTTACTCGTGGACCCTCTTGAATAACAAAATAATCTTTTTGCCCCTCATTACTTGTACCTATATCGGCATTCCAAAAACCTTTTTTATGATACTCCGCTAGAACTTCTTGTGCTAAAATCTCTGCCGGTAACATTCCAGCATCTTTACCAAAATGCGTTACCACACGCATAAGATCATTAGAAGAGAAGTAATGGTTTCCAAAAAATTCGAATGATCTACTTTTTTCTAAATTGATAACAAACGTAAGTGCAACCCGTGCATCTTTTTCCGCACAAGACTCCGTTAAAGCAACATGAGAAGATGTAAGCCCTCGTTGTTCTAAACAAAGTTGAATACCTTTCATTGTTTGAGTAACACGCTCATTGGTATAATTCTTGCCCACTAGCTTTTGCATAAAATCATCCTCTAGAAAAGAAACCAGCTGTTCTGTTTGCAACTGAGTTAAAAGAGGAGAGGGATCTATTATAACTGAAGCCTGGGATATTTTAAAAAGAGAACCTCTATCAATAGTAACAATTACATCAAGCGCTTTACCATCAGGGTAATACTTAAAGTAATCATACACTTTTGCCGCAAGGTACCCTTCTGTTTTTACCGCACGTTTAATAGAAGCAAGAGACTCCTGATGATGATCAAAAGAAAAAGTATCGCCATGAGAAATCTCATACAAAGGATAATATTTCTGTTTTTCAAAAGAAATACCCTGAATGCGCAAAGCACGCAACGTCCATTCATTATTTTGCAAAGAAGCCATTACACTCATTGGCAGAATGATACCCAGAACAAAAATTATTTGGATTTTATACTTCACAACATTACCTATTACAAACTTGATTTGTTGGACGAGTGTAACATGAAAGTGCGTATCTAACCACTATGTACACTTTAAAGCCTCAATACTAAAATAATGGCATAAATCAATTAAGACTTCATAAGCTTCTAAAGTTTTTTGACTTCCCCTACTGCCTTGATATCCTTTATAGATAAACATTTACGATCACTTCCAATATCAGGAATTTTATGAAAAAAATAATGATAGTAGCTCTATTGAGCCTATCTATTGCAAATATAAGCTGTGAAAAAGCAAAAAAAGAAGAAACTCAGTGGTATACAAGCCATAAAAAATTCTTTTTAGCCTTATGCGTAAAAGACCTTATACATATAGGAAGTAGTACAACGATATCTGCTTCAAAAGATGCAGTAATGTATTCTACTGATTCTTTCTCTAAGGAATTCATGCAACGTTTCCCTGACTATTTTAAATACATAGATGCTGACTATCTAGTACAAACTCTATTTTTTAATTTAGTACAAACTGTTTTCTTTGTAAGTATTTTTAAAGAAATCCACAATAGAAATCAAAAGAAAAAACACTTTAAGCTTCCAAAGGCTTTTGACTTGCCCCTTATGCTTTGATACCCTCTATAGATAAACATTTACGATCACTTCCATTATCAGGAATTTTATGAAAAAAATAATGATAGTAGTTCTATTGAGCCTATCTATTGCAAATATAAGCTGTGAAAAAGCAAAAAAAGAAGAAACTCCATGGTATGCAAGTTTTAAAAAAACTTACGCTACTATGGCAGTCATATCAATCACAGATAATTTTTTGTGGCCGTTAAACCCTAAGATGATTATATTTTATAGAGGCAAGATAGGACCTCTTAATATGATAGGTCAAAAAATAGAGGCTATTCCTAGAACATTATCTCGTCGTGTAACTAATGCGCCTATCGAGCTGGCAAACTCATTTGCTTACAATATCTTTCCGGCACTAGTAATCTCATCTATCGGCAAGATCATTCACAATAGAAATCAAAAGAAAAAACACAAAAAAGCCCAAGAAGTTTTATAAAAATTAAGCCCCGAATTCTCGGGGCTCTTTTTTTGCTTAAAATTATTTTGAAATAAATGTTTTAATTTTATGTGCTATTTCTTCAGCAGAATCTTGAGATGAATCAACTTCAAAATCATACTGTATATCCCAATGAACAGAACCGTAATGGCTACGAGCATGCCCCTTAGGAGAAGTATTTCGAGCAACTTCTCTTTCTTCTATGGTTGATAATGGAATATTTACCTTAATCCAATAGGTATGTATTGATGAAAGTTTATTTCTTAAATCATCAACCCATTCTTTTTTATAAGCAATGTAATCAACAATCACATTATTTCCTGCTAGAGCATAGGCAGCGATGGCACTGTTCATGCCATAAGCAACTTGTTCTCCTTGACTACCGGTAAATAAAGTAATAACTGGGTTTCCCTCATTGGTACTCGCCTCTACCCATCGAATAGCATTTTCCTTTTGCCAAAATGCCATATTTTCTTGTGTAATATCGGGCATTGGCTTATCAAAAAGATTATCAATACCAACTTTAATCCAAAGTTTTGGCATCATACTATCTTGAAATTTTGCTTGAATAGAACTTTTACCAGAAGCAGAAGGACCATTTAAAATTATCACAGTCCCTGCCTTTATCACAGGTCTATAACAAAACCATGCAATTCCTAAACAGATAGCTGCTATGAGAATCATAGTTTTTTTCATACATATACCCTTTATTAAATAAAATATTAAAAACAATCCAAGCGAGCCATCATTTTTTTGACCCCTATATAACCAGTAATAATACAAGTAAAAATTAATGCACCTGCACAATACCAAAAATTAATATAACCAGCTTGTCCCAAAACGGCACCTCGAACGCCTTCGTATCCATAAACAAGGGGATTAACGAGTGAAAGATAAGCACCATTTGGAGAAACTTTATAAAATGTTCTCCAAATAAAACCGTAACCACCAACCCACCAGAGTGGAAATATAATGCGCATCCAAATATTCTGAATGGAACTTACTTTGTCAGAAGACGCAGTCAGCCAAAGAGTGGCAAAACCATAAAATATATTTATTAATATAAAAATGGTTAAAAATTTACCCCATGCGATCTGAGAAAGAATGAGTGTATTCCAAAAGAGCACTTTAATAACAGGAAAAACACAAGCTATAATGAGCATTGGCCTTACTGCAGTAGCTAAAGCAAGAGCAACAAAAACAGCCCATTGTGGTAAAGGCAACGTAAGAAAAAAATCTAACGTTCCAAATCCTGTTATGTCTCTTACCAAGAAACTAACTTTGTTTCGAGCCGCAAACATTCCCCACGCAACAATTCCACCGCATGCTGTAATAAGACCGTACTGTCCGTCTATCCCTTCCAAAGGCATTATATATTGATAGGTAAAACTTGTTAAAAAAATAAATATGGAAGCATTGATAACGTCTCTTTTAAGATCTGGTAAATAAACTCGCAGATCCCTTGCCATCAAGTAAAAAAACGTTATCAATACCTTTTTTACATTCATCTCTAAATCACCCTATAAACAATCTAAACGTTGCATCATTTTTTTGGTTCCAATATAGCCTGTAATAATAGATCCAAAAATTAAGGCTGCTACACAATACCCAAAACTAATATAATCAGATTGCCCTAAAACAGATCCTCGAACCCCTTCAAAAGCATACACTAGTGGATTTAAAAGAGTTACCTTTGCCATTACTGGTGACATTTTATACATGGTTCCCCAGCTGAATTGATAACCACCGATCCACCATAACGGAAAAACCACCCGCATCCAAACATTATTAATATGCTCCAAATTCTTTGTCATACTCGCAAGCCACAATGAAAAGAAACCATAAAACAAATTTCCTACTATAAAAATACCTGTAAATTTCATAAAAGAAAAATGAGCAAGGCTAAACTGCTTCCACAGTACAATCTTTGAAATAGGTAAAATAAATAACGCTATAACCATTGCCTGAAGTGCATTGGAAATTGCCATACGTACAAAAACCATCCATTGAGGCAATGGAAGAGTCAAATCGTACTCAATTGATTTAGGACCAGTCAAATCCCCCACCAATGTGGCAACGTTTCCCATTACTTCAAAAAATCCCCAACTCATAGTATTAGCGCAAGCCATAAAAACAGCATAATCCTCAGACATTCCCATTTGTGGAAAAACGTACTGAAAAATAACAACCGTCAAAACGACCCAAATAGTACCGTTAATAAATCGATCTAAAAACGTCGGCCAAAAAACATGCATGTCTCTCCTGACCAAATTTAAACAAGTATTTATACTTAAAAGCATAATAATCCTTTTCTTATACTAGTTATTTACTTCTTCTTGTGCTTTTTCACCCTCTTTAATGAGCTTTACAAACACATCTTCAAGGTTTGCTTGACCATGAAGAGATTTAAGATTATCCGGTGTATCAATCAATTGAATTACCCCTTTTTCAAGCAAACATACTCTATCAGAAAGTTTATCCGCTTCATCAAGATAATGAGTTGTAAGAAGAACCGTTACGTTCTCTTTCTTCAAGTCTTTAATAACCTCCCAAATGTCACGACGAACATGTGGATCTAAACCAACAGTCGGCTCATCCAGAATTACCAACTTTGGCTCATGCATCAACGAACGAGCAATCATGAATCGTTGTTTATAACCACCAGACAATACGTACCCCAAAGACTTTGCGTATTTTTCTAAACCAAAACGTTTCATTAAATAGGCAATACGCTCTTCTATCTTTACATTGTCCATACCGTAATATCGACCTGCATAACGAAGATTCTCTTCAATCGTTAAACTCATATCAATATTAGGAGATTGAGGACAAAGACCAATAGTACGCCTATACTCAACAACATCATCATAAATTGATCTACCATTCTGCACAATATCACCTGAAGTTGCTGGATGCAACGTTGCAATAATGCCAGAAAGTGTAGTTTTGCCGGCACCATTTATACCCAATAAACTAAATATTTCTCCTTCCATAATTTGAAGATTGACGCCTTTTAAAGCATCAACGCACAGCCCCTTACTTTGATAACGTTTTGTAACATCTTTGATATCTAATAAAACTTTGCTCATAAATAAGCCTCCCTATAAAAACGCATAAGCGCGCAAAAACGCACTGCTGCGTAGTAACAATTTTTTAAAAAATCGGAAATTTTGTGAGTTTGAGCCAAACAGACCCGGCAATTGAAAGTCCCTAGAATTGATCGAGAAAAATCAGGAATGAATAAAAAATGGAAAAGAATAATGATAGAATCCTGAATTAGCTCAACAATGAACTTTCTGGTGCACTGCCCATAGAGTCACTTTGACATTTACGGTAATTATCATTTTTGGTCCTTTCAAAAAAAGTAGCTTTAATAAAAAATTTTACAGACTTTTCTCTCAAAACACAATTAGTTCTTTAAAATCTTTGCCCTATTCAATAACTCTGAATACCCCCCGGTAGTCGCGGTCTTTTAAGAAAGGTTCAATTTCAAGGCCATCACAACGCAAGCTAGCAATCTCTTTGAGGACAACGTCAAGAAACATATCCATCTTATTTTTATTACCACATGCAATAACTTTAAGATTAGAATCAGGCATTACCCGAACTGTTCCCTCCAAGAAAAGCTTTTTAGCTTCCTTTTGGATCAACGAGCGAATCGTTTGTCTTCTGTTACTCGGAACCTCGAACGTAATGCGTAAGCATTGGTTCATGCGAAACTCCCCTTTTTTAAGGTAAAAAACTGCACATTTAGGGTCCAACATTAGCAAAGAGATCGGCAGCTTGTCAAAAAGATTTAAATCAGAAAATGCACCTCTCAATCCTGAAATACAAATGGGAACAGTTTAGAAAAATACAAAGTGCTATTCCCATACACTTATAACGGTAGAAGCGACAATGAGAAACCCTTTTCTTACTTTGTTTTTTTAATGTTTTGCATAAACAGTTCCTATCTGCTCCCCCAGGGGGCCAAAGGGCTTGCACTACGCGTGCAGCGCTCAAGGGGGTACTTGTCTACCCCCCCCTAAGAACCCAGGACATAAACTTGCAGTTTAATCGCTTTCGCAAAAACGACGGTGAACACACAGCTACCCTAACGGGCTTAACGCTGTTCAGATCACCTGCGCTTTGCAACGAAGAATTTTTACCTAAATTAATAATAAAAGATAAAAGTCTTTATCAGGGGCACCGGGCGACATGAGCCGTAAGCAAAGCGAAGGCGAAGTCAGACCATTGACCCGTCAAGGCGATCAAACCGCCTAAGGCTTGTCTCCTGGATTCCAAAGGGGGTGGGAAAGCATCCCCTTTGGCACTGCACGCGGAGTGCAACACGTGACGTTCTCTCAAAAACATTCTATAATAAACTGATAACCTTAAGGAAAGCTCTTATGAAACTAAAAAATCCCCGTGTCAGATTTGCTCCTGCACCAACTGGTATGATGCACCTGGGTAACATTCGAACCGCCTTAATGAATTACCTAATTGCAAAACAAAAAGATGGAACCTTTATCATCCGCGTAGAAGACACCGACCCTGAACGCAATTTTGATCCCGGTGCTGTAAAAATTATGGAAGATCTTACATGGCTGGGAATAGATTTCCAAGAAGGCCCTGGTAAAGATGGTGATTTTGGTCCGTACTTTCAATCAGAGCGAACCGATTTATATAAAAAAAAATTACAAGAATTTATTGATAAAGATTTAGTGTATCGTTGTTTTTGTACCTCAGAAGAACTTGATAAAAAACGTGCACGTCAAATAGCACTCAAAAAACCTCCTCGCTACGATAGAACCTGTTTAAAACTTTCTCAAGAAGAGTCAGACAATAAAGCATCATCAACTCCTTTTATCTGGAGAATGAAACTTGATCCGAACAAAAAATTAACTATTAATGATCTATCTCACGAAAAAGTAACGTTCGACTTAAAAAACTTCTCTGACTTTCCTATTACTCGTCAAAACGGGTCAGTAACTTTTATGTTTGCCAATTTTGTTGATGATTCACTTATGAACATTTCTTGCGCAATTCGCGGGGAAGATCATTTAAGTAATACAGCCGGCCAAGCTGCAATGTATGATGCATCTGGTCAGGAAATGCCTACGTTTTGGCATATGCCTATTCTATGCAACATCGACGGTAAAAAATTATCTAAACGAGACTTTGGTTTTTCTCTACGAGACTTAAAAGCTGCCGGTTTTTTACCAGAAGCCATTGTTAATTACTTGGCTATTATTGGTGGATCTTTTAAAAACGAGATCATGTCTATGCAAGAGTTGGCTGAAACTATCAATTTTGACCACCCTCCAACCACTGGGCAAATTAAATACGATGTAGATAAACTACGTTGGGTTAACCACAAATGGATCTGTAAAAGCGATATACCAAAAATTACAGCGTTATGCCGCCCTTACTTAGAAGAAAGTTACCCAGCAGTAAAAGACCTGTCTGAAAAAAAATTAATAGAAATTGTTGGACACATCCAAAAAGAATTAATAACGCTACCAGACAGCGTACAACTATTAGCATTTTATTTTTCAGAACCTACTTATTTAAAAACAGCACTCTCTCTTCTTATTGATCCTTCAAAACTGGTTGTATACAAAACACTGGTAAAAGAAGCATTAGAAGAAAAAACATCAGAAACTTTTTTAAATAAAATTAAAGAATATATTAAAGCTGCTAATATCACACCAAAAGAAGCTTTTTCTTATCTAAGATATGCTTTGACTGGATCGCCCAAAGGTCCTGGTGTTGGAGAGTTGATAGAAATATTGGGGTATGATAAAAGTAAAAAACGCATTGAAAAACTATTAACATTTTAAAGATCTTGGATCCGTATTATGAAGCGAATATCACTTATTACACTTCTGGTATTAACACAACTAATTAATGCTGCTGAAGATTCTAGAAGTTACTGTTTAAGCATTTTAGAAACAAGCAAAAACGTTATTTCTCACCCCGCAGCACCTACTCTATGCGGACTTACATTAGGTACTGGAACAAAATGCTTAGCGCCTGACAGAAACGCTGAATTCGCAACTGCTGTTCTTTCAGGAGTCGCTGCATTAACCGCAAATAAAACCAAAGAACTTACTCCTGAAAAATGCCATCCTTGCCTTGATACATCGTCGGAATGCTTATTTGGATGCGCAGTAGGTGCAGGTTTATCTTCAAAAGCAATGGTATTTATTTCCGCTTATAGCTCTTTAGGCATTGCCGCATGGTGGAAATTTGCTAGAGAAAACTCTTCTAAAGAAAAATAGGAAAACTAAAAAGTACTGTCTAGAAGACGATTCTTTTTTTTGTCCAAACTTAAAAGAAGCTCTTCTTTTTTAAGATAGTCAGCAACTTCTAAGAAGACTGACTCCATGTCAATAGGAACAAAGAACTCAAAGATGCTGTTTTGTTTGTCTATGGTGCGATCAAACACCACATGCTCGGTTCCGCGTAAAATGGCTGTTAAAAGCCAAGCGGTTTCTTTTTTGACGTGACCCGTATAATAGGCACAGTAGTTATTCTTCATAAGCTTAGGATAGCAGGTCAGATCGAACAATCAAGAGCAAAGGCTTTTAAAATAGCTGTTTTTTAGTTACTATGGTGAAATTGTTTAACCTTTTTGCTCAAGGAGCAGTCATGTCTACAGGTCCCTCTGATAAGATAGGGGTATCAACCGCAACCATCGTTGGAATGAACGCAATGATTGGTGCAGGAATCTTCGCATTGCCAACTATGTTGGCAACGAATGTTGGTCCAGCTGGAATTCTCTCTCTCGCTTTTGTTGCCGGAGCCGTCTGGTTTATGGCGCAATCTTTTGCTAGAGTTGCCCAACTTTACCCACAAGAAGGCTCTTTTTATACCTACGCTCGTCAATGGGGAGGACACACTGCAGGAATTGTAGCAAGCGGTGCTTATATCACAGGGCTCTTGATTGCTATGGGTCTTTTGGCTCATTCAGCAGGAGATCACCTTGCACATAGTTTTCCTATATACTCTGGAAAAGCATGGGGATTAATTACACTTGGTTTACTTACCGCCTTGAACATGATGGGTGTTTCTTTATCTGCGCTCGGCCAACAAGTTTTAATTATCTGCACGGTGTTTCCCTTAATTGGAACAACACTTATGTGCTTAACCAAAGCAAATGTTACAAATTTAACACCGTTTGCACCTAAAGGTGTTTTCAGTGTCCTCGATGCAACTCGTTTTGCAGTATTTGGCTTCTTTGGTTTCGAAGCGTCTGCTTCTTTATTTTCGATCATTAAAGATCCTGAAAAAAATCTTCCTCGAGCAATAACCTATTCATTGCTTGCCGTTGCATGCTTATACTTAGCCTTTGTTGCTGCACTTATTTTAGCAGTACCATTGCATTTGTTTGCAGAATACCCAGGACCAGTAACCAATTCATTAAGCCACGTATTCCCACATCAAAAATGGGTGCTAACCGCAATTCATATTTCTAGTTTGTCTGCAATCTTGGGCACACTACATTCTATGATTTGGGCTTCTGGAGCATTGTTACTATCGTTTATTAAAAAGCTACGCGTTGAAGCAACTCAAAAATTAGTTGCACACGGAATCTTAAACGGAACTACTTCTGTACTTCTTATTGGCTTAGGTATCTATGCAAGCTTTGTAACATTCAAAGATGATATGTTCTTTAACTTTACCGCCCTTTTCTTGTTAACAGCTTACTGCCTTTCTATGGGAACTTTATTTACACTCAAGAAAGAATGGGAATCTGGGCAAAACTATATCACTCTTGCAGGATTTGCTTGTGCTGGCCTTATTGGTTACTTTGCAATTACTAACATGACCAATACAGGGTTCCTTCTCCGCTTGTTTGGATAGGATAACGAGTTATTTGACGACACTTACGACAAGATGCTATAACTAATTCCTATAAAATTAGGAAAGGTAGTAACCATGAAAATGAAGCTCAGTATAGCACTTGTCGGTCTTACATGCATATTCTCAATCCATACGTTTACCACACTGAACTATAACGATATGTTCCCACCGTTCTCAACCAAATATCCATTTGATTACATGAACGATGAGAGCAAAGAAGTGTTAAAAGGTCATGATGATATCAAAAGTATTTTTGAACGCATCCAACTCTCTTCATCCTTTGTAGGACAGAAAGCAACAAGAGCTCGTAATTTAGATAAAGCTTCTGTAGTTGCTGGTGATGTACGAGGTCGATTAGGCATGGTACCGCTCTTGTACGGAGATGTTCCAACAGGATCAAACCGACCAGATATGCTCGCTCAAATCATTGAAGACAATGTTCAACTTACAGGTCTTGAAGGAGCTCAGCTGGCTAATGATGCTTTCTCTGATCTTAATCAAAACTTTGGATTCTTTTCTTTACCCGTTAAATATCGAAAAATGGGTGGGCGATTTAAAGCTTCGGTAAGAATTTTAGACGACTTTGTAGTAAGCGTACAAGGAGGTGTTGCAGACATGAAACAAACACTTACGCTCTACATAGACAAAAGTAATAATGCAAATTACGCAGATGTTTTTCATAATAATATTGGAGCAAATGCAGCCAACTTTGAAATAGACAAATCAACTGTAGAAACTCGATTAATGGACCAACGCACACAACTCTTTACCCAAATGGGCGTTAACGGTGAAGACTGGTCAGATACTAGCGCAGAAGATTTTTCTCTTTCTCTTGCATGGCGCCATAATTTTAGAATTAATAAAGACGAAGACCCCAAAGACTGGGCACGATTTATATTTACTCCTCACTTTATAGTTGCCGGAACCTTTGGAACCGGAAAAGCCAAAGATCCCGATACTTTATTCTCATTGCCCTTTGGAAATAATAAACATAATGCTATTCACGTTGCGTCAGGATTTAACGTTGACTTCTATGAAAGTGTAGAAGTATCGTTTGAGGCCGGCGGAACACATTTCACAAACCGAACATACATCGATCGAGTCCCTACAAGTGAATTCCAATCGGTCCTCTTCCCTTATAAAACAACAATCAAGATAGAACCTGGCAAAACATGGCATATCAGTATTGGTATGAACGCACGGCACTTTTTAGATAAACTTTCTCTATATGCACTCTATTCATATGTTCAACACCTGCAAGACACAGTAACCATACCAACTCCCCCAAGCCCAACCAATTCGTTTATTCCAAGAAAACTCCAAGATATATCAAAGTCAAAAATCCAGAATGCTCGAATCGGGTTCAATTATGACCTTTCACCCAATATGACCTTTGGGTTCCTTTGGCAAGCCCCTATAGCTCAACGCGGTGCTTATAAGGCAACAACCCTTGCACTTTCTGCCATTTTAACCTTTTAAATAAGCTGAAGGTTCTTTTGACTAGACACATCAGCTTAAAACAGCTATGATTGGAGAAAGTTTAATTTCTTAAAAATTCCCAATTCTTCAGCTGAAAGGAAGTTGAGAAACGAATGTCCAAGAAAAAATCTAATATCGAAATCCAAGTCACAAGTAATGTAGAACGTTCACTGCGCCAGCTTAAAAAGAAAATTGAGCGTGAAGGTGTGGTAAGAGACATGAAACGTGGTGTGTATTTTGAACCTCCTACACAAAAGCGTCGTAAGCGTTTAATGCGTGCTATTAAGCAAAACTTTATGCGCATGATCTCTCAACGTTTAATTAAGTAAGAGTTTATGTCTAAAATATCTGATGTTAAACGAGCCCAAAAAGCTCAATTACTTTTTAGAACTATTTGTAGTTTGTTCTTAGAAGCAACATTAGACAATAAAGAATTGTCTCGTCTTGTCATTACACAAGTTAGATTGTCACCCGACAAAAGCAAATGTAATGTGTACTTTTATGCTCCAGAAGGCAAAGAAGTATTCGACGAGCTTTTTCCTACTCTCAAACTTTATAAACCCTCACTTAGGGCTGCAATTTCTAAATCAATTGCAAGCCGCTATACTCCTGACATTGTTTTTAAATTTGACGGAACTAAAGACAAATCAAATCGCGTAGAGCAGCTACTCTGTAACCTCAAGGATAAAGGCGAGCTATGAACCCCTTTTTTATTGGGCCAGCTTGCGCAATTTTTTTGGTAGGAGTCAGAGAATATGCTCAAAAATTAGTAGAAGAGCATCTCTCTGGAACTTCAAAAAATTTTCTTCTAGATTGCACTCTGGCAGGTATTTTTGGGTATAGTACGAGCCAAGCTCTTATTTCACAGTATCCTATTGGATACACAATCTTTTTTTTCTTTCTTGGTGTAACACTTTTTACTGATGCTTGGGTTATGCTTATTTCTCGTAATGTTACGCTTTATGCTATCCCTGCAGCCTTTGCTTTAAGCATTATGCGGTTACTTCCAATTTCTTTAAACGACAGTATTTTTGGAGCTTTTTTTGGTTACACCCTTTTAAAGATAATCGCTCACTTAGCTAAAAAATATTATCAGCAAGAAGCTCTCGGACAAGGAGATATTGACCTTCTTTCTATGATTGGTGCCTTCACCGGATGGCAAGGATGCTGGTTTACTCTTTTCATTGGTTCTATTATAGGATCACTCTTCGGATTACTCTGGAATATTAAAGATCGCTTTTCTGGCTTAAGATATCTACAACTTCCCCTCGGTACTTTCTTAGCTATCGGTGCTATGATTTATGTTATTTTCGCCCAGCATATTCACAACTTCCTCCTTATCTCCTAGAGCTTGATAAGTTAAATTTATAATTCTTTATTTTCTAAATAATCTTGCAAATCTTCTTTTGAATAAGCACCTTCACGAATAATGAAAGGCGTAGAGCCAGTAACATCTAAAATAGTTGATGGAACTGCCCCCTTCTTTGTCTCTCCCTCCAATAAGGCTGCTACCTGCTCTACAATACGCGGGTCAACATCTTCTAGAGTTGCAGGAATAGGCTCACCAGATAAATTGGCGCTAGTTGAAAATAAAGGGCCTGTTTGGCTCAATAAACTTAAAACCTTTTTATCATTAGGTACACGAACAGCAATTGTTCCTTCATCAGACGTCATATAAGCTGGAACCTCTGATTTAGCCTTAAAAATAATAGTAAGCGGACCGGGCCAAAAATTGGCCATAATCTTTTCAGATTGTAACAATGAGTCCGGCTCAACGTACTCAGACAATTCAGATGAACCAGAAATCAACAAAAGATATGGTTTTTTAGATCTTTTTTTGATTTTATTTAAGCTTAAAAACCCTTCGTTTGTTGGCAAAGCATAAAATCCCAAAACCGTGTCAGAGGGCCCAACTATTACTTTTCCATCCCTTAATAAGCTTATTAATTTTCGTATAGAAAGATTATCTTCCCAACTTAAAGTTTTACTTGTCATTTTTTGAACTTTTGTAAATAAATATCATTTTTCTACCTACTAAATATTACCAGATTGACATTACTTTATTATAACGTAAACTTATTTAACAGTCATCTGTAGCTTAAAATCAAAGCTTTAAAAGGTGATTATAAGCTAGAATAGTAGTGAAACAGAAAAATGGATGTTACTAAAAATGAGGAAATACGATGAGCACAGTAAAACAAACATCAACTTCACCTAAAAGTGCGGTTAACCTAGGAAAACAACGTAGTTACGCAGAAGTTACAGACTTCCTTAATAGACACTGGACCATTGGTTGTGACGGAAAAAATGTAGAAAGAGCTCGTCAGCTTGATAAAGCATTTGGTTCTCCTTCACAAAAAGTGGAAACTGTTTTAATTGGTGGAACAAACGGGAAAAGTTTGACTGCTCATTTTGCAACTAAGCTCTTACGCGCTGAAGGTTTTACTGTTGGTAGTTTTGTTGCGCCTCACATCCTTAATTATAACGAACGTTTCTCTCTTGATGAAGAAACAGTCTCAAACAAAATTTTTACTGAATTGGCTAACGATGTTATTAACACTGCCGAAACTCTCGGTCTTAAAGCCAATACTTCTGAGCTTCTTACTCAGATTGCTTTCAACTATTTTGAGCAAAACAAGGTTGATATAGCATTATTAGAAGCTGAACAAGGTGGGGCATCTCACCCAACCGTTATTAGTAATTCAAAAATTATAGCGATTACACGATTGACAAGCACCGATGTTAATGCAGAAGGACAAGCTTCTGAAGATGTTATTAAAGAATATTTAGGCGCAGTCACCAAAGGTACTCATTTATTGTCTGCTGATCAAAATAAAGCAAACTTAAAAAGCATGAGTCAGCATGCTGCAGAAGTAGGTGCTGAATGGGCAATGCCTATCAGAAAACTTATTGCTCTTGCGTATCCGTTTGAACAACTACACGGGCGTTGTGCGGCATTGGCAGAAAGAATTGCCTCTGTATTTGTTAATTCTTTTGCATCAAAGCATCCTTCTTTGGCTAAAGATAGCTTGCTTGCGCGTGTTAAAGGACAACGAGGTCGCCCAACTCTAGAAGCAAAGCGTCAATCACAAATTAATCCAAAAAGAACTATTGAACACTTTTGGAAAGAAACAGCGAGCACACTTGCTGGTCGTTTCCAGATCTTAGATAAAGAAAAGCCAACAGTATTGCTTGATAATGCAAATAACATTGATGCCTTTAATAACTTTTTACTTGGTATTAGATTGTTACATTATAACCGTTCTCTTAAGGGTTTAACTCTTATTGTAGGGTGCCCACAAGAAAAACTTGATTACCAAGAATTCTTACGTGCTATCCGTTACTTCTTTAAGAAAACATCTGGTAATATCTTTATTTGTGGTGTACCAGAACGAGCCGACCAAAAAACCACATCTTGGGACGCAGAAAAAGTTACTCAAGATATGAAAGCGCTTAAGATTAAAGCTCGCGCTGTACGTACCTTTAAAGAAGCTTTTGATGCTGCAAAGAAAACCGTTAACGATCGTCATGGTTTGGTTGCAATTGCTGGTTCAGAACACTTCCTTGCTGAATATTGGAACTATAAGGGCATTAAGAAACTATAATTATGACTGTTACCCACATCTTAGGATCGTTAGCATTAGGTTCTATCACAGGTATTATTTATAGTTTTTTGTTCACCAATAAATTTTCATTCTCTCAAGGTAATTTTGTATCTTCTTTTTTTACAGCACTTCTGCGTATTGTTTCTGTAGCACTTCTATGGAACTATATATTGCGTAGAACTTCACTCGACATTATACTGGTATTGATATCTTTTTTAGCGAGTTTTTGGGTCGCCGTCATAAAAAAGAAGGTGCAACATGAGTGATTTTAATCTCTTAAGTCCAAAAGAGTTCTGGAATCCATTCAAACATTATGGTTACAAACACTCTTTTTTCAACTTTACCTTGTCAACAATAATAGCCACATGGGCTGTTTTATTTGTTATTGTTTTATTGATCGTCTTAGGGCGATTCTTTTTTAAAGATAAACAATCTCGAACCCGCTATGTTCTTATAACGGCTACCGAAGGTTTTATGGATTTATGCACGCAAACACTCGGATCTTTTAACTTTCACCACTTCAGCTTTATGTTTGCCCTCTTTATTTTCATTCTAATCTGCAATGTGATAAGTCTCATTCCTGAGTTAGAAGAACCAACTGCAGACTTAAGCACTACCTTGGCTCTAGGAACATTGTCGTTTCTCTATGCCAATTACTATGCAATTAAAGCCCAAGGCTTTAGAGAATATAGCAAAGAATTCTTTCAACCATTTTTTGTTATGTTCCCATTAAACGTTGTTGGTAAACTTGCTTCTATTATTTCTATCTCATTCCGTTTATTTGGAAACCTACTTGGTGGTTCTGTTATTAATAATATTTATATGAGCAGTATTGGTTCTCATTGGATTGCCACCGTTATAAACTTTTTTGGATTTAATATATTGATAGCATTTTTCTTCACCCTTTTCGGGGGAAGTATACAAGCGTTTGTTTTTGCTATGCTTTCGTTAACCTATCTCTCACTTGGCATTCAGGGTGAGCATCAAGAAGGCCCTTAATTATGTTTGATACCACTTTATTTCATTATCTTACTGTAGGTCTTGCTGTTGGATGTAATTCCGTAGCTGTGGGAATTGGAGAAGGTTTAGCGAGTTTAGCAGCTATGAAAGCCCTTACTATTCAGCCAAGTGCACGCGCAGAAATTACACGAACTCTCATGCTTAGCATGGCACTCATAGAAACTTCAGCTATCATCGGGCTTACTATAGCCTTTATGTTACTTAAACCTATTCTTACGTCTCCTCATGCACCATTAATGCATTATGGTGTTACAGGCATTGGTCTAGCTATTTGTATAACAGGAGCTGTTCTTGGTGTTGCGGCATCGCTTCCAGCGCAGTCTGCATGCTTAGCTGTAGCTCGACAACCATTTTTTACCCAAAAAATTCAAATGATTATGTTACTTACACAATCATTAATGCAAACACCGCTTCTTTTTGCTTTTGTTATTTCTTTCTTTATTAAAGAACAGATTCCCAATATTACTTCTTTAGCCGAAAGTGTACGATTAATCAGCGCCGGACTATGTATTGGCCTAGGGAGCATAGGCCCAACTATGGGGCTAGCTCGCTTTGCACGCCAAGCATGTGAAAGTTTAGGTGTTAATCGTGCTGCTTACACAGAAATACTTTCTTTCACACTTATTAGTGAAGCACTCATTGAATCTCCAATTATTTTTTCTCTGGTCATGGCTTTTGCTCTACTAGGAACAAAATCATCTGCGATGTCTCTTGCAACAGGTGGTCTACCCTATGTTGCAGCAGCGATTGTAATGGGCCTTGGAACTTTAGGTGTTGGTATTGGTTCTGGGAACACAGCAACAAAAGCTTGTCAGTATCTTGCTCTTCATCCCGAAAATTATTCTCAACTCTCTCGTACCAGTCTTACTGCGCAAGTATTAATTGAAACCTGTTCAATTTATGCTTTCTTAATCGCTTTGTTTGTACTCCTTCTTCAATAAAAAGGATAGTAATGGGAAAAAAAAAGGGGATCCATGTTATTTATATTGTTACTAAATTAGAATTAGGAGGTGCTCAAAAAGTTTGCCTTGCCCTTTTTAATGCACTACAAAAACAACATCAATCTTGGCTTATATCTGGATCAGAAGGACAATTAGTCTCCGAAACCAAATCAAAATCAAATGTTATTCTATTAGACTCTCTTAAAAGAGAAATTGGGTTTTATGAATTAAAAGCATTTATAGATTTAGTTCGCAACATCAAAAAACAGAAAGCAGAAAATAAAGATTTAATTGTCCATACTCATAGCACCAAAGCAGGCTATTTGGGGCGATGGGCAGCGTGGTTTGCCGGAGCAAGGTACCGTATTCACACTGTTCATGGGTTTGGTTTTCATGAACATCAATCATTGCCGGCTTATTTCATCAGTTATCTTCTTGAAGTACTAACAAGTTTTATCACTACACATTATGTTTGCGTTTCTACTAAAGATGTTGAAACAGGCATTATGTCGATACCTAACTTTATCTATAAACATTCTATTATTCGAGCAGCAATTAATAATATTCAATTTGTACCGGCAATAAAGACACCTCCAGAAACTCGATCCTTTGTTTTTGGAACCGTTTCTTGTTTTAAAAAACAGAAAAATCTTTTTGATCTTTTGCATGCTTTTTCTTATACACATATACATAATCCACGCACAAGGCTCGAAATTATTGGTGATGGATTCCTAAGACCACAAATAGAACAATGGATAAAACAGCATAAATTAGAACATGTTATTACGCTACATGGATGGCAAAAGGACGTAGATTCTTTTATGCGTTCATGGCATGCATTTCTATTGTCATCTTTATGGGAGGGGCTCCCTTGTGCCATTGTAGAAGCACGCTTTCTAAAGTTGCCCGTTATTGCCTATAATGTAGGCGGTATTAGCGATGTGATCAATCATGGAGAAAATGGCTTACTATACAAACCTAAAGATAAAGGATCTTTAGGAAAGGGTATGCTTTCACTCGCTAATGATAAACATTTATACGAAAAATTAAGTTCGCACAAAGAAGATCTTTCTGAGTTTACAACAAGCGCAATGGTGGAAGAGCATCTAGCATTGTACCGATCACTCTAATCGTTTATGCTAGTTCTTTATAATCTTTAAGACTTGAATAAAAAAGAGATCGTTATGCGCTACAATACAATATTAGAATCAATCGGTAATACTCCATTAATAAAACTTCCCCTAAATTCTCCTGCTACTATTTTAGCAAAGCTTGAATATCTTAATCCTGGAGGTAGCGTCAAAGACAGATCTGCTCTTTACATGATCGAAAAAGCAGAACAAGCAAAACTACTTGCTCCAGGTGGAACCATTATTGATGCATCTTCTGGAAACCAAGGAATTGCTCTTGCAATGATTGGAGTCCTTAAAGGCTACAAAGTGATCATTACTGTCTCAGAAAAAATTAGCCGAGAAAAGTATCAAACACTCAAAGCTTATGGTGCACAAGTAGTGGTTTGCCCTGCAACACAGTTTATTAGCGATCCTAAAAGCTACCATATGGAAGCAAGAAGAATTCACCAACAAACACCCAATTCTTTTATGCCTGACCAATACTATAATATTGAAAATCGCTGGGCTCATTACAATCTATTAGGTCCTGAAATTTGGGAGCAAACCCAAGGTACCATTACCCATTATTTTGCCGGACTTGGTACCGGAGGAACTGCCAGCGGTGCTGGGCAATATTTAAAAGAAAAAAACCCTGATATTAAAGTGATTGGAATGGATTCTGAAAATTCTCTTCGTGCTACACAAGGGAAACCCAAACCATACGCTATTGAAGGCATTGGTATCGACTTTACCTCTCAAGTCATAAATTACAATGTTATAGATGAGATTATTAATATCGGTGACGCAGATGCCCTAAAAATGCTAAAAACACTCGCTCACCGCTATGGACTTCTGGGAGGACCAAGCACTGGTGCCGTGGCTGTTGGACTCTACAAAAAGCTTTCAACCTTAACAAAAGATGATGTGGCAGTAATGATCTGTGGCGATTCGGGAAGAGCTTATTTGAGTAAAAACTTCTATCAAAATGAAGATGAACCTTCTCATCCAACCCTCTCAATAGGGAAAACACCTCAAGAAAAAATACCATTATAATGAATTTTCCCCCACCCGGCAGAACGTCGGATAGGGGAAATGGAGGTTATCTAGATTTGGTATTACATGAATCGGACGAGTCATACAATAATTTAAAATGTATCGTATTGGATTAAAAAAATCAAATTTTTCTTCGATTAGTTTTAAGCGTTTTAAAGCGAAAAGTTCCAAAAAGCAACTCGCTCATAGAGTTTTTTGTATTCCTGAACCATAGTTTTTATTTGGAAATCAGAAGCAATTCTCTTCTTAGCGGCTTCTCCTATTTTGCAACGAAGTACTTTGCTTTCAATCAATCGGTTCAACTTTTGAGCCAACAGAACCGGATTTCCAGATGGAACCAAGAACCCATTTCTTTGATCCTGAATAACATCATGTTGTGTAGTTACACTAGTTACTACAGAAGCGATACCTGCCTGCATAGCCTCAAGAAGCGCTAAGGAAATTCCTTCTTTGGGCGAAGCTAACACAAAGGCATCAAACAAAGCGTAATAAGGCTTAGCGTCTTTTCCTGTCACAAAAATCACTCTGTCATCAATCCCCAAGTCATAAGCACGCTGGCGCAGAAATGCTTCCTGAGAACCTTGACCTACCAAAACAAGACGTGCTTTTCTATGGTCATCATAGAGAAGAGCAAAAGCAGTTAATAACAAACCATAATTTTTAACCTGCTCAAATCTACCCACCGAACCAATTATAAAATGATTCTTTGTAAGCCCTAAACTCTCTCGAGTAACTTTAAACTTACTGTCCTCATAGGCAGCAATCCCATTCTTTATGACCTGAGCAGGACGACAGAGAAACCAAGGGGCATAATTCTTAAGAGAGTCATGCACTCCATCAGAAACAACAATAAGCTCACCTCGCTGGCGAACAGTGATACGATCAAGAGCCAGACGTACCAATCCATTCTGTTCAATATTATTGTGAAGCACTTCTACATGAGGAATTTTTAAAATAGAAGCGATCAATCGCCCTAAAAAATTGGCTGCCCACAACAATGTATGTAAGCAACCCGGTTTGAGTTTTTTAATTAAAAGAAAAAAACGAACAAGAAAAACAGGATCATAGGTAAAGAATAGGCCATTCACTTTATAAACTTTAATACCGAGGTTCTTTATTTTTTCAACGTACGGACCATCATAAAAATAGGCTACCGAATGTTTGAAGTCTGTAGTATTAAGATTACTAAGAAGCTGAAAAAGAACTCCTTCTGCACCGCCTACACCTAAATTTGAAATGATATGAACAATATGAAGCTTCTTTTTCATAACTCAGATCCTCTTTTAAAAACGACCCGTTTTTCACTTTAAATCATTTTTTTAAAGATCGCACGTTTTTTATTTTGTGATTCTCGCTATACTATTGAGAAAACTTTTAATGACATCTTAAACAATAGTGGCTCAGTATGCAGATAATACCAAACGGCTTTCTAATTTCTATTGAAGGAATCGATGGATCGGGAAAGTCATCCCTTGCAAAAAATATCCATCATAAGCTTTCTGAGTATTCCTGTGTGCTTACTAAAGAACCCGGCGGAACTCCCCTGGGAGAAGAAATTAGATCTATTCTTTTAGCGACAAATGCAGAAATGTGCCCCAAAGCAGAATTTTTATTATTTGCAGCAAGCAGAGCAGAACACTTGGAAAAATTAGTAATTCCTTCTCTTAAAGAAGGGTCTATTGTTATCTCAGACCGTATGGCAGATTCGTCTGTAGTTTATCAAGGGTACGCACGAGGTCTTGATATAAATACTATTAAATCTATTAACACTTGGGCCATGAACAATGTTGTGCCAAGTTTAACTTTTTATTTAAAGCTGTCCGTAAAAGAAGCTCTTGAGAGAATTCAAAAACGTAACCATGACCTTACCGTCTTTGAACAAGAAGAAGCATTTATTCAAAAAACCCTTGAAGCCTTTGAGGACCTTTTCAAAAATCAAGATAACGTTGTTATACTTGATGCAAAAGAGTCACCAGAAGCACTTGCTGATAAAGCTATAGAAGAAATTTACAAACGCATTGGTACCTAAAATATGAATCAAATTGCACCTGCACAGCTTTTTATTGTTCCACACATACAAACGCAAGCCGTTGTAAACAAATATTTACAAACACTGTTTTGCCAAGAGAACAACTGTGGAACCTGTACCATTTGTAATTTGATTAAAGATAAACAACATCACAGTGTTTTGTGGATAGAACCAGAAAAGCGCTACACATTAGATCTTCTAGAGAGCATCTTTAAAAAAACAGAACTCTCTTTAGAACAAAATCAAAAATATTTTTTTGTTTTAACCAAAGCAGATTTCTTAACTCCTGCATGCGCTAATAGCTTACTCAAGATTGTTGAAGAACCACCTAATGGTTACCATTTTATTTTTACCGCACAACGCAAACAACTAGTATTACCAACCATTCGATCTCGCTGTGTAATTGAATCATACGGCACAACAATTACCAATGGTCAGCCCTTGGCTTTTGGAACTCACTTTATGTCGCTTGCAATTGATCCTCATGCATTCTTAAAGGAATTAAGTAGCACTCAGATAACTGAAATTGAAAGTCGAGAGCTTGTTGATCTCTTTTTAGAATATTGGTGTACCCATTATAAAAAAATAGTTACTTCTGGAAGTAGTACACAAATTGCAAAAACAAAGCGTATGATAGACCTCTTTGAGCAAGCCCTTGCTAATCCTCCAATGCCTGGAAGTTCAAAGATATTTTGGCGTAACTTATTTTTACAAAAATCATTGGTATAGAATATGTTTAAATCGCTCAAAACAGTTCTTAGTAGTTCTTTTAGTTTAAGTACCAACTCTTGGAAAACAAAGTTGCTTACAGATTGGCCAGCTATTGTAGGAAATTTACACGATAAAATAACACTCGAAAAAATACACGGAGATACCATTATCATTGGAGTTTACGACGTAAGTTGGCTTCAAGAACTTTATATGCTTTCTGCTGTGTTACTCAAAACAATTAATGGTCATCTAGATAAACCATACTTAAAAAAGATACGTCTTAAATATACAACAAAGAAATCTACTCCCGTAATTATTCCTAAAAAGAAAATAAAGGCTCCTCTAGAAAGAAAAAAGATACCACTCAATTCTCTTGAATCTGGAGCATTATTAAAAATAAAAGACAAAGAAATGCGAGATGCGCTGCATCTCTTTTTATCGCGCTGCAAAACAAAGTAAATCATGACAAAAACAATAATCTGCGGTGTTGCCGCACGCTCAGGTGGGCATATAATTCCCTGCCTTACAAAACTAGAACAAGAAAAGTCAGACACCACAGAAATATTTTTTTTCACTTCACATAAAGAACTTGATAACAATATTAGTGAAAAATTTCCCTGGATATCACAACAAGTAACACTAACACTGGGCAACGTCCCCTACAGAAAACCTTGGTTTTTTCCTCTTTTTATCTGGCAATTTACAAGAAGCTTTTTCACAAGTTTTGTAATTTTTATAAAAAAAAGACCTAAAAAAATAATTAGTACAGGTGGTTATTTGTCTCTGCCTGTATGCCTTGCCGCACGTTGTGCATTTGTTCCTATAGAGCTTTTTGAACTCAATGTAAAACCAGGGCGGGCTTCTCGAGTGCTAGCACCGTTTGCAAAGAAGCTTTCTATCTGTTTTAAAGAAACACAAAAATACCTAGGGTCTTCATGCATACTCGAACCCTATCCATTACGTTTTTCTCCTAACCAAAGCAATGCATCTAATAAAGCTGAAGCAATTAAAAAACTTGGCTATGATGAAAATAAAAAAACGATTCTCATTTTGGGTGGATCGCAAGGATCTGTTTTTCTAAATACTCTTTTATGCACAACCATGCAACAGGTTGATAGAACACAAATTCAAATAATTCATCAGGCTGGTAATAACGAGATCGAACAACTAAAACTCTTTTATGCACAAATGCATATTCCGGCATATGTTTTTGAATATGAGCAGGATCTAGTTTCCTACTATCAAGCAACTGATATTGTAATCTGTCGATCGGGAGCCGGCACCCTTTTTGAAACGGCATTTTTCAAAAAACCGTGTATAACAATTCCGTTAGAAATTTCTGGCAATTCTCATCAATTGGACAATGCCTACGCTATGCAATCCATGTACCCTGATTCTTTTACAGTACTTGAACAAAAACAACTAACCCATAACACACAAGCTTTAGCTACAAAGGTACAACATTATCTGCAGTTGCCCAAATAGCTGGCTGTGTAATAGTTGTTTTTCTTGCGTTTGGATACCATATTGGCATACGACTCACACTTTTTGGTCCATATAAAAGAGTATCTAAAAGGGCGTATCCTGTGGAGTTCAAACTTTCTTCATCACCATTTTTTACGATCATACTTTTAGAACCATTTTTTATTAAAAATACTTCTAATGCTTTCCTTACTTCTAGAGGCTTTGTTGGATACGCTTCTATCCATGCTTGAATATAATTATTAAGTTCTTTACTCGCTGCAGAAGTTAAATTAGTAATACATTGCGTAAAGACTGACTGTACAGATGAAACAGCATACTCAGGTGCCGGAACAGTATAATAATATGGACCAACCGATGCAGCTCCATAAGGAGCAAAAATATCCATTCCTATAATGACTCCTCTAATCCCATTGGAGCTAGTTACATATCCAACGTCATCAGAAAGTTTTTCCGAAAGAAGGGTTTTCTCTGTTTCTTCAATAAATTTTTGACTAGGAGCTTTAATATTATATGGAGGTAACTTCATAGTTGCTAATTGAGACAAAAATGCTCCTGCTAATGCTGTATCAGTAGTACGAATACGAACCATATATAATTTCGCAGTACCTTGCTTTACAGAAGGCCTAAGTAAAGTAAGAGACGCGCACTTTCCTGAAGGAATTTGACCAATTGGTTTATCCACAATCTTACCTTGAAGATTAATTCCTTGACCCGTATACATATACCATAATGGTTCGTTAACCATACTGATAGGCTTCAAACTCCACGCTTTTCCCTCTGAAGTAGCTATAAGTTCATTCCAAATTTGACAACTCATTGGTGTAATGTCTCGTAATTGGGTGCCTGAAGCAGGCTGCTTAAAGTTTCCTGGAAATAATCCTGTTTCAATTCCACCATTAGAAGTAATTTGATAATTATAACGAGTTGGAATAGAAACTTGTGTAGCTTTTTTTCCAGAACCACTCGTTACTGAAGTTCCAAATCCCGTTGCTCCAATAGCAACTCCTTTTCCATTCAACCCTAACGTAGAGGGACGCAAAGGATTATTAGTTGTAGATTTCAATGCATTAAACGTTCCTGGCTCAACTGGTATTTGTATCCGCTTTTTATTCCATACAAAATCCACTACTGCCGTTTCTCCTGCACCGTTATAAATTAAACCACTAAAAGCACCACTTCCTCCTTTTACTGCTCCCAAGCGCTCTGCTCTTGGCGCATGTGAATCTGGATCGTTGTAGGTATGATATACATACACTGTTTTGTCGTGTTTTTCCCCTAAAGTATAATGATTCTCGCTGTACCCACAATCTGGAATCTCTAAGTTGCAATATAAATGTACATTACTCTGACTAAAAGCATCCTCTGAATTTCCCCCAGGCTCAATGTTGGTCGAGTTGCTTATGTCTCCTTTAAACCTTCCCCCCATGACTTTATCGTAATGACGCGTTTGAACATGCACAGTGCTTTGCACGCCATTGTAAACCCTAAAGTTAAATACATAACCAGAAGGAATATGCCCAACCATTTGAGCAAGAGCGCCCCCAATTCCTTTTATTACATGATAAACACTGTGAAACCCACTTACCCATTGGTTTCCAATGCTGCCCCAGCTTTTGCCATGAAGATTAACACTCCACGCTAACATTACAATAAAGAGAAAACCTCGTTTTTTAACCATTACTAATCCTTTCTACTTCAAGCAAAGTTCCTTTCAGGTGTACCTTAATTGAAAAGAAAGAGTCAACTATACAAGCAGAGAGTGAACTTCCTTAGAATCTTCATATGCAACTATTTTTCCTGTTTTCCAGTCTGCCAGAACAGGCTTTAAAGAAGGATCGAAAGAAAATTGCTTTATTCTTGTAGGTACTTGTTTATGCAATGCAAGCCAAATAGGATACGCAGTATGTACAGGATACACATTTTGTCCAAGAGGACGATTGTCATCAGACCCAATATATAATGCTGTTGTAAGCTCAGGTGTAGAACCTGCAAACCAACAAGTACGGGAATCATTGGTAGTTCCCGTTTTGCTCATAGCTTGAGAATCTATCCAATGTTTAGCAGTTTTTCTTTTCCTCTCCATGCCAGCAGTTAATGTTTTAGCGATTTGATTTGCAACGCACTGAGAAATAACAGGCTCTTTTTTATATGATTTTCTATAAATCTTTTTACCCCATTCATCTTTAATCCAACGTACACTATAAGGCTCAACATACACTCCATCATTAGAAAAAACATTAAACATGCCAACGACCTCAAACAAAGTGCTATCAACACATCCTAACGCCAAAGAAGGATATGGCTTCAACTGTCCTTTAATATGCATTTTACGTGCCGAAGCTATAACTTTCTGCACTCCCACCTCAAGCAAGGTTTTAATGGAAATTATATTATTTGAATAAGAAAGTGCCCGAGCAAGAGTCATTTCTCCTTCAAAGGTACGTGTATGGTTACGAGGTTCCCATAAAGCACCTCCAGTTTTAATTTTTAAAGGTTCATCAATGGCGGTGTCTAACAAACTCATTCCGTTCTCTAAAGCCGTTGCATATAAAACCGGCTTAAATACCGAACCTTGTTGTCGATATGCTTGCAATGCTCTGTTAAATTGAGAACCAGAGAAATCAACTCCTCCAATTAATGCTTTAATCTCTCCCGTTGTTCGTTCAACAGTAATTAAAGCACCCTCAATATCACCTCCGTACTGCTGACGAATTTTTTTAAAATGCTCTTTAAAAGATTGCTCTGCTTTACGTTGCAACTGCGCATTAAGCGTTGTTTGAATTTTTAATCCACCACTATACAAACGCCGTTTACCGTACTTTTCTTCTAACCATGTACGAAGCGTTTCTTTTAAATGAGGGGCAATCTTTAATGCATCTGGAGATTCCAATGCAAGAGACATATTTGTTGCTCGTTTATGCTGTTCAGAAGAAATAAATTTCAAACGTTTCATTTTTCCTAATACAACATTACGTCGATGCTCAGACGAAAGAGGATACAATAAAGGACAATAATTACCTGGCGAACACACAACTGCAGCTAGAGTTGCTGCCTGATCAACAGAAAGATCGGCAGCCTTCTTATTCCAGAATCTTTGCGTAGCTGCTTCTACTCCATAGATACCACATCCAAAATACACATGATTTAAATACGTTTCTAAAATTTGATCTTTAGTAAATTGGCGCTCTACCATTAACGTAAAAAACTGCTCTTTTAACTTTCTTCTAAAGCTTCGAGTAGGATCAAAATATAAAAGCTTAACAAGTTGCTGTGTAATAGTACTGGCACCTTGCACAATACGCCCATAATAAAGATTCACAAGCGCAGAACGAATCATCCCTCGCCAGGATAAACCAGTATGATTATAAAATTCCCAATCTTCTGCTGCGATGAATGCTTGCAAGAGATGAGGGGGCATTTGTCTTATACTAATTGGTTCGCGTTTATCAAACTGGAACCTTCCCCATTCTTTCCCTTTTTCATCTAAAAGAATAGACGGCTTTCCTGGGTCATATCGCTCTAAAACAGAAAAATCTACAATAGGATGACGAAATAAAAAAAAGAGAAACCCAGCAGTAAAAGCAGTAAGATTAAAAAAAAGAGCAAGGCCACTTTTTAAAAAAAATCTTCTGAACGCTTTTTTCACTCGATTCCTTAATAAAGATAAAAGGCCGCATAAGCAGCCTTTTATTTTTCAATATCTATAAACCCCATTTTAAAAAGCAGATTAGATTAGTTCTTCTGCTTTTTTACTTTTTTCTTCATCGCTGTCTTTGCCTAAGTTGTAAGCAATTATTGCAACTACTGCAAGAGCCAATGTTCCAGTAATTTTTGGATGCGATTTATGCCAGCTTCCTGGTGCATTCAAGACTGTGCTAACCATAGAACCAATTCCCCAACTTTTAGCAGTAGCCGCATCGGTAGATGGTGCTACAGTAGATGGTGCATCAGTAGCTAAAGATGGAACAGCTGTGAACAAAGAAGTTGCTAATACAACTGCCATTACTTTACTCTTCATATAATTAAACTCCCGAAAAATTTAAAGATTTTCAACAACGCCTATAATCTACTTGATCAACATTAATTGTCAACATAGAATAACAAGGATAATCAGATTAGAATCTTTCATTGAAATGTAGAATAATGTATCAGGAATTATATTTTGTTTCTTTTATTGTTTTTTTCTTTTTTTTAGACATCTTTTTCATTCAAATTTTTTCTCAACAATGTCTTTATTTTCTCTATATATTTTCTTTAACAAATCTCACAAAGAGACACTCGTTACCCCTTGCTGCTCTTGCTTTTTTTCTTTTGAGTGCAGAGTCAATGGTCGTTCATACTACTTTAGGGATAGACTTTTTTGCCGCTTTAGGTAGCTATTGCGTTGCTTTGTATATGCTCAATACTACCGCTCTAAAGGAATGGCTCTTAGCTTTATTACTTTTATTCTTCTTGCTTTTCACATCATACACAGGCATTTTAAGCTGTAAAACAGACTGGTTTTCCAACCACTGTACAAGCTTAAAATTTATTGGTAATTTTGTTATAATGTATTTTTCTTTGAAATGGTTATCTGCAGTTAGACGAGGCAATCGCTTTTAAGAGCAATCTTGAGAGAGGAAAGTCCGGACTCCTAACGAACAAAGCACCTTGGAAGAAAACGTAAGTTTTCAATCAAGGGGAGTGTGAACTCACGGAAAGTGCCACAGAAAATAAACCGCCTTCTACATTGGTAGTTGGTAAGGGTGAAAATGTGCGGTAAGAGCGCACGGGCATATATAGTAATATATATGTGGGGTAAACCCTGCTTGGAGCAAGACAAAATAGGCATGTGTCGGTCGTTTGTTCCGGTTAAACATGCGGGTATGTCGCTTAGATACATGATTGCCATTTATTGAATTGATTCAATAGATACAGAATCCGGCTTATTGTTAAACTGCAGATAATCGAAGTTTTAAATATGACACCTTCTTCTTTTTCAAAATACATTAAAGACTTATATTGGATCACTCCATTTATATGTTTTATACTTGGCTACCAATCTTTTTCTTATTTCTTCTATCGCTCCGTTATTCAAGCACCACCCATTGTTGGTAAAACATTACCAGAGGCAGCTGTTATTTTGTCTCAACACAATCTAAACATGCGTATGATTACTGAACAAGAAGATGCAGATATTCCTGCAGGAACTATTATTAGTCAAACACCCCAGGCACAAAGTGCTATCAAGCCTCAACAAACAATCTTTTTTGTTCTTTCAAAAAAGCCAGTTCAACCTCACATTCCTAATGTACTAGGAACAACACTTGATGAATATTCTAAAACGTTAAGAAACTTAAAAATACGTTATCGTACCTTTCCGGTTCAAAGTGATAAACCGGAAGGAACATGTGTAGCTCAAATACCTACTGCAGGCAAAGAAATACCTTCCAGTGGCGCACTTCTATATGTTGCTTCACAAGAATCAGACGTATTGCTTTTTCCATCTTATAAAGGAAAACCTGTTGCGGAAGTAAAACAATTTTTAGAAAAATACAATATTGGTGTTACTGTTTATCATACTTACACCACCTCTGCTCATCATACCTGTGATCGTTGCATTATTTTTGAACAAAAACCATTGGCTGGATCTTTTGTATCGCTTAAAGAACCTTTTTCTGTACAACTCAAGGTTTAGATTGACAACGCTCTCTCGTTTTTTCTACATCTAATTCTTATAACTCTTTTCAACCCTAGGAGAATCTATGAAGAAAAATCTAATCGTTTATTTTGTTACGTTTTTAACACTTCAAGTAAATGCCGCCGCTCCCGAAAACCAAATTAATGAATCCCCACAAATAGAACAAATGAGTCTAAAATTAAAACGCGCACACAATGAACTCAGGACACTGAGAGCTCAACTCTCTGCTATCTTAACAATAGTTCTAGAAGAACTAGAAGATTTTGAGCTAACCCGTAGTATAGATTTTAACGCTTATAATAATCTACAAGACGAGTACGACAAATATCAAAATGCAACGGAAGAAGACGCCGAAGAGGTAGAAGGAGACCAAGAGTAGTTATCAGCTCCTTAACTAAATGTAAGAGATTTCAACAACATCAAGTGGAGGTTATATTTTATGAAAGCACTTCTAATAAATATGCAGGTTCTTGTTCCTTAGAAACAATGTCATACAAAGCTTCCAAAAGAATATATTCATCACCCATTGGACAAGGCTCTCCCCACTGCTGTTTTCCTTGGTAGATTTGATAAACAGCAACAATAGTATTTAAACTTTCTGGTACTGCACGCTCATGCGGACCGCCCTCTCCAATTACAAACGCTTTTCCAGCTGCAAGATTTTTACTCTGAGCACCAAAAGCTGTGAGAACTAAGTCTCCTAAGCCCGCAGGCTCTTCCATAGTAACACCATCACCCCCTGCCTTTATAATAAAAGATCGTAATTCTCGATATATACGTGCAAAAAATAATGCTTTGGTATTGTCTTGGCACCCAAGACCTTCAAGTAAGCCCATACCAAGAGCTACTACATTTTTTAAAGCAGCACAAAGTTGCACACCTCTCACATCTTTAGTTGCTTCTAATGTAAAATACTCTGTTTCCATCAATTGCTCTAAAGCATTACACAGTTTCATGTCTTTTGAAGCAATGGATACAGACGTTAATTGTTGAGCAACAACTTCTTTTGCAAAACTAGGACCAGCCAATACAATACTTTGTACATCTTTACCAAATAACTCTTCTAAAATATGCACCGGCAACAAACAAGTGTCTTTTTCTATACCTTTGCTTAACACAACCCACTTCTGTGCTGGATTGTAATACGAAACACATTCTTTAAGAACTGAACGCATATACTTAACGGGAACTGCTTCAAAAACCCACTCTGCATCTTGCAGAGCTTCTTCTTTATTGGTTGTAGCACAAATAGTATTATGAATCGGCATATCAGGTAAATAGTATGCATTTATATGCTCTTGATTAATGCTCTTTACAACATCTTCTTCGTATGTCCACATCACCACTTCATGATGGTTGTGTGCAAGAACAGTTGCAATAGCAGTTCCCCATGCACCACTTCCTAAAACCGTAACCTTCATGTACCAAAATTTCGCTGTACACCAAGATAAGAACCAACTGCACTTTCAAGATCTTCGCGCGTAATATCTGGCCACAAACAATCTAAGAAGTAAAATTCACTGTATGCCGCTTGATACAATAAAAAATTACTCAAACGCTGCGTTCCACTCGTCCTAATAATAAGTTCTGGTTGAGGGATCCCCGAGGTCCATAAGCAATCTTCTAATGCCTTTTCAGAAATTTGTTCTTCAGAAAGCAAACCTTTTTGCACTTTATTCATTAAACGTTTAATACTACAAACCAGTTCTTGCCGCGCACCATAGCAGAACAACAAGTTAACTTGTAATCGATCATTCTCTTCTGTTTCTTGTTCGAGCTTTTCAATAGTAGGAAGAACTTTTTCAGGAAATCGAGACCTATCTCCAATAAAGCGTACTCGAATGTTTTCTTTATTAAAAAATTTCAACTGTTTTGGACCTTCATTAACAATACAGTTAAATAAAACATCTTGTTCATGTTGAGGTCGATTGAAGTTTTCTAATGAAAACGTATACAAAGAAAGATGCGAAATACCGGAATCTATACAAAATTTTGCTGCAATCTTTGCTGCTCCAAAACCACCTTCTGAATATCCTATAGAGTAACTTAACTTATTCTGTTTTGCCCACCGCCTGTTACCATCCATTATCATTGCTAAATGCTTAATCACTCAACTAACCCTATTTGAGAAAATGAAAGTATTTTAGAAACAAAGATACGACGTGCAAACACTACACTACCGTAAATAACAGTCATTGCAGAAGCAAAAAATAAACGTTCTACAGCAACAACTGGAATTAATGCCCACCATGTTTGTACCGGTAACCTAAATACGTACAACCAAATTACAGAACCAACTGCGTGAGCAACAAATGTACTTGCAAGAGAATCTAAGAAAAGAGAATCTTTATCTAACCAATACAGCGTTACCGGAATCAACCAATAGAGGCTATAAGGAGCTGCATAAAAACCAATTGGATGCACTACAAACAATGTCATTGCTACCAACGGAACAAACAATTGAAAAAACTTTTTACGTTCGGTCCAACATCCTGCCGCAAATAAACCTGGTAAGTAAAATCCTGCGTTTGTTAATGAAACACCCGCAAGCATCATTTTTGTTCCCAAGCGCATAGATGCTACTAAGGCCGCAATGCCAAGACCTAATGTTCCTGAAAGTGGCATGGCAACATCGGATAAAGAAAAGAATTTAAAAGAACCACCAATGATAGGAGAAATTTTTGCAAGTCGAAACAATAAAAAACTCACCAGAACTAGACTTGAAGCTGCCACTTCAAACAGACCTTTGTATTTCTTATTCATAATAATGTATCCTTCTTTAGTTAGAGGGGACCAAACAATTGATTACAAAGGTACCGAGTATTGAATTTATTTTCAACTCACAACAAAAGGGGACACCATGAAATACAAAGCAATCATCTTCGACATGGATGGCACCATAACTGATAGCGAACATATCTGGAAGAGCACAACCAAAGAACTCTTAACAAGTAAAGGCATTCAAGTTACAGATGAACTTCATAGCGAGTTAGAAAAAGAACTCAAAGGTTCTGCTATTCATAATACATGTGCATTACTCAAAGATAGATTCGAACTTGAACATGCTGTTGAAGAATTAATGCAAGAAAAAAAACATATCTCAAGCCAATTGTTCAAAGAAGGATTAAAATTTATAGACGGGTTTGAAACGTTTCATAAAACTGTCATTAATAATCAGGTCATGGTAGGAATTGCAACTAATGCCGACGACAATACTTTGAAAATCTCAAAGGAAACGCTCGCCTTAGAAGAATATTTCGGAAATCACATCTATAATATTTCTGATGTAAACAACAAAGCAAAGCCCGACCCCGACCTTTATTTACATGCTGCTCAAAAGTTAGGTGTTGCTCCAGAATTTTGTATTGCATTTGAAGACTCTGCTCATGGTGTTCGGGCTGCAAAGCGAGCCGGTATGTTCTGTGTAGGTATTAATACTGCTGGAGACCGCGATGCCCTTCATGAATCTGACCTGATTATTGATCGTTATGATGAGATTGAGCTCGAACGTCTTTTGCGACGGAAAGGCATAAAAAAAATCGACCAATAAGCTTATTTGGGCTTTTTACAACCCGCATTGGGTATGCTATTCTAAGTATCGAATGTGGGTTATTTCTTTAAATGGGGTATAAATCATGAAGAAAGTTTTGCTTTCTCTTTTATTTTTGTGCGCGATTTCTCTCAATGCAGCTAAAATACTGTACAGAGATGGCTTTGATGCTACTCAAGCTCAAAATAAACAAGCTTGTTTTGGCTGGGATTTAAACGACGTTTTATTCGAAAAACAAATAAAACCAAGCACCCTTTTTAAACACATTCATAGAGAAGCTGGCATTCTTAAAACTCCTCAGTTGACCTGGAAATTCTTCAAGCTCTGGAAAAAAAAGAATAAGCTTCAAAAAGAAGGATTAGCAGAAGGTTCTTCATGGGATGGCCTCTTTACCCTTTACGGCAAGAATGATCCCAAAACCGTAGTATTCTTCAGAGGCTTTATAAGAAAAATTAATGCTCTTGATAGTCGTATGGTTAAGCTTATGGAAAAGTTATCTCATAATGGCCACACACACGGTGTGCTCTCTAATATGGGGCAAAATATGCTCAATGTACAAATAGACCACCTAAAAACCGTTCCAACAGAAGATCATGGCCTTAAAGTCTTTTTTCTCGATTTTCTTGGTTATGACAAACACAATGTTATCGCTTCACCGGAAAATAACTGGATCACCAAGCCAAATCCTACAATGTATCAACTATTCTTAGAGCAAAACAGAAATTGTGGTCAGATAACGATTTTTATCGATGATAAACTTAAAAATGTTCAAGCCGCTGTTACAAGTGGTTTTGATGTAGGGATTCACTACCCTATTGGATCAACGCCCGCACAACTGGAAAAAGTGTTACTCACAGAGCTTAAAATAGCTCATTAAACGAGAACCTCCTTTCTTTAAATTGTCCCCGCCTATTCTTGGTGGGGATTTTTTTAAAAGGAAACGTTTGCGGTAGAACAATAAAACATGGTATAATATTTCTAATTGTAAGGTTAAAACATAGGGGAACAATGAAAATTCGTTTTTTATTTGGTGTATTTCTTTTTGCCTTGGTTGGCATTGCTATCTTCTTTGAAATCAAAACACCACCAGAGAAAACTTTTTATGTAAGTCCGGCTTTCTCGAGCTCACAAGATGCACAAAAAACATTTGCTAAACAAAAACCTATTATTTTGTGGGACTTACACGACTGTTTGTTTTCCAAACCCCGGTTTGCTTTATGGCGTACTGGTATCTGGAATATACAAAACAAACCAAAGTTCTTTTATCAATTCTTAAAAGCTGCATTAAATTCAAAAGTAAGAAGTGGTATTATCTCTCAACAAGATAAACAATCTTATATACCTCAAGCCTACTTTGAAGCACTTCATGGCTATGAACATTTGTATACTGAACTTAATAAGTTAGTAAACGCTATTTATAGTCCCAATAAAGAGATGTTTCAATTGGTAAAAGAACTACACGATGAAGGATATAAACAATATATTTTTTCTAACATTGGCCCTATAACACTTACAGAATTGCAGCATGATTACCCTCAGCATTTTGCACACTTTTCTCATCTACAAAATGTTATAAACAAAGTAACTCCAGCTCCGGACCAATGGATTCAAAAACCTAATAAAAAAGCATATGAAAAAGCGCTTATATCAGTAGATATGAACAAACATCCTCACAATATTATTTTTGTGGATGACAGAGAACACAACATAAAGCAAGCTCACAAAACTGGTATGAACGGCATTGTATTTGTAAAAATCGACCAATTTAAAAAAGATTTAAATAAACTAATAAAAGTATAACTAGAAAGAAAATCCAATTATTATGAATAAAACAACACTTTTTTTATTGTTAAGTATAACAACTATCACTTCTTATGGTGCTGATACAAGACCTTTGACAGATCTTGAGCTTGAACTTGAACTTGAAGATATTTTTTCAGAAGAAAGAGTACATCAAGCTCCAGACATAGAGGAAGATGACGCTCTTTACGAAGAACTCAGATTAATAAACCAAAATGGCGACGATCTTGTACGATCGGCAAGTCGGGCTTTTTCATCTCTTTCTTTTGAAAATAGCTCAAAAGACTATCATAAAAAAAGACTAGAAACACTAGAAGAAAAGAAGAGTGGACGGTATTCTGGCCAAGCAAAATTTATAGAAATGCAAGAAAAACATCAAGCCCAAGTAGAGAGAAAAAAAGCAGCTAAAAGAATTCATGAAAATCGAATGATCGCAAATTCTACAAAAGAATCTGCTTATCGTGCTCTTGAAAGAAAAAGATCTTTTTCTGAAGATTTAGTGAGATTAAAACGATCTGCTACTAACTCGAGAAAATCAATAAGCCCAGTAGATTCTGTAAGATCGGTAAGCTCTGCAAGTTCAACATCTACACCATCCCTTACTTTCTTACCTATGCCAGAACTCTGTGAAGAAACCAAAGCAAAAGAAATGGCTGTAGAAGGCGAAAACGAATAAAAATTCAAATTAATATATCTGTCTAGAGCTTAGCCCATTTCTTGCGTTCAATGCGTTAAGTCGGTAATCTTTTAGAATATATTTTCTGAAAGGGTCTCATGGAAACGTTATTCTTAGTTGCACTAGCAACACTTTTTATTGGGTATTGCTGCATAGGAATTTTTGCTTCTCGTAATATTACTACTTCTACCGACTATTTCTTAGCCGGAAAATCTCTATCTATTCATACCATTGTTGCAACATTACTTGCCACTCAAGTTGGTGGAGGAATGTTTTTAGGAACCGCTCAAGACCCAATCAGAGGATTACTCTACAACGGTGGTATGGTGCTCGGATTTCTTGTTTTAGGACTTGGGCTAGCTTCACACTTACAACGATTTAAAGTAACCACAGTCGGTGAAATTTTTGACAAAACATACGAGTCTCCATTCTTACACCAATTAACTGCATTACTTGCTGCTGTAAGTATGTGCGGTATTATTATTAGTCAAATCATTGCAGCAAAATCTGTTCTCATAACGTTTGCTGGAATAAACAATGAAATAATCTTTTTACTCTTTTGGGCACTTGTATTAGCGTACACCATGATCGGTGGTCTTGCAGCAGTAGTAATCGCAGACCTTTTACAAATCATTGTGATTGTTACTGTCTTTACCGGAATTTGCTTATATAGCTTATATACAAGCCCTACACCTTTTTTAAACCACCAAACCTATACACACATACAAAACTTAGTGTCTTATAAAACGCTTTCTTGGGGACACGCAATTAAAATTTTTAGCATGCCAGTTTTTTTCTCTATTATTGAACAAGACTTAGCACAGCGATTCTTTGCCGCAAAGTCTGATCGCGCCGCTGCTGTTTCTGCATTAATCGCAAGTGCTTTATTGCTGGTATTTTCTTTTGTTCCATTTTATCTAGGGCTTAAAGCCCAGTTGATGAATATTCCAATTCCAGAGGGTGTAAATCCTTTGCTTCCAGTCCTTAAAGCAATCACCAGTCCTATGGTATTTGTATTTGCAGTATGTGCACTTCTTTCAGCCATAACCTCTACTACCGATTCTCTCCTTTGTGCAGTAAGTGCTACTATTACCACAGCCGCAACTCAACTCGGTACAAGATCAAAACCATCTATTCATATTTCTCGTACAGTTACCTTTTTATGCGGTGTATTTACCTTAGCTGCTTCATACTTTGTACCTCCAAACATTATAGATGTGTTAATTGCCAGCTATGAGCTTTCGGTCGCCTGTTTATTCATACCTCTTGCTTTCTGCTTTATTACTAAAGATTTAAGACGAGAAGCTGCCCTAACAAGCGCCCTTTTTGGTGGCCTAGGCTTTCTCTTCTTCCTCTTTAAAAGCACCCCCCTTCTTAAGCCCTACTCTATTTTCATAACCCTAGGGTTATCGCTCTTAGGCTACGGTATTGGGTTCATCTTTGGATCAAAGAAAAAATAAGCTCAAACACTCTCCAAATAGGCTCATTCCGGTAAAACTCTTGTTTTTAGCTTGATGGATTTAGTATCCTGATAAAGGTAATGAAAAGTTTTAACCTAAATGGAGAGAGTATTATGAAGAAAAAAATGTTATTTTTAGGACTTGTGTTAATTGGTCAAGGTCAAGCTAAGGGTGAACTGAGTCCCGTACTTGAAAAAGAATTAAACAATAAACTAAATTATGAACGATTCTATGAGGAAAACAATCAGCCACCTACGTTCGCTAAGAGACTGCCAGCTCAACTCGATTCTGAACTCAATTTTGCAATGGACTCAATTGTAACAAGAATAATTGTAAACAAGATTATGAATAATGAACCGATTCCTGAAAGGTACGCAGTGTCATCTTTGCAGGAACTCAATAAAATACGTGATGAACTTTTTCTCAAAAACGCTGGTTCAAACGAATTTTTAAGAACACCAATTAAAGTTTCAGAAGATCAAGATAATAAGATTCTTAAATTATTGAAAGCCTACAAAAAACGTTATCATAAAAATCATAAAGAATATGTAGATAAAGTTATTGCTATAATGAAATATCCACCTCAAAATAATATTTTATTGCGTCCTTTGTTCTTCCAAAAGAGTGGTTTACAAATGTCTGACTTGGCAGAAGCGGGAATTAACTTTACAACTTACCGTCTAAGTATTAAAGATCGAGCACTCTTTAAAAGAACTCGTCGTAATATTTTCAATGCTCTCACCCAAGATTACGACAACTTAAGAAATCGACTACCAAAAGGATATTAAGTCAAGTATAGAAATAAAAAAGCGCTCTGTTATAGAGCGCTTTTTTATTTCTATACTCTTTTCTCTTCTAAATAATTAAACGCTTCTTGAACATCATCTGTCACATAAATAAGGTCCATATCTTTCTTCATAACTAAACCTTCTTTAATAGCTTGTTCAGTCCAATCAAGCAATGGTCGCCAATAATCATTACCTATTAACACCACAGGAAATGGTTTCATCATCTCTACTTGTATAAGCGTTACAATCTCAAAAAATTCATCGAGTGTTCCAAAGCCTCCTGGAAATACAATAAACCCTGTTGAGTAATGTGTTAACAACCATTTTCGAGCAAAGAAATATTTCACAACAATGATCTCTTGCGAGCAAGAATTTAAATCTTCTGTTGCTAGATGACGAACAGAAATACCTATTGTACGCGCCTCTGTCTTGCCTTCTGCTGCACCACAATTTGCTGCTTCCATAATACCTGGTCCGCCACCAGTAATTACTGATACCCCATGGTTAACCAGCATTTCTCCAAGTTTGTGCGCTTTTTTTGCATAAGGATGCGATTGCTTTAATTTACTCCCTCCAAAAATTGTTACAATTGGTTTTTTAAGTTTAGAAACTCTCCATGCTCCTCGTGCAATCCTAATATAACTCGCAAACAGATGACCAAATAAATAAATAATTCCGCAGCAACTTCTCATAAAACAAAACAGCATACCTACTCCCTAAAGCCTATACTTTTAAAAAGATTAAACATTGTCTTTTTGTTTTTCTATCAATCTTTAGCAAGGCCTCCTTTATGTCTACCTTAATCTTTTATTTTTTTATTACCATCAATACTTAACGAGCATTTTTTTATATATTTTTAGCATAGAAAGGACTAAAAATGATAACTCCTAATATAAAACGTCTACTATAAAATTTTCCTTTATTTTACTGATTACTCTTGCTTATTCTTAAGTGGTATAACCATTTAGAAGAAAAAGCAATATAAGGATAGACGCAATGAAGTATCAGAAACTCTTTATTTTCACCCTTTTAACCTCTTTTGTTTCTCTTTACCCACAAAAACAACCAAAAATGATTGTTTTTATTCACGGCACCGTTAAACCGGTAGAATTCTCTTTTTCCAATTTATTTAAAATAATGAAAAATAAAATCGAAAATTCAGTCTATATGAAAACGGCTCAAGAAATACGCAAAGACCCTTTCTTTTTCCAAGGCCAGCCCATGCAACATCTTGGATTGCATCCCATAACTAAAGATTCTCCAAGCCCAGCAGCAATCTCTTTCACTCACCTATTCGATAAACAGTTTGATTCCCTGTATGAAAACCCACCAAAACGATTGTACTATACCTATGGTTGGGATGGTTTATTAAGTATTCGTAAAAGGTATGAAGCCGCCGAAGATCTTTATAAAGCATTATCAAAAGAGAAAAAACGTTTGCACAGCAAAGGAATTAATCCAACTATTGATTTATATTGCTATAGCTATGGAGGTGGCGTTGCGTTAAATCTTGCTGCAGTCAAAGACGATAATCCAAACCTTAATCCTCATGCATTCACTATCGATAATCTTGTATTATTTGGAGTACCAATCCAACGCGCAACAGATTATTTAGCTTCGAATAGCATCTTCAAAAAAGTTTATAATTTTTATTCAAGAGAAGATTCAATTCAAACAATGGACGTTTTTTCTTCTCGCGAACTTTTTGTTAAAAAGCGCTTCTCTAATCGATCCGAGTTCGATGTTCCAAAAAAAATTACTCAGATCCGTTTACGTCTCACTAAAAAACTGCGCGGAGCTAATAAAATAAAAGTTATGCCAGAAAATCCTTATCAACTCATGGCTTCTACAAAATTAAGAAAAAGACATACCGATTCTGGACATTCAGAATTATGGAACTTTAGATGGGGCGCTTATTGGTATCGTCATTATCTAGCAATAGACCCATTGCCAGTAGCAAGCTTTGCTCCTTCTTTTATACACGCAGTAAATACACATGCCCCCACAAGAAGGCATCTGACCCTTGATTATAGTCGACAATATAGCGGGGCCCTCTTAACAGGTAAATCTAAATATTTTAGAAAAGCCATACCTATCCTTACTCCAGAAATCACAAAAGAAATGTATACAATTGCTTATGATTATCGCCCAGAAGATTTTTCTGTAAAAAAACAAGAAGAAAAAACACAAAAAATTCTACGGCGGATTAAGAGAGGTATGAGAAAAGACAATCCATTAAGAAAGAGTAAGCTTTTAATGACCTATTTAAAGCCCAATGCTTTGCCACAAACCAAGAAAGTCAGACATAGTCATTTGTTGAGCGCGAAGCTCTAAGTATTTTTCAGGAATTTTTTCTAAATCTATATGCGTTTGTATAAGATTATTACGAAAAGTTCTACGTGGGTTAGAGAAACAAATTTTTATAAATCTCCAAAACTCTTTTTCATTTGGAATAGGTTCAACGTTTTGCTTAACCGTAAATTTTATAAGTCGACTAAATACTTTTGGCTCAGGATAAAAAGCTGTTGGTGGTACTTTTGCGAGAAGTTCCCAATCGAAATAATACTGAAAAAACAAAGATACATAACCATACCCACGACCACGTTTCTTAACAATTTTCTGCGCTACTTCTTCTTGCATCATTAAGATACCTTCAGAAAGCAGCTCTCTATGTTCTGCAAAACGATGTAAAATAGGAAATGTTAAATGATACGGTAAATTAGAAAGTGCAATCCACGGTGCATGAGGCTTAAGGAGTTCAAGATCAACTTCTAGAAAATCCGTAATGTGCATCTTAAAATTTGGCCCAATACACTCATGCCCAACTTTTTTTGCCCACTCAGGGTCAATCTCAAAAACCCATAAACGTTCTATATCTTGATAAAATATTTCTCGCGTTAAAAAACCATCTCCACAACCAATCTCAAATACAGACTTACCTTTGAGATCAACGTGAGAAAGCATATCCAGAATAATTTGTTTGTCTCGTAAAAAGTATTGCCCATGCTTTTTCTTAAGAGTAATACCGTCAGACGATGGCGATTTTCTTTTCATAGCCTACTTCATTAAAACATCACGGAATGAGTCAAGCTCTTCGACCACTTTTCCTGCCCCGCGAACCACACAAAATAATGGATCTTCCGCAACCTTAACCGGCAAACCAGTTTCTTTCGAAATTAATCTATCGAGTCCTGAGAGTAAAGATCCCCCACCAGCCATCATAATACCACGATCTACGAGATCTGACGAGAGTTCTGGCGCAGTACTTTCAAGCGCAACGCGTACCACGTCCACAATTTGAGAAACTATTTCGAGTAATGACTCATGAACCTCTACACCCGTAAGGTTAATAGTTTTAGGCACACCAGTTACTAGATCACGACCTTTAACCGGCATAACCATCTTTTCTATTTCTGGATTCAACATGGCAGAACCAATAGTCATTTTAACTTGCTCAGCAGTACGTTCACCGATTAACAAGTTATATTTACGTTTTATGTAGTGAACTAAGGCTCGATCCATTTCGTCTCCACCAACACGCACTGATTGGCAAAACACAACTCCTTGAAGCGTAATTACCGCAACCTCAGTTGTTCCACCGCCAATATCAACAACCATGCTTCCTGCTGGTTCTTGCACTGGCAATCCCGCTCCAATTGCAGCCGCCATTGGCTCCATAATAGGATATACCTCTCTTGCTCCTGCATGACGTGCACATTCTTCAACCGCACGTTTTTCTACTTGGGTAACACCAGATGGTAATCCTATAACCATGCGAGGACTCACCAATGTTCTACGATCATTATGAACGGCACGAATAAAATGACGAATCATAGCTTCAGTTAATTCAAAGTTAGCAATGACTCCATCTCGCATAGGACGACAAGCAATAATAGATTCTGGTGTTTTACCCAACATTTCTTTTGCTTTTGTTCCTGCAGCAAGCACTTCGTGTGTGTTAGCTTTTACCGCTACTACTGAAGGTTCATTTAATACAATTCCTTTTCCTCGTACATACACCACAGTATTAGCTGTACCTAAATCAATAGCAATGTCATTAGAAAAAAAACCAAAAATGCGTTGTGCGGGAAAAAAATTTTTCCATTTTTTCATTTACTCTCTCCAAAAATGTTAGAAATCAAAAGCAATACCTAAAGCTATCTTATGTGTTTTTGCTACCTCTTCTGCAGCAAAAACTCTTACTGGAGCATCCCAATTAATTGTGAAAATTGGATTTATTCTATGATCTTTTGTTATTTTACTTGGATCATACGAAACATATAAAGATAAGTACTCAGATTGCCATTTTGAAACTTTATGAATGTCATTTAAATCAATAGTAATTGTTTTATCAGAACGTTTATCGGTCCATACATCACCTGCATGATTAGTTAAAGTGAAACCAACATGCACACTCCACCCATCACGCAAATCACCCAACCTTACAAAAGGATTCCAAAGAAAAGTAACTCCGGGATCAACTTTAACGTTTCCTGTAGTTCCACCAAATAAATAATTTTCTTTCTTTACCGGCAAACGACGGATTTGTATGCGAGTAAAATGCTTACTCAATTGCAATGCCATTCCGAAGGTCCAATCTTCTTTGATCTCCAACGCAAGGTCACCTGCAAAGAAAATTCCGTACAATCCGTTTGAACCAAACGGAATTGAAGCCGGATTATTTTCATCTCGTTTTTCAGCTAAAGGAAAATAAACACCTGTCTTAATACCAGCATCTACTTCTCGACTTTTAAGTTTGTAATCCCATACATTTCCCCAACGAACATACAATTGTGCGTCAGAAAATCCTGTGTTACTCCACTGAGTACTTGTAATTCCAATTAATTTGTTCATATCTCGCCGTTGACGATCAAGCTGATTCTCTTGAGGAGTGGTTAAACCCATATCTCTTCGTGTAACAACCGGAATAGAAAATGTTAAATTAGAATTAGCACGCATAAAAGCACATGATCCACCAAAAGAAATTCCGCGACCTATATTCCACTCACCATCAAATGAAAAACCCTGCGCTTCAATCTTCTGATCTACTTCCCATATTATTTTGTTTTCAGCTTGCCATTGAGCAAGTAATATTGCGGGATTAACAATCCCCATCGAAAGAAGTACATCACTAGCTAATCGCTGATCATATTTTCCCCAAACCTCAGGAATTCCTCTTTCCTCATCAGAACGCGCAAACGCTTTGTCTGCAGTCATAAAAAAGAGTTTTCCATGCATATGAGAACGAGTATCGAGAGTTCTTCCAAAAGGTTGCGTATACGAAGGCAAGTAACGGTTATTGATTGCCATTGCGTACGCATCAGAAGTTGCCACTAAAGCTGATATTACCAGTACTACCTGTTTTATTGTCATAACTTACTATCCATGATTAGAATACATCGTAATTATAGTGTATATAGAGTAAACAGTTGCTAGTGTTAGTCAAGCTTGATAGAAACACAAAAGGTAAGATTTTAGACGCCCCAACATTTTTATGATAGCTTAAAATTCAAAAACTAGTGTATCGTATTGTTTATATAATAAAAGAGAGGGAGTATCCATGGCTCTCAAAGATGTCCAAGCAGTTATCTTAGCCGCAGGAAAATCATCTCGGTTTAAAACAGGAAAAACAAAGCTAATAGAAAAGTTATGCGGCCAAGAAATGGTTGTATACCCTACAAAGCTTTTTACCTCACTCAATGTTCCAGTTACCATGGTAGTAGGATTCCAAAAAGAACTTGTGGAAGAAACTATCGAAAAGCACTTTAAAGACTCTGTCCTTTTTGTTGAGCAAACCGAACAACGGGGAACCGGAGACGCCATAAAAACCTCCCAACCAACCTGGATAAAAGATCACATTCTTGTTATGAACGGCGATATGCCTTTAGTAACAACAGAGATTGTTGAAGAATTGTATGCAAAACATAAAGAACAAGACGCTGCAATAAGTTTTGTAACTTCTCATAATTGTGAACCTACTGCTCGAAACTATGGCCGAGTAGTTAAAGATGACACTTCTATTTCTATTGTAGAAGCAAAAGAATTCACTGGTGACATAACCGAAAATTGCTTTATCAATGCTGGTGTATATTTAATCAAGAGAACATTCTTAGAAAAAAGCATGGAGAAACTCACACAAAGTTCTGTAACTAATGAATGGTACATTACAGACTTAGTTAAAATAGCCAGTGATGAAAAACTTGCTGTAGGAACAACCACTGCTGCTTTTGATAAGATTCGTGGAATCAATACATTTAAAGAACTATGGGCTGCAGAGCAAATTCTTAAAGCAGAAATTGTAAAATACTGGATGGACCACGGTGTTCGATTCTCTATTGCTCACAACGTGCAGATTGATCGCGGTGTAACTATTGGTGCAGGAAGCTCTATTGAATCTGGAGCACAACTGCTTGGATCAACCATCGTAGGAGAAAATTGCTCTATTGGTGCTTTCTCATTAGTTAAAGATACATGCATAGCAGACAACACCACTATTCATGCTCATACTATTGTTTCTGATACCACTATTGGCTCTGGAGTAGAAGTTGGCCCATTCGCACATGTATGGCAAGATTCTATACTGCAAGATGGAGCCTCTGTTGGCAACTTTGTAGAAATTAAACGAAGTACTGTCGGAAAAAATTCCAAAGCAAAACACTTAAGTTACTTGGGTGATGCAGTTGTTGGCAACTCAGTAAATATTGGTGCTGGAACCATTACCTGCAATTACGATGGTACTGGTAAATACCGAACACGAATTGAAGATGAAGCCTTTATTGGAAGCAATAATACTTTGGTTGCCCCAATTACTATTAAAAAGAAAGCGTTCACTGCAGCTGGGTCTACTATAACCACAGAAGTCCCAGAAGGTGCACTCGCCATTGCGCGTGAACGACAGGTTAATAAAGAAGGTTACGTAGACAAAATCAAAAACAAAAAAACTGACACTGAAAAGGAGGGGTCATCCCCTTTTTTAGCAGCAGTCAAAAGCAAGAATTTTGAAAACAACCAGTAGATGAATTTGATCCTTGAATACATTTTTTCCACAAGGTTCAAAAACCACTCAGGATGACTCGAATTTATGATCAAATTTATACACACCGCTGACATACATTTTGGAATGGAAAACTACGGAAAGATAGATCCAGAGACGGGTATTCATACTCGTCTCTTAGATTTTGAAAACGCACTTAACCATTGCATAGACATTGGCATTAAAGAAAAAATCGATTTCTTTTTATTTTCTGGCGATGCCTATAAAACTGCAAATCCAAGTCCTACACAACAAAAATTATTTATGCGTTGTTTTTTACGTTTGTACAAAGCAGGCATTCCTATTGTTATTATAGTTGGTAATCATGACAACCCCTTGAGCTTTGGTAAAGCTAATAGTTTAGAAGTATTTAATTCTGTACCTCTTGATGGGTTCCATGTTATGAGTCAGCCAGAATTATTAAAACTAGAAACCAAAAATGGTCCTATTCAAATTGTAGGCATTCCATGGCCAACTAGAAATACCATTAGTTTAAACAAGAAGCATTTATTACAATCGGCAGAAGATATCACACGCTATATTGCAGAAGCAGTTGGTACTTTAATCACAGATTTTGCACAAAAGTGCGACCCTACTATTCCTTCCGTACTAGCAAGCCACATGACCGTTAGCTCTGGAATATTTTCTGGATCTGAAAAACGTGCGGTATATGGAACAGACCCAACACTGATGCCTTCTCAACTTGCTATTGAACCGTATGATTATGTAGCACTTGGCCATTTGCATCGTTATCAAAACTTAAACAAAAATGGATACCCCGCCATTGTCTATTCAGGATCTATAGAACGTATTGATTTTGGAGAACGCAAAGAACCTAAAGGTTTTTGTCTTGTTTCTGCAGAACGAAAAAAAACACGTTATGAATTTATAGAGGTTCCTACCCGCCCGTTTATTCAAGTAGAAGTAAAACTCAAAGAATCCGAAGAAGATCAAACTTCTCAAATTCTTGATGCACTTGCTAAACACGAACTAGTGAATGCTGTAGTGAAAATTAAATACTACATCCCAGACAATCAACCTGACTGTGTAAATATAGGCAAAGTAGAACGAGCCTGCTCAAACGCCCATTATCTAGTTGGTATTATTCCTATACATAATGTTGCCACAAGAGAAAAACGAAGAGGTCTTAAAGTAGAAATGGATCTAGCAACACTGCTAGACAGTTACTTTGAAGAAAAACCTGCCTATAAATCAAAGAAAAAGCTTCTGACTCAAAAGGCTCTTGAGCTCTATAATCAATCTCAAGACTTAACCGAAGAAACAGAAACTTAAACTTTAAAAAAAATACTACTTTGTTATTTTTGCTCGTTTATAAATACTCAACTTCGTATTTTCTATCGAGCTCTTGCTCATACTTTTTAACCAGCTCCTCAAAGAGTGGTCTTTGTAGAATATCAGTAATTTCCTTGTAAGACTCTTCAAACGTACGTGTACGTTTTGGACGCTTTTTCACAAGCTGAATAACTTCATAACCATTACCAGTAGTAAGAACTGCCGCAACAGAACCATCTGGCAATGTTTTCATATGTTTTAAAGAGCTTGCTAAGTCATCTTCAGAACGCCAATATGGAGACATCCAGTCAACAAGATTGCTATGCTTACTCGTTTGCCTCAGTTCTTTAATTTCTTCAGAAGTTAAAATACCATTAGATAAAAACCCTTGTCGAATATTATATGCCGCAGGCACTTCTTGTGGATTTTTATCATAATATGCACGCACATCAGCTTCAGGTACTACTAAACGAGATTTAATCTTAAAGTTAAAAAGTTGGTCAACAATTAACATTCTTCGTAGTTCATCGATACCTTCTTCATACAAATAACCAGCTTCTTCAAATTTTTGTTTAAATTGATCATCGGTCATACCATGCGCCTCTCTTAAAGAACGCATGTACCCCGTAATAGCTTCATCAGGAATAGGCATTTTAAAAACATGTACTCCTTCGTATTCTATTTTTCTTGCTCGAATAACTTCTTCTTTTGTTTGCGGAGTACCATTAATAGACAAACGATTCAATTCTTTACGTGTTAACAAAATTGGCTCATGCTCAGGACTAGTATGAATAATAGCACCAATCTCATCTTCTAAAACGAGTTTCTTCTTTGCTACAGTTTTTTTAGATGTATCTATTTTATTGGTTGTAGTATTTTCTTTTCTTACAAGAGACGCCTCTTTCTTCTGAGGATTTTTTTTAATAGAAGACTCTATAGTTTTATCTACTGTATCAACCTTAACCGGTTCTTTTGCAGAAAGTGTTGTTGCTGCTAACAACACTAATAAAATATCTTTTTTCATATGTTTCTACCCATAATAAAGTGAGTCACCCTGCTCGTTGAAGCAGGATGACTCATTACTATCTTTATATACTTTCTTAACTCTTATAACGATCTAACGCCGCCACTCTTTTTTGGTTTGTCATCGCCTGACGCACCTTGAAGTATTCCTGCTGGAAGCCCTGCTGGCATTCCTGATGACTCCAAAGAACTAAGGTCTTCTGTAACTTTATATTCTTTTTTAAGCGTTGAAATTTTTTCTGTATAAAGTTTCATTGTCTTATCGCGTTCAATCATTTTCTTTAAACCATCTTTAACTTCATCAAACGGACGGTATTTCCCTTCTTCTTTTTTAAGCGCAACAACCACCCAGTACTTTTTATCAGTACCTTCTACCATTAACACTTTAGGGAAACTACCAACTGCTAATACTTTTTCTTTAACACTAGTGTCTACATCAAAGCTTGCTTTGTTAATAGGAGCAAAATCTTGTACCCCTTTTCCAGCGTCAACTTTAAAAGTATTTGGAGAATCTTTTACTTTATCAAATAATGTTTGCGCTTGTTCTTTAGAATCAAACTGCTTACCTATAGCTTTAATACCACCTGGAGTAACAATTAACTCTGGATCTTTGTGCGAATCATAATATTCACGCATCTCTTTATCTGTAACTTCAATTGGCCCAATAATGTCTTTTTCAAAACGCTTTGCAGCCAAGTTAGTTTTAACCATACGCACAGCTTGGTTAAGTTGTGCTTGGTAATCTTTATCAGTATGAATGTTATTTTTTTCACCCCAAGTGATCAAAAGACGTTCATTAGCCATACCACTGAAAATTTCTTTTTTTGCGTTGGGCATAAACTGAATCATAGCTTGTAGCTGCGGATTAGTACTTATAAATTGCTGATAATATTCATCAAAAGATTTTTCTGTAATAACAGGCTTACCATCAATAGACATAAGCACTTTACTACCGTCATCTACAGGAGTACTAGAAGCTTCTTCAGCATGAGAAGGAACATGTTTTGGTGTATCAGAAGAACCCATTTTGCTTTTCACAAAGTTAAGAATACCACATCCAGGCAACAACATTAGTGATACAATCGCCAACCCTGTCATTCCCCTTTTCATCTTAATACTTCTGTTCATAGACACCGTAACTCCTTACTATAAATGGTTTTTTTGCCTATCCTAATAGAGCGATAATGTAATGTAACATAGATTATAAAACGAGGCAAAAGAGAAAATGAATCAACGACAAAGAATACTTATAGCCATTTTTTGCAGTACAATGATGCCAATAATATGTGCATTTGGACCTATAGATTTTGGACCCATAGAGCAGAGGAGATATCCTCATGAAGCAGGGATAACCTATAAAGAAAAAAGAGATTTTACACAAGCTATTCATACACACAAGCTGAATGAATTTTTTGAAGAACTAGGAGACAAAGTAAAACTGCTCGCTACCAGTAGCATTACTATACAAGATAAATACAGAAATCCCCGCTCAATATCAACCTTTCTTTACGCTTTAACTTATGGAACACAGACAGGTTTTCGCGCTGCCGAAAGACTCTTAGATGAGGGAGCAGATTCATCAATACCCTACAAAGAAGAAACCCCGCTTAAAATTGCTATAGCGAAAAAAGCTCCACAATCGCTTATAGAAAAATTAAAAGCTAAAGAACCCGAGCTACAACGGCAACCTTTAGATCGCCCGGGACCAATCGGCGAACTTGCTTAATCGCTTCTTTAAGTGTGGTACCAGTTGTCAAAACATCGTCAACCACAAGAATACGCTTGTTCTTATACAAATGAGCATCTGCTGTTAACTCAAAAACATCAGCAATGTTCTTAATTCGTTCTTTTCGAGTTAACCCCATTTGAAATTTTGTTTTACGTGTTCGTTTTAAAAGGTTAACCACCGGCTTATTACTTTTACTTGCAATGACTTTTGCAATTTCTTCTGCTTGATTAAACCATCGCCAGGCATACCGTGACCAATGCAAAGGTATGGGAACAATAATATCAAATTTTTGGTGCTGCAAATTAGTCATATTCCACAAAAGTTGTCCCAATTCATGAGATGTTCTTCTTTGACGGAAATGTTTAGTTTTTATTAAAGCACGCAAAGGATCATGATACCCACTCACTGCAAACACCGGTACTTCACATCTTTTAGTAACTTGTAATGGATATGTAACTACCGGTTTAATACGTTCAAAACAAGCAGTACAAAGAATCGTCTCTTGAGCAAGAAATTCTTTGCAATAAGAACAAAATGGAGGGAAAAAAACTTGTTGCAGCTGGGCTAAAAGATTCAAACGTTACTCTTCTATAATCGTAGTATAAATCATAATTCCAACACCTAAGACAATATAAATGTCGGCAAAGTTAAAAATAGGAAAAGACCATTTCCCAAACGACACTTGAATAAAGTCTACAACACCACCATAGATTAAACGATCAAGAAAATTAGATGTTCCACCAACCAAAACCAGCATTTCGCCAAACGTATCATAATCAGCTTCTGCACGCTTATGAGTGTACCATGCAAAACCAAAGAGAAATAACCCAATAACTGCAGTAATTATATAAAAAACATTTGGTCCAGCATTAGCAAACATGCTCCAAGAAATCCCACGATTTAACGTTGGTTGACATGCTAAAAAGGGAGATACCCTTACAGGACACACATGTGCATATACAATAATACGCTTTACAATGCGATCAAGTAGCAGCAATAGCCATAAAGCTTTATTATTATAGGTCATCGAACTTCAGCTCCCTGTTTCTTAAGTGCTTTTTCAACCGCACCATGCACCGCATCAATATCTGCTTTTTTAAGGGTCTTTTCATTATCTCTCACGAAGAAACGCAACGTAATAGATTTTTTATTTTCCCAATCATCCTTCACAAAAACATCTTGAAGCGCTACATCAAAAATACGTTTATCGGCTTTTACAATCGCATTCTCTAAATCTGCCACTGTCGTTTTTGAAGGGACCATAACACTTACATCAAGCGACGTCGCCTGATACTTTGGAAGTTCTTTAAACTTGGTAATGGCAGGCACAAATTCAACTAAGAAATCTCCGCATAGTTCAAAACCAAACGCATCTCCACCTCCAATGGCAGCAAGTTTTGATTTTGCAATTCTACCAGCATTACCAATATTCTTACCATTGTAGAATAAGTCGGCTGTCTGGTATTTACTTGCCCATTGCGAAGGATTTTTTGCTTTTTTCCATTCCAGGTTTAAACCAATCGAAGCAAATAACTCTTCGAGCTCCTGCTTGGCATTGTAAAAATCAATATCGCCTTTACGTTTATAAAAAAGGCCTGCAAGAATTCTATGTTCATCTACTTTATTTTTATTCTTTGCATTAACACGCCAAACACGACCCCACTCAAAGAAACGCAATTCATCTTTAGCGCCTTTGTTTTCTACCACATTCTGCAAAAGCCCTGGTAATAAACAGGTTGCAAGAACAGTGCGTTGCTCTGAAATGGCATTAGCTAACCTTACTGGACGATGCAATTTCCAATTAATTTGTTTTAAGAATTCATTATCGAAAAAACCATAGTTTTGAACTTCGTGCATATGAACATTTGCCGCAAGCATCTGTTTAATAAGGTCTACGCGGTCTGTTGCAAGGTCTTTCTCAGGAATACTCGTGATTTGTGGAAGCTCAAGTGGTAAGGAACCATAACCATAGAAACGCCCTACTTCTTCTACAATGTCTTCTGGAATATCAATATCTTTAGTTGCTCGATACGTTGGCACCGTAACGGTATAAACACCCTTTGTATCTGTAACTTCAAATCCAATTTTTTCTAATGTTTTTTTAACAAACACAGGTTTAATAGCTGTACCTAATTTCTTCTCTATAAACTCATGTGCCACTTTAATTGTACTGGTTTTTGCCACTGAACCAAGAGATACGATCTTTGGAGTATAAGAAATCTCTGCATCTGCATTTTTGAGTAATTTTACAAAGCGCATAATTCCTAGAACGTTTTGGTTTGGATCAAGTGATTTTTCAAAACGAGCAGAAGCTTCTGTTCGCACTTTATGATGTGCAGCAGATAAACGAACTGGTGTTGCATCAAAATTCGCTGATTCTAACAAAATAGCGCGTGTTTCAGGAGTTACTCCGCTAGATAAACCACCTTTAATACCTGCAAGCGCAAGAGGCTGTTTGCTATCAGCGATTACCATATCGTCTTTAGTAAGATTAAGTTTTGTTTCATCCAGTAGTTTGAGTTTTTCGCCCTTCTTTGCCAAACGAGGACCAATTGTTTTACCTGCCAATTGATCTGCATCAAATGCATGAAGTGGCTGACCAATATCAAGCATTGCATAGTTGGTTGCATCAACAAATAAATCTATTGCTCGATTATCTAAACGTAACAACCTACTTGCCATAACTAAATCCGACGGCTGCCATGCAATATCATCAATATATAAAGCTGAAAAACGTTTACACCCAGAAGCATCTAATGAAATAGAAAAAGGTATTTCTTTACTCGCTTTAAATTTTTTGGTTTCTGTAATCAAAGGAATCTTAGTTAAAAATTGAGACTCTGGAACGAGAGGAATATCGAGAAATGCTGCTACTTCACGAGCAAATCCACGATGGCTCCACATGTCTGGCCTATGAGTGATAGATTTATTGTCTACATCAAGAATATAATCTTCTGTCTCTATCTGTTTTTTCCATGCACCTGATCTAGCATCTTTTTCTGAACAAAAAAACGCTGGTAATAAACCTTCTTTTTCACAATCAAAATCAGCAGGACTTACCCATTCTACTTTGTCACCCTCTTTTTTAATGAGATACCAAGCGCTTTTTTGAGCGTCGGTCCTAGCAGGCAACACTGGTTTGCTTTTCCATTCTGGACATTCTAACGCACAACCATTTTTAGACGAACTTATAACTTGAGCCAATGCAAAGGGTTTAAGATCAAGCGTATATTTTTCAAACTCTTCGATTTCTGCCGTAGTAGTATTAAATTTTTCTACAAGCTTTTCAACATTGATCTTTTTCCAATCAATTTCAAGGTGGTCACATACCCACCGAAGCGACAATTTCATGAGTGGAGCCTTTGCACGGTAACAAACGTTTCAAAACCTTTTTCTAGTGCTTAGAATAGGACAAAAGTACAACTGATGCAACTCATCCAACAGTATCATCAGAACCTGATACCACTTTAAAGTACTTATCGACAGAACTACCTACAAGCCCATTTTCTTCTAAAATTGACCATGCTCCCACAGATGGTGGATGAGACCGACACAGGTCATCTGTACAAGCTTTAAACGTAACTGATTGCTGGCCTATATGTTCTTCACGATTTCCACAAAGCATTGCTTCTATATAGAATTTTGATTCAACCAATATACAATCTTTAAAAATACAACCTGACGTTGCAACTAAGTGCCATTCTTTACCCATACGAGTAAACGTTACTTTTTTATCTTCAAGATCTACAGACGTAGACTCTCTTTCCCTTTCCGCTAAATCTTTAATGGCCTTTTTGTATTCATCAACTGTCTCAAAAAATGAAACTGAAGAAACTTCAGGCGACAATGAAGAATTAGAGCCAGACGATTCACTACTCGATACTTCAGGAACAGGTGGAGACCAAGAGGGCGGTGACCAAGATAATAAATCATCAGGATGAGAACTGGCAGATACTGTCCTTATTACCAGCAAAACAACAAGAAATCGATTCTGCATTTTTACCCCTTAGAAAGTTTAAAAGCTCTATGGTATACTGACAGAGATCTGTAATTCAATAAAAATGCAAAGAGAAGTGCCGTTATGGGAAAAATTTTACTGTTTTATAAATATGTTGAGCTTGAAATACCAGAAGCCGTTGCAAAATGGCAAAAACGTTTATGTAAAAAATTAGGCCTGACTGGTCGTATTATTCTGGCGACCGAAGGCATCAATGGAACCGTTGGTGGATCGGAAGAGGCAACACAAGCTTACATAGAGGCTATGAATGCCCATGAATCATTCGGTGGCATAGATTTTAAAACTGCTCCCGGTGACGAACGGTATTTTCCACGCATTCGAGTTCAAATCAAAAAAGAAATCGTCAACCTAGGTATCGATCCAAAAGACCTCACCACTGCAGATGGCGGTCAACATTTAACTCCAGAACAAACTCACGAACTCCTAAACAACAAACCCGATAACTTAGTGATTATTGATACTCGTAACAATTACGAAACACGTATTGGAACTATTCCAGGATCCATGTGCCCAGATAAAAAATATTTTAGAGAGTTTCCAGAATACGTTGATGAACACGTTAATGAACTTAAAGACAAAACTGTTCTCATGATGTGCACCGGTGGTATTCGTTGCGAACGAGCATCTGCGTACGTAAATAAAAAAGGCGTTGCCCAAAAAGTATATCAAATTGAAGGTGGCATTCATCGCTATATAGAAAAGTTCCCTGACGGCCACTTTAGAGGATCTAACTACGTATTTGATGGTCGTGTTTCTCATAAGGTAAACGATGACATTTTAAGCAATTGCGATATGTGCGATGCTCCTTGCGATTATTACACCAACTGTATTAATGCACAATGCAACAAACAATTTTTGGGCTGCCCAGAGTGTATTACTAAATCACAAGAATGTTGTAGCCAAGCATGTATTGCTTTAGTTACCGCAGGGAAAGTAAATACCAGAAAGAAACTGGCACGCGTTGCCGCTGAAATTTAACAATAAAGAAGAGTAATGAAAATACAAGAGAATATACCGCTTAACGATAAAAATTGGTTTAAAACTGGCGGGCCTGCTCGCTATTTTTGTCAACCAGAAACAACTCAAGATTTTAAAGAAGCATTAACCTTTGCTCAAAAAAACAATCTAGAGATTTTTGTTTTAGGTGAAGGCGCCAATATTCTGATCAATGATGATGGCTTTGATGGTCTTGTTATTCATCCTCAAAAAAACAATCCTATACTCAACACAAAAACTGGATTGATAACTGCCAACGCTGGCACACGTATGGATGATCTGATTGGATTAGCTGTTGATAACAATCTTATTGGTTTAGAAATTTTTTCTTATATTCCTGGAACTGTTGGCGGCGCTGTTTATATTAACCTACATTACTTTGAAGCCTTTATTAGTGACTATTTATTAGAAGCTGAGGTTATTCATATTCCGACTGGCACCATTAAAAAAGTTAATACAGAATGGTTTCAGTTTGGCTATGACAAATCAAAGCTCATGGAAAAAGAATATTATTTAATAAATGCAACATTTCAACTCGAAGTAGTAGACGATAATGGCGGCGCATTTGCCCGAGGAAGAAGATGGGAAATTATTCGTCACCGCATCTCGCGCTATCCTAAAGAAAACACTTGCGGTAGCTTCTTTAGAAATTTTCATCCAAATGAAGTTTCTTTAATGTATGACAATAAAAAAATGATTTATGTTGCTTATTATCTAGATAAAATTGGTGTTAAAGGAGCAGCACAAGTAGGAGACGTACAAGTTTCTCCACAACATGCAAACATGCTCTTAAATCGCGGGAATGGCACATCTCATGAGATCGTCCAATTGGCACGCCTTCTTCAAGAAAAAGTAAAGAAAGAATTTGGGATTGTTCCTGAACCTGAATGTATTTTTGTAGGATTTAAAAAGTATCCTTTACTTTCCAAGTAATATTCTCGAGAACTTTATTAAGATTGCACTTGATCAACCCGGGCTTTATCAAGGCGTTTTTGGTAACGTTTTATTTGATTCTTTCCATGCTGAACTAGTTGAGTATATTTTTTTTTATCTTCGTTTGAAATATTTTCTCTTTTTAACCATTCTGAATACATTTGAAAATACAACTTAAATATTTCTTGATAATCATTCTCACTAGAGTGTTGGTTAACAAGTTCGTTTAAAATTGCTTCTTCATGAGATTCTTCTTCCTGACTTCCAGAATGAAGTAACGTGATCGAAAACAATAAAATACCTACATAGATTTTCATTACAATAAACCTCCTTAATCTTCTACTTTTTCCAACTTATTTCTGCATTTGTCACAGATAAAAGTTGGTGGCTCTTGGTGAATAGCTGTTAACAAAGCAAGTGAAACTTCAGATCGAGACAATGGTTCTTCACAATGAACACATTCATATGAAATTCGTTCATCAGTACTTTCTAACCAATGATTTGTCTGTATCGGCAGACTCATAGTCAATAATAAAAATAGTAATCGCTTCATATTCGTCCCCCTAACTGGATTTTAATTAAAACTCATCCCATTTAAACAACAGTTGTCTCATGAAGATTTTTTAAAAAAAAGAAAAGTAAGGCTTTTTGCTTCATGATCTCTCCACTGAAATCAATAAGAGGAGACCCCAATAAGCTTAAAAAAGGAAGATTCAAAAAAAATGAACCTTTTTTCTTGAGTTTCCCCCCGGTAACCCTTCAATTAAGTAATATACAAGATATACTGTTAACACACTCTTTTTCAAGGATATTGCTTATGTGGAACGAGATATTATTTGTCACTCAGAGTATTCTGGTATCTGGCTTTGCCATTGGTGCCGTATTTTTTGGATCCGGAGCTCTTTATGCTTTTACTTCGGTTGCTTGGGTACTCGGAAATCTATTTGTAGTTAAAGAAGTAACCCTCTTTGGTCTTGACGTAGTTACCTCAGACGTATTTGCTATTGGTTCGAATATGGGCGTTACCTTACTACGTGAATACTATGGGCAGAAAGAAGCAAAGCGCTCTATTGGAGTAGGAATCTATACTGCCATTTTTTTCTTAATCGTTTCTCAATTTTTAATTATGTATATTCCTAATACACACGATACGTCATCTATCCATTACGATTATCTTCTTGGCTTTATGCCACGAATTATTATTGCATCATTTATAGTATCAGCTATCAGTAAATCTATTAACCTTGGACTCTTTAATATATTTACTAAAAAATTGGGTGACGGATATTTTTATATTAAATCTATGGGTGCACTTCTGATTGCACAATTGGCAGATACTATCCTTTTTGCTTTCTTAGGCCTTTACGGCAATGTGGCTAATATTGGTAATATTATTGTTTTTAGCTACATTGTAAAAGTTATTGCAATTTCTATTGCGGTGCCTTGCATTTCACTTTGCCACAAATACCTTATCCCGAAAGGTAAGGATTAATCCGTGTCTTTCTTTACATTTGAACTCATCCACCAATCTAAAAAATCTAAAGCTCGTGTTGGTAAGATTCATACACCACATGGCATTATTGAAACTCCTAATTTTGTTCCTGTTGGTACAAACGCAACCATGAAAGCACTCGATAGTATATTGGTTGATCAACTTAATGTGCAACTTATGTTCTGCAACACTTACCACCTTATGCTGCATCCAGGAACACAACTTATTAAAGAAGCTGGCGGTTTGCATAAATTTATGAATCGTAAGCAACCAATTATAACTGACTCCGGCGGTTTCCAAGTTTTTAGTTTAATGTATGGCGGTGTAACAAGTGAAATTAAGAGCAAGGGGCAAAAGCAAACATCAAACAGTGTTCTTAAAATCAATGAAGACGGTGTTTTATTTAGATCGTATCGTGATGGAGAAAAAATTCTACTTACACCAGAAACATCTGTTCAAGCACAAAAAAATCTAGGTGCAGATATTATTATTCCTTTTGATGAACTTCCTCCGTACCACACAAATCCTCATAAACTTAAACATTCGTTCGACCGAACTCATCGCTGGGAAGAACGTTCTTTGAATCATCATTTAAAAAACAGAAACCAGCAGGCAATGTATTCGGTAATTCATGGTGGTATTGACCCTGAACTACGCGAGTTAAGTTGTAAAATTTTAGGTAACCTTGATTTTGATGGTCATGCAATTGGTGGGTCTCTCGGCAAAAATCATACTCAAATGTTTGAGATGCTCACAAAAATGATGGCGTTTTTACCTTCCGAAAAACCAAACCATTTATTGGGTATTGGAGATTTAACCTCAATCGAACCTGTGGTAAAACTAGGCGTAGATACCATGGATTCTTCTTACCCAACCAAATGCGCTCGGCACGCAACACTTTTTACACTGCAAGGATCTATTAAACTTTTAAACTCAAAATACCAAAATATTTTTAAACCTATCGAAAAAGACTGTGCCTGTTATACCTGTAAAAACTATACCATTGCTTATCTTAGGCACCTGTTCAAGGCCCATGAATTAACCGCCTATCACCTTGCGAGTATTCATAATATTCATTTTATGATGAAATATATGGAGAATTTAAGGTCAAAAATTCTTAATGACGAAATTTAAAAATTTCTTTTTTAAAAAACCTTGAATAATACGATCCTGTAGCATTATAATAAATACATATGGTTTTATGTTAACGCTCGTTAGCATCTAAAAAATGGAGGGAGAGATGAAAAATAAATTTATTGTAATTACAATGCTTATAATAACAGGATCAGTTCACGCAAAAGTAATTAATATTTCTCGTGATAATCCTCATACATTTTCTTTAGTTTCTCCCCATAGGAAACGACCTATTGGCGTCCACAAACAGAACGAAGATTATCTTAAAATTTCTTGCAAGCCAGTCGACTCTTTACAAGATCAACACATTCATTCTTGCACTATAAAACCTAAGTCTGGAGCTCCCGAAGGAACTTTTGCCCTTTTCAAAAAAACCTTAAAAGATGAATTTAAATCTCTATTTCATGTCAGCATAGAGATTTAAATTTAAGCCCAAAAAGAATCAATATAGGCTCTAAGACAAATTATCCTTGATTTTCAATTCTCAGATTTGTTAGTTTAGTATTAATGGAAAATTTAGGGTTAAATGGAGATCAACATGAAAAAGGTTTTAATAGCCCTATGTACGCTAGTAAGCGTAAACATACACGCAACCAACAGAATTAAACAGGTCAACTTAATGACAGGGTTTGAGGCAGGCCGTAACTATGCACTTAATGCAAAGAAAATATTAGGTGTTTATAGCAATCTTGTTGATAACAATCAATTTAAAACCTATTATAAGCTCAAAAATAAGAATGGAAAAGTAATCTCACAAGGTATTTGCACTGCAAACATTTTAAAATTCAAAGCTCCTAGCGCTGGAGAATACACTTTGACTATTACTCACAATAAAAGATTAAAAAGAAGAATAAGTAACTATTTAACTAAAAAATACAAAAGACCAATACAATCTCGGGCCGTACTCTTTAAAAGAATAAAAATAACTATTAAATAAGCCAAAAGGAAGGAAATAAAATGAGCAAAAAAATATTAATTATTGCATTAGCATTGGCAGGATACATAGGAACCACTCAATTTATAATTCTTGGTGCTTATATTGCTTTTCAAAAAGCTAGCTCAAAAAACTCAATCATGGTACCAGAACAAACCAAAAGATTTAAACCTGGAAAAAACAAAGTTCTTGTTTCTGGCAATTCAAACATTGCTTCTGTAAAAAAAGTCGACCACAAAAAATGGGAAGTTACAGCCCATAAAGCAGGAAAAGCCTTTATTGAAATAGTAAATAAAAACTCGAAAAAAAGCGAAACCAAAAAACGCAAAGGCTATACTATTATTGTAGCTGCCAAAGCCCTTCCTTCACATATAACAATGGAAGAAGGCGAAAAGAAATACTTTAAAATTACTCCGGGCAATGAATTTCATCAAGACAATAAGCATGAACATGAAGCTGGAAGCATAAGAACAAAAAATATCACCCTGACAGGAAGTGATAAGAGAAAATATAAAGTGTTAAAGATTAAAGCTATTGATTATGGAAAAGAAGATGCAATTTTAAAAGATAAAGAAGGCAAAACAGTTTCTATTAAAGTAAAAGAGACAGAAAACAAAAAAGATGAGAAATGAATAAGAACAAAGAATTAATTAACCGTAACTAAAAAGGAGATTGAAATGAAGAAACAACTATTAATTATCACACTGCTAGTCGGTGGAACACAAATAAATGCTGATTTTCACTGGCATGATCTTAATCCAGTTCACGATTATCAGCATTTGAAGAACAAGGGAGAAGGAGACATACATGGCGTAGAAACAGCCGCACAGAAAGGTGCCGCTACTATTGCGCAAGACTTAAAAAATGCAGAAGCTGCGTTAAAAAAAGGTCTTGCAGAATATAAAGCCAATTTAAAACCTATCTTGAAAGCTATCAAAGAAGCGACAGAGATTCTAATGAAAATAAAAGAACTACAAAAAATATCCAACGTGAAGGCTTTTCTTTCTCTTATGTCAATCACGACAAATACTATACCGTTATCTATGGCTCTAGAGGAAGGTGACGTTTCAAAGATTGCTACAGGAATTACAGAGACAAATACTTACACACAACGTGCTAATAATAATATACAAAAGATAAGTACAGTTAAATCATTACCTGCCGCAAAAACTCTTAACGATAATGCTAAAAAATTACAATCGATAGTAACAGAATTACAAAAATAAGAATTAATTAACCGTAACTAAAAAGGAGATTGAAATGAAGAAACAACTATTAGCAATTACATTATTAGTAAGTGCAGTAACAATTCAAGCTAACAAAGATGTTATGCATGCATCATACCATCTAGGACATCTGAATAAGGACAAGGACCACAAAGACAAGGTGTTTAGCGCGGTAACAAAACTACAACAAACAATTAGCAGCCTTCCTCAAACTCAAGAGCAAAAAAGAGCTTATGATGCTTGCAATGATGCAAAGGCAACAGCGAGCCACTCAGATATAAAAGATGCCGTTGTGAAAGATGCAGTAAGTAAAGCTTTTACTGCAACAAAAAAACTTGCAAAACAATATAAGGGGGGATCTAAACCAAGCAAAGATTTAAACGAAAAAATGAGCACTTTAACCGCAGCATCATTATAAGAATTAATTAATCATAAGTCTTATAAAATTTGGGCCTTGAACTTTAATTAAAAAAGGAAAAAGTTGGGGCCCATTTTTTAAGTGGAGGTTAGAATGAAAAAAATTTATTTCACACTTATTACATTGCTGGCATTAGGCTATGTAGAAAAAACATATACAGGCCTTTTTTCTACTTCTAAAACTTCCTCTACAAAAAAGAAAAGGGGAAAACGAAAATCTCGTTCTAACCTAAGAAGCCTCAAAAATATTCGTGTGGGCAAAAGCAAAACTATACGTGGCTACAACACTATTACTGTAAACCCTAAAAGTAATGGTAAGGTATACATTACCGAAATAGAGGATGGTAAGCACGAAATAACCGGTATGGAAGACGGTATTGTAATCCTCAACTTTTACGATGAAGATGGCTCTTTAGAAGAAAAAGTAATTGATATTAAAGATCGAAGACCAGAGGTAAACGTTGGCCCCAATGTCTCTTTTGGCTTTGGCTTTGGCTATCGTCAACGTGGATACTATTACATGAGTTCTGATCCATTTTATACCCCTTGGGGAGGTTGGGGACCATATGGTAATAGACCCTACTACAACTATTACTGGTAACTGTTATACTAAGGCTCTATGAAAAATATAACATCAGTTCAAAATGAACTTATAAAAACCATTACTAAACTCCACTCCTCTAAAGGCCGTAAAGAACAAAAAAAGTTTTTAGCCGAAGGTACCCGAGTGCTCAAAAGCTTCGCATACAACAACTGGAGTCCAATAGAACTTTTTACTACAGAACAGATGGCAGAAGATGCCCAAAATCTTTTTAAACAAGAACCAATTATAGTTTCTAATCATGTTATGGCAAAAATTAGTGCCGCAACGACCCCAAGTGGCATAGTTGCTGTTTTTTCTTATCCAAAATCAAGCAGTACTGTTTACTCTGGGCTCGTTCTTTCTAATATTACTGATCCTGGAAACATGGGGACATTGCTTCGTTCAGCCGCAGCGTTTGGATCTAAAAGCGCAGTTATTGTTGATGGTTGCGATCCTTTTTCTCCTAAAGTAATTCAAGCATCTGCTGGAGCTGTAGCTCACCTTATAATCCTACAATGGTCTTGGAAACAACTCATTAAGAACACACAGAATTTTACACTTTGTGCGTTAGTGGTAAAGGGTGGACAACCTCCACAAAATCTTAAATCAAACAAGAATCTTTTATTAGTTGTGGGCAACGAAGCACATGGTCTTTCACCAGATCAAATTGCTGATTGCAAAACGCACATTACATTACCCATGAATAAAAACACAGAAAGCTTAAATGCTGCTATTGCAGGATCATTAGCTCTTTACTTGTTATCCACACTGTGAACAAGCGCAACCTATTACAACATCAACACTACCAGACGCACGTGTATGGTCGTGATGGTGGTTATGGTGATGATTATGATGTTCATGAGAACCATGGCCATGCGAACATTTATGGGCACTAGAAAGACCATCTTCCCCTTCTGAATGACGGTGATTATGCCCATGATGATGTGCATGCGTTAAATCATGTGAACATCCGGATTTTAAATTATTATATCCATGAGTAGCAGAATATAATAATTGAGAGGCAATATTACCATTCGATATGGCCTTTAAACCCCCCTCTATAGTTTCATTTTCAGCAGCAACGCAAACCTTTTGAGCAACTGTTTCGTAATGACCAAGCAAGACCTCATATGCAGATTCAACATCAGAATTGGTTGGTTTTCTGCCATTCTTCTTTTGAAATTGAGCACTACCCTCAGCGCTCATTACAAGCTTTTCAAGGAAATTTCTTTTGTCTGCTGTACTGGAATAATCAGCGAGTATTCGCTCGATTCCTCTCACTTCTGGGTCAATACCCAAAGATCTCAATGCCGTTTTAAATCCATCAATACTCTGATTTCTGGTATAATTATTCTTCTCTGAAATCTCAATAGTCTCAGACTCTTTTGTGATTAATAATTGAGGACTCAATAATAAAATTAGAGCTAACCTTAGTAGTTGCATGAACCACTCCTTCCCATTTTATAAATAATAAATAACTTTCATTATAGTCTCAGAAAAGAAAAAGGTAAAATCATCAAAAAAATGAAGTACGCAAAGACGCACCCCATCAATACCTCTTATAGAAAGCCTAAATAGATACCTCTCTCAGTCAATCACTCTCTTCTTTTTGAATTAAACGTGCAACAAACGTCTCGGGGCTCATTAATGGATCTTCCATAAAAATATTAATATCTTGCACTACGTCCGGCGCCTCTCTAACCGAATCAATAACAAAATGTGCTCCAGCTCTTAATAATACTTTACTAATGGTTGTAAAATCTCCTGGATATTGATTTTGCAAAATACTTGTTCCTGCGATACCCACACACCAGGTTCCTGCGTTGCGCCCTGCCTCTATTCCCGCGGAAGTATCATCAAACGTTACGATTTCATGTGGCTTTACAAATTCTCCGCGTAATTTATACGCTTTTTTCATAACCTCAAAAATTTGCTCCGGAGACGGCCAACCACCTCCACCAGCTTCTTCTGGGGTAATAGAATCATCTACATCTGAACCTTGATACCTCAGCCACAAATCTGTACAATCTCTTAAGTCTGAATCATAATCAGTGGTTCCAATAATAGATAAACCCATGTCTCTCATCTCTTTTTCTGCTTGAGCATATCCTGGAATAATTGGATAACCGTCTTTTAACAATTCACGTTGCACTTTCACAAAAACTTTATAAGCATTATCTAGATCAGCTTCTTGAGGATAACGACCATTTACTTCGGCAAATAAATCAATGCCTTGATCGCTAAACAAAATTTCTCTTAAATGTGTTTTTTTAGGCATTCCCATTTTATCATAAATGAGATTGTGCACATTTTCTTTTTCAACATTTAATGACTCAACTGCCTCCTCAAATGCCTTAAGAGATTGACTACAATAGCTGTCTCCACGGGTACCTCCCATATCTACATGAGCTACTTTTGCTTTTCTTGCTTGAGAAGAAAAACTCTGTGCAACCACTACTGAATTCTTAAAAAACTTACCCAGCATAGGGGGCCGCGCATAAACAGATGTAGTCAAAAAACTTATTCCTATTAAAGCTGTAACGGCCTGTATTACCTGCTTCATTAGCCACTCCTTGTAATTTGTGGTAAAAATAAAAAACACTTCACTTGGGTATATACAACAAAAAAGACGTGTGTAAAGAACTCTAAGGAACACTATGCAAAAGCAACACAAACTCTCGCTTATCGCTGCTTTATTGGTCAACATAAACATTATGCTTGGAAGTGGTGTTTTTGTGAATACCGTTTTATTAGCAAAGAAAATGGGACTATGGGGATCAACCTTGTACCTCCTTGCTGCTGCCATTATGCTGCCATTAATTTTGTGTATTGCTCGCTTAACGCAAACACACCCAGGTGGAAGTTTTTATACCTACGGCGCAGACATTAATCCATTCTGGGGTTTCGTAAGTTCCTGGAGTTACTTTGTTGGTAAACTGTCATCTGCCGCATTGGGTATTCATGTATTTTCTATGTTTATACAAGATGTTATTCCTGCTTTAGAAGTATACCCCACCCTCGGAATAGACACAGTACTCATATTTTTATTTGTAGGCCTTAACCTTTTGCATGTTAGAGCAGGAAGCACTATTCAATCATTCTTCCTTATTGCCAAAACAGCTCCTATTACCCTTATTGTATTCTATGGATTTCACAAAATTGGAAACATTACTATTCATGCACCGAGCCACATCTGGAGAAACTTACCTGTTGCACTTCCCCTTACACTCTTTTGCTGTTTAGGGTTCGAAGCAACGTGCTCACTCGCTCAACATATTGAAAATTCAAAACAAAATGCTGCACGAGCTATTCTCATATCTTTTGGCATTGTTGTTACACTTGCTGTCCTTTACCAAACATTATTCTCTTTAACCCTAGGCCCAGTGTTGGCGCAACAACCCGATTACACAGAAGCCTTTCCTGTCTTCTTTCATAAAGTCTCTCCCGCCCTTGCCCATATCTTCACTCCGCTGACCTCTATAGCCATCGCTCTTTCTTCTTTAGGAGGAGCTTATGGGATTATGTATAGTAATGTCTGGAATCTTTTTGCTCTAGCACAACACAAACACTTATTCGGTTCTTCATTCTTTAAAAAAGAGAATGTATACCACATTCCCTATTTGTGTGTTTTTGTAGAAGGTATTATTTGTTTAATGCATTTATTGTTTTCTTATGGCTCACAAATCCCACTCCAATATACCAGCACCCTCGGTTGCTTAACTGCGTATACCATTAGCGTTATAAGCCTTCACAGAGCAGAACGAACACTCTTGAGCAAAATAGGACTACTTTCTTGTACCACAGGACTTATTGCATGCTTTCAAGGATTCATATTCACTAGCCTGAGCCCATTAATACGATTCACTGTAATTTTAATGATTGGGATTATAATGTTTCTCTATACAAAATATTCAACGCAACTTCAAAGTCATAAGCGCAACTAAACACAACACAAAAGAAATAATACAAAAGCGCACGGTAATCTTTGATTCTTGCCACCCCTGCAATTCAAAATGATGATGAATAGGAGCCATTTTAAACATACGGCGGCCTAAAAATTTAAACGATAACACTTGCACAATGACAGAAAGTGTTTCAACAACAAACAAACCTCCAGCAATAGGAAGTAAGAGTTCTTGTTTGCTCGAAAGCGCCATAAATGCTAAAACCGCTCCCAAACCCAGCGAACCCACATCACCCATAAAGATTTGAGCGGGGTAAGTGTTATACCATAAAAAGCCAAGCGAGGCCCCAACTAAAGAACTTCCTACAACTGCCATTTCACCGGTACCTGCAAACGGAATATGTAAATAGTGAGAGATTACTCCATGCCCTGCGATGTAACAGATAAGAGCAAATGTACCAAAGTTAGAAATTAAAGATCCTATAGCTAAACCATCTAAACCATCGGTGAGGTTTACAGCATTACTGGTTCCAATTAAGACAAACATAACCCAAGGGATAAAAAACACCCCAAGATCTGGATGAAAATTCTTAAAAAAAGGGAAACTTAATTCTGTAGACGGGTTAACATACCACACCCAAAAAAAACCAATAAGAGCGGCAACCAAAAACTGTAATGCAAACTTCAACCGAGAAGAAATCCCCTGAGAATCGGTAAGCTTAGAAATATCATCGAGCAAACCAATGCCGGCAAAACTAACCAAACAAGCAAGCGCAATCCATATTTGAGGGCGAACCAAATTACCCCATAAAAGTACGGTTAAAAGAACAATCCCTATAATAAAAATGCCCCCCATAGTAGGCATATCGTTTTTAACCTGGTGGCTGTCGGGAGTAAAAGGCCGAACTTTAGCCCTGAATAACCTTTGAGAAAGCCTAATAAACCAAGGGCCAAAATAAAGGGAAAAAGCCAGTGAGCTTAAAAGAGCAGCCATGGCTCGAAAGCTAATGTAATGGATAACGTTTAAGGCTGAGAAATAAGGCCGAAGATACGAGGCAATATGATACAGCATAGATTTCCAATTGAGCTTATTTAAGGTTAATCAGCCTCTAAGTTTAAACGGATATCCCTCGTAAATCAACAAATCAGAAGGGGGCTTTTGCACTCCTTTTTCTATTTTAGTATTCTAGTGAGACCTGAACGAATATATTACTTCAAATCAAAAGGGTATTATTATGAAATTGAATCTAAATAAATTAATGATTGTGTTAACTGTGGCAATGCTTACTTCTATAAACGTTATAGAGACTAAAGCTATTGTTAAAAAATCTATTAGAGATTGCATTAAAGCTGCAAAGTGTGAAGAAACACTTAAAAAAGAGCTTACAGACAATGGTCATGAGAAAATTGCAGAAACATTCAAAGATGTAAAATGTGAAAAAACAGCACAAGAAGCAGTTGCAAAACTTGGCTTCGTCGAAAAATTAGCTGTTATCAAAGCCTGCACACAGGAAAAAGAACATTTGCAAAAAATTTTTCAAAAAGCAAAAAAGTAAATTTTTGTCTTAAATAGGCGGAAATGGAGGTAGTTCATCTTACGATGAACGCGGAGTCTCGATTGCGAAACTCCTTTTAATTGGGTAAAATAGATCCCTGGATGATCATATTGATTTTCTGGGGATCATTTTTTTTAAGGGCATACATGAACAAATTCGATGTTATTATTGTTGGGGGTGGACACGCAGGTATAGAAGCGGCGTATGCTGCTGCACGTCTTGGCTCAAAGACAGCTCTTATCACCCTAACAGAAAAAAAGATTGGATACATGCCTTGCAATCCTGCAATTGGTGGTATTGGAAAAGGACATATCGTTTTTGAAATTAGTGCACTTGGAGGCTTAATGCCCAAGCTCTGTACTAAAACCTATCTTCAAGCCCGCATGCTCAATACCAAAAAAGGTCCGGCTGTTCATGGCCTGCGGCTACAAATAGACAAAGAAGCTTATGCAAAAGAAGCTCAAAAAGCCCTAAAAGAAACAGAAAACCTAACAATACTTGAAGCAATGGTTGATGATATTGTTGTCGATTCCAACAAAACGGTAACCGGGGTAAAACTCAACGATGACAGCATTTTACATGCACCGAGCGTGGTACTAACAACCGGCACGTTTTTGAACGGCCTCGTTCATGTAGGGCTCAAAAACTACGCATCTGGTAGAGAAGATGAAGCCGCGGTCACAACATTGACTCAAGCCCTGATTAATTTAGATCTTAAAATTGGTCGCCTCAAAACTGGAACTCCTCCTCGATTACTCAGATCAACAATTGATTTTTCCGTAATGGAGAGCCAAGGGCTAGAAGATTTAGATTTTTTATTTGAATTTGAACCACATGAAGTTAAAAATTCCCACGATTGCTATATCACCCACACTAACGAAGCTGTACACGATATTGTTAAGAAATATGCCAACGAATCCCCTATTTTACGAGAAGATATAGAAGGTACAGGTCCACGCTATTGCCCTTCTATCGAAGATAAAATTACGCGTTTTCCAGACAAAACGGCACATCAGATTTTCGTAGAACCCGAAAGCGCGAATACAGACTGGATCTACCCTAATGGTATTTCTACCTCACTTCCTGAACATGCTCAAGAAAAATATATTAGAGCCATTAAAGGTTTTGAAAACGCTAAAATAGCTCGTCCGGGTTATGCAATTGAATACGACATTGTTATACCGAACCAGTTAAAACATACGCTCGAGGTAAAATCTGTTCCAGGTTTATTTTTAGCAGGTCAAATTAATGGAACTACAGGATACGAAGAAGCTGCAGGTCAAGGATTGATGGCCGGAGCCAACGCACACCAAGTTGCTCACAAAAAAGATCCTTTCACTATTAGCAGGTCAGAAGGCTATATTGGTGTAATGATAGACGACATTACCACACTAAGCATCGATGAGCCCTATCGAATGTTTACCTCTCGTGCTGAACGTAGATTACTCCTCCGTCAAGATAATGCCTTTTCTCGACTTACCCCAAAAGCTCATAATGTAGGATTGGTATCTGATGGGTTCTATGCAAAATTTTTAGAAGAAGAAAAACTTATTGAAGAAACTATTAAAGAACTACGAGCAAAAACAAAAAATGCCGAACTTCTTGATTTGTTTACAGAGAACGTCGACACTCAAGCAAAAATAGAAAAATTAACTGGCAAAAAATTACATGGCCGCATATGCCAAACTATTCAAGCAGCTATTAAATACGAACCCTATCTAGTGCGTGAAGAACGTGAAGTTCAAAAGCTCACAAAACACCAAGAAATGAAACTTCCAGAATCTTTTGAATACAACGGCATGACAGGACTTTCTAAAGAACTACAACAGAAACTCTCTAAGATTCGCCCTGCTACCATTGCTCAAGCAGGATTAATCTCTGGCATGACTCCTGCCGCCCTTTCATTTTTAATCTTACAAGTTAAGCTATTGGAAAAACCTAAAAGAAAGTAGCCTGTGATTACTCTTTTTACTTTTGGACCATTTGCTATTCAAAGTTATGGCGCCATGATTGTTATAGGCATTCTTACAATGCTCTACATGATTAAACAAGACAAACCGTTGATGTCCAAGATTTCTCTAGACAAAATTCTAAACCTGACAAGCTTAGTAATTCTCGTTGGCGTTATTGGCGCACGACTTCTCTATTTAGTCGAACATAGAGCAGACTCTTTTTTAAATCCAATTGCAGTATGGGATGGCGGATTATCTGTTTTTGGAGCTATTATTCCTAATTTAATCTTTATCCCTCTTTATCTTCAATTCTACAAAGTCCCTGTGATATTTGTTTTGGACCGCTTTGCAATTTATATTCCGCTACTTCAAGGCATTGCACGCTTGGGTTGTGCCCTTTCTGGTTGTTGCCATGGACGCGTAACCAGCAGTTGGTTTCATGTGATGTACACCAATCCAGACTCTATGGCTCTCCTTAATCAACCTCTCATTCCCGTGCAACTCTTAAGCGCGCTGGGACTCTTTATTATTTTTTGTGTTTTGTATTCAGAAAGAAACATTCATAAAAACGGTTCTGGATACCTTTTTGGATCTTACTTATTTTTCATGGGATTATTACGATCTGGCCTAGATGGGTTAAGAGCTAGACACGTACCCCTACTTTTGCATTATTCTCATGATCAGCTCATTGCATTATGTATAGCTGTTGTTGGATTAATGATTAAAAGTAAAAGCTATTATCTCAGAAGAAGATAACAACCTCTCACAGATTGCTTCCTGCAACATCAAATTATATTGGCCCTGCGACTGCGATGAAAAATCAGAATGTATTTTACCTTTGCTTCAACAATTTAAACTTTTAAAAGAAACAAGAGATATCTTGTAAGACAACAAAGAAGACACAAGCGTCTTCAAGAAGAACCACGCACCCAACTAAGAACCAAAAACAACAACCCCGAAACAATAGAGATAATAGAACAAAAAATAAAAGATCCTGAGGAAAAAATAAAACGCTTGGAACTCAAACAAACGAATAATTAAAAATCTTGCTACCCATCTTTAAAATTCTCCTGTATTCTTGTTCTCTATGAACCTATTTAGCTTTGTAAAGCAAAGATTACAAATTTTAGATGTTGTACAAGAACATCTTGCCTTAAAAAAAGCCGGTAACTATTGGAAAGGCGCTTGCCCATTTCATAGCGAAAAAACCGGTTCGTTTACCGTGAGTCCTCATCGCGGAATTTTTTACTGCTTTGGTTGCCAAGAAAGTGGTGACGTTATTGGGTTTATCTCTAAAATAGAAAATTGCACACAAGTTGAAGCTGCTAAGCATTTGGCAGAACGATACAATATAGACCTACCGGAAACAATCAGCCAAGAGTCAACAGAAAAAACAGATGAGAAAAAACGATACTTTGCTGTGTGCCAAGCCGTTGCAAATTGGTGCCACACACAATTGTTTAAATACCCTTCGGTTATGCACTATTTAGAAAAACGTGGTTTTTCACAAGCAAGTATTAATACTTTTAAAATTGGCTATTTTCCTGGCGGAGAACGCTCAATTAAAGCACTTGCAAGAGACATTGCCGATGAGCAATTTTTGCTTAAAGATTTATTTGATGCGGGCATTGCCTCAGAAGGCAAAACCGTTTATTCAGCCTTTGAACAACGATTGATATTCCCTATCAAAGATCACCTTAGCAATAACTGTGGCTTTGGTGGCCGTGTTCTAAAAAAAACTGATGAACGCTCAAAATATTACAATTCAAAAGAAAACAGCTACTTTCAAAAAGGCTCATTGCTTTTTGGTTTAGATTTAGCAAAGAAAGAAATTCAAAAAACAGGGCAGGTCTTCTTAGTTGAAGGCTATACAGACTGTGTTGCCATGGCCCAATACGGTTACCGAAACACCGTGGCCACCCTGGGAACATCGTGCACAATAGATCATTTAAAATTACTAGCGTACCATGCACAAACAGTTTACTTAGTCTATGACAGTGACACTGCTGGACAAAAAGCAATGCTTCGACTTGCTGAACTCTGTTGGCAAGTTGATCTAGATTTACAAGTTATCTTTTTACCCGAGGGGCACGACCCTGCAACCTACCTGAACGACAACGGCGATCTTAAAGAAGCGATTGGCCATGCGCAGGATATTTTATCTTTCTACTTAAAAGCCCTTGGAAAAGACTTTTCTCAGCAGCCACTTCAACAAAAATTAAACTCAACTCGAAGCTTTTTGGCCATTGTTGCAAACCTAAAAGATGCCTTTAAACAAGACATTCTTCTTCAAAAAGCCTCAGAAATCTTTGATTTGCCCTTTGGATCTCTAAAAAAAGAGATGGGTGCAACCAGAAGAAATAAGCCTGCAGCGCCAAAAACAGAAGAAAAACCTGCTCAAATGCCAGTTTTTGAGCTTTCTTCTTTAGAAAAAAAATTCATGTGTGGTATACTTAATAACACTCAGTTGTTGGAACGAGACGAAGTTCAGCGACTTTTGCACTATACACCCGAACCACTCAAGTGTTTGATAATCAAACTGAAGCAGGTAAAAGGGTCTGATGAAGGCGATACTTTCGCTCTTTTTTTTGACACTCTTGAATATCATGAAAAGCGCATGGTAAATGAGTTACTCGTAAGCCAAGAAGAAGAAGAAGACTTCAATCAGGTCGTAATACTCCTGGAAAAAAAATATTGGAAAACAATTGTGAGTGGAACAAAAATACAACTAGCACAAGCAGAAGCAGAGCACAATAAAGAAGCAGTGCAAAGAATTGTCGCGTCTTTTCTCGATCTGAAAAAAAAGTTATTGCGGAAGGGGCTCATATAGTGGTTATTAAAAGTATTTTGAGTAGGCTCATTGGGGACAACAAGAAGAAAGCAACCAAGAAGAAACCCGCTAAGAAAGTAGCCAAGAAAAAAGAGGTTAAAAAAGCTGTTAAGCGTTCAGCTAAAAAAGTTGCACCTAAAAAGGCGGTTAAGAAAAAAACTGTAAAACGTGTAGTCAAGAAGAAGGTTGCTAAAACAGTAGGGCCTAAAAAGACAATCAAAAAAATAGTAACTCAGAAAGTGGTCAAGAAGAAAGCGATTAAAACTCCTAAACAACCGGTTAAAAAAGTGGCATCATCTCAAACACAAACAAAAGCATCTAAGACAGTTAAAAAATCTATTTCTACGTCTATCAATAAATCTCCCAAGAAAAAAACTTCTAAGAAGGCTCCTGCAAAAGATTTAGCTACAATCAAAAAAGAATTGCACAACAGTCTTATAGAAAAAGGCAAAGAAAACGGAGTGCTGACGTACGAAGAAGTGATTGCATTCAATGAAAAAGGGCAGCTTTCTGAAAAAGAGGCTAACGATTTTTTAAAAGAATTAGAAAAAGCACACATTGCTTTAGTAATGGAAGAAGAACTTGTTCAACAAGCCCACTTTGACCAAGAAAAAGAAGAATATGGCTCTGGCCACAAAGGTGAGATGAAAGAAAAACTCGCCAGCAGTATTAATGCCGACAGCGATGAAGAAGAAGAAAAAGAAAAAGAAACCACAGAAACCTCAGCTCAAATTACCGATGGGGTTAAATGTTATCTTCGTGATATTGGTAAAATTCCTCTTCTGAACAAAGTGACCGAAAAAGTTATTGCAGAAAAAATAGCCGGAAGTAAACGTCTTTCTATCGATGCAATTTCTCACTTCCCTTTTGTACACAAAGAATTTACAGCTATGATCGATCGGATAGCAAAGAATAGTCTAGCACTTAAAGACATCATTCAGTTTGCTGAATACGATGATGAAAACATCCCAAAGATCGACGAAGAACTTAAAGCATTCTTACAGACACTTAATAAAATCGCTGACTTGACCAAAAACGAAGAACAGATTTATAAGAAATATCGCAACGACCTTTCTTCTGCAGAAAAGAAGAAAGAGATGCTTCAAAAGGTCCAAGACAACAAGAAAGCTATCAGCGACGAGATTAAATCAATTCGTCTTGCCAATAAATTCATTAGAAAGATTGGTAAGAAAATTGAAAAATATCTATTCAAGATTCAAGAGAAGCAAGAGATTATTCGTACGAATGAAAAACGCTTAACTTCTTTAAAGAAAGCTAAAAAGCCAAGCGAAGACGATAAGTCACTTATTGAAGAGCTTAACGTAGAAGCACGTATGGCCAACAAGGCAATCAAAAAAACAGAAAGCGAAACTGGTCTTCCACTTGATAAGATTACTAAGTATTATCGACAGCTTATTAAAAGCCAGCGAGACGACAAACAAGCAAAAGATGAATTGGCTAAGGCTAACCTTCGACTGGTTGTTAACTTGGCAAAAAAATATGTTAACCGTGGTCTGCATTTCTTAGATCTTATTCAAGAAGGTAACATCGGCTTGATGAAAGCAGTAGAGAAGTTTGAATTCGAACGTGGATACAAATTCTCTACATACGCAACCTGGTGGATTCGCCAAGCAATTACTCGTGCAATCGCTGATCAATCTAGAACTATTCGTGTTCCTGTCCACATGGTTGAAACATTAAATAAAATCAACAAGATCAAAAGGCTCTTCGTACAGCAGCACGGGCGCGAACCAACATACGCAGAACTAGCTAAAGAACTCAATCTTGATGAGAAGAAGGTTAAGAACATTATTAAAATTTCTAAAGAGCCTGTTTCTTTAGAATCACCTGTAGGTGACAGTGAAGATGCTTTCTTAAAAGATTTTATTCCTCATGATGATGAATTTTCTCCAGCAGACACCGTGGCTAACTCAGATTTAAAAGAGCGAGTTCGCCAAGTACTAAAGACTTTAGCACCTCGAGAAGAAAAAGTTCTTAAAATGCGCTTCGGAATTGATGTAGCCTCAGAACATACGTTGGAAGAAGTTGGAAAAGATTTCTCAGTCACCAGGGAACGAATTCGACAAATTGAAGTGAAAGCGCTAAGAAAATTGCGACATCCTTCGCGAAGCAAAAAGCTTCAAACCTTCTTTGACAAGGAATTTGATATCGGTCCTGGTGATTCGATTGAATAATAAAAGAAAGGTTTGATAAATCGTATGGAAAATTCCTTACCGAGTGTTTTTTACTTACAGATTGGTTACTTTACTGTTTCGTTGTTGTTCTGTGCACTATTTTCTTTTTTAGAAACAGCTGTCACAGCGCTTCGACTATTTAATCTTAAAGAGATCGCCAAGAATACCAAGGGCTATCGTATGCTCTTCGCAACGCTTGAACAAGAACCTCAAAAAGTTCTGATTGCTATTTTGATTGCCAACAGTATTGCTAATGTCACCTCTGCAGCACTTATTACACAAGTTATGGAAGATCTCTTTGCGAGTCTCAAATTATCTGAAGGGCTTGGGTTTTCTTTAGGTATCGCTATTGCTACTACAGCAATTTTGATTATCGGAGAAATTCTACCTAAGAATATTGCCCAAGCTCGCGGATCTTCTCTATTCAAATCCACACTATGGCTCATCAATACTACATTCTACTTAATGTATCCATTGGTTGTTATCCTTTCTATGTTTTCTAACTTCATTATTAAAATGATCAATCAAAAAAACTCTCATAAAGACGCGACCGAAGAAGCTCTTTCTTCTGAGAAAGAAATTCAATTCTTAATCGAGTATATCAACAAAAAAGGTTTGATGGACAGCGATAAAAGCCAAATGCTCAGCAGTATTTTCGACTTAGGTAATACCACGGTAGAAGAGATTATGGTACCCGAAGTTGATGTAATTACACTAGATGCTGCAACCTCAATTGACGAGGCTTTAAAAGTGTTTGCTAAGTATCACTATTCTCGATTACCTATTTATGAAGGAAAAGCAGACAATATTATTGGGATGGTCCATCAGAAAGATATTTTCCTGCTCCTAGAAAAGTCTGAAGACAAACCACTTAAAGACTTAGTACGCCCTATTTTATTTGTGCCAGAAAGTATGCGTGTAAACCAGCTTTTACGTCAATTCAAACAGCAGCGGCATCATATTGCTATGGTGCTTAACGAGTATGGCGGAATTATTGGATTAGTAACTCTAGAAGATGCTATCGAAGAAATTGTAGGTGACATTAGCGATGAGCACGAATCTGTTTCCGAACATATTGTTCCACTTGAAAATGGTGGATGGCTTGTCTATGCTGGTGTTGATTTAGATCAAATCGAAAAACTTTTAAATATTCGTTTCGATAGTGAAGATGCCGTTACTATTGCAGGTTTTTTAACAGAGAAACTGCAGCATCTACCACGCAAAGGGGAACGAGTACCTTATCAAGGTTATGTATTCCAAGTACAAAAATCTACACCTAAACGTGTGGTTCAAGTTCTTATCTTTAAAGACAAAGAAGCCCAGTAATAATAAATAGAACAAGTAATTTCGAGTAATTTCATAAGAATTGTATCGAGAAGTAGCAGTCATAAGCTATATCTAACTCCTGAATACGAGAACTTAGATTTAAGGAGAATATATGAAACGTTTTATGTTATTTTTTCTACTTTTATGTGCAACTACCCCAGCTCTTTCCATGACAACTTTAAGAAAGCGCAAACCACCGGTCACAGAAAAACTCACGATAAAGAAAAAAGAAGATAAAAAAGAAGAACCAGACTCGGCATCATTGATTGTTGGTACTCTTCTACACTCTGTTATTCCTAATCTTTTAAATGCAGTGGCTGCTAAAGAAGTTGATGATACAGAAGAGATACTCCACTCAGTAGGAGATGCAGTACAAGGAACAGGAGCACTCATTCTTGCCTTAACCAAAGTTCGCAAACGCTATCCTAATCTTACACCAGAAATATGTCTTTTAGCTTATCTACAATCTGAACAAGGAAAACTATTTTTAAACAAACATAGATCGCTTTTATAAATAAAAAATACACAGTATTGTTATTTAAATAACCAAAAAATGTTCTCGTATTCACCCCATCTCTTGTTTCTTTATTAATAAAATTGCTAGGTTTAAACACAAGGGTTAGGGGAAAAAGATGAAAAAGTTAAAGTATTACTTACTGTTTTTAAATTTTGTACAGCTCTGCGCAAAAACACCACAAAAAAAATTACTTATTCTAGATACAAGCGGAAAATCACAGGCAAGTTATTCACAATTACAAGCACTGGCAGAATCTGTTGGTTTCAACTGCTCTTTTGCAAATTTCTATAGTCCTCCAAACAGCTTACAAAACTTTGACGCTGTTTTTTTATTCCTCGATCCTTACTTTTTTAAAAACAGTGGTGCATCAACCAAAAGTCCTTTAACCACAAGAATACTCTCTTTAGTTAAAGCGTACGCCAAAAAAGAAAAAGGTCTTCTAGCACTTCTTTTCCCAGGCAAGCTTCCACAAAATCCCCAAGTTGCTCATGCACTTTGTGGATTTTTTAACCAACTAAATATCAATCATCAACTGTGTACCATTACAAATGATCTAGGCCCGTGTATTTTTTCAACAGACAATGACCGTAGCTCGACGTACAGAACTTCTTTGTTTTATCCTCGCGTTTCATATAAGGGTCAAAAAAAACCTCTTCGTTGTCGACTCTCATCTTTAAGTGAATTAGAGCATAAACCTCTTACGCTTCCAGCCGATCGTAAAAAAAGTTATTTAGAAAGCATTTTGCCTTTGGGATTGTATGTAAAACCCCATAAACATGCAGCTCTTGTTTTAGGGCCAGACAGCAGTTTTAAAGGTGTCGATCTTGAAGAAAATATGTTCTTCTCTCCTTACGACTGGAAAGATAGAAAGAAATTCCTTACCGTTCTTCAGCATACTTTGCTTCAGTTACATACCACACTTACAACCGGTCAATCACCAACAGCAAGTCCTGTAAAAATTACGTTACCACCAAACGTGCTTCCACAAGAGTCAAAACTTTATACAGCAGCCGCACATCCACTTTTTCACAAAAAAATTTCTTGCGCCTGGATGGAAATTGAACCACTTAAAAATAATTGGAAAACTGCTGTAGACTACCTAAAAAAAAGCAACGTTAATCTTTTATGGACCTCATTTAATCCGGAATGGTTTTTGAGCAAGCAGGCTATGCGCTCAGAAAAAGAATACGAACAAGTTACCACAGGAATTCGTCATTTTACTAAAGAACTTGCAAGAACTTACAGAGAACAAGAAAAACCATCTCTTTTTGTAGGTTTCGATCTTACCAATAACTATGGAAAGTCACCTGTTACTCATCCAGTAAGGAATGTTTATGGGAAAGAATTCTCAAAGATTCCTTCTCCACTCGATGATCAACACTTCTGGAAAGAAGAATTCATTGACCCATTTAAAAAGTTTATAACTCACTGGAAAAAGCATGCAGATAAACATGTTCCTATCGGTGGTATCTTTTTTGATTTTGAAATGTATCATGCACCAGAGCAAGCGGCTGTCTATACGAATCTTATGGATTTTTCTGATGTTTCCTGGAACCTCTATATTCGCACCACAAAACAATCGAACCTCAAGAAACTAAACACAATAAACAAACGTATAACATTCTTATTTAAAAATAACCGTTTTCATGAGTATTTTTCTACACTCCAAGATGCCGCAAAGCAATTAGGAATTAAACTAAAAACCATTATTAAAAAAGAACTTCCGCATGCTCTCATAGGTGCTTATCTCCCCTCACTTCTTGATTGTTGGTTTTATCGAGGACTTTTCGCAGGCTTAGGATCTGCCCAAGAACCGCTCATTTTGGCAACGTTTAATCTTAATTATTACAGTCATAAACCATGGTTTGAACAACATGGTATTCACGCAGTACACCTTCCTGTGGTTATGTTATCTCATATTACAGATAAAACACACCCAAATTTTGACTTAAGTAAATACCATCATGGAATTTGGATAAATAGATTCTCACGCTTTTTCCAATCATGCAAAAAAAGTGATTGGTACAACCTTGAGTGCAGCGAATACAACCCTTCTCTTGTTATTAGAAAGCTGAAAGCGTATACTGACAAGAAGTAATGTTTTTAAAAAGGAGAATTACTATGATATTGTTATCTTCGAATGAATTGCGAAATTCTATACCGCCCGATCGACCGAAATCTAAACTTTCACGCTTCTCTTATCTTAGTTTTTTGATCACTCTGATCAAACTAAAGCGTACATATCGCTCACACGCGGTCGTCTTCTTTGCGCTACTCACGTTTAAATACGGTGTTATTATTTGGCAATAATGCACTTTTTTATTCACGAACTCTAAATTATTTATTTTTAGAAAGGAAACCCATGAAAAAGCTTTTAGCTATGGCCATCTTTGCGTGCGTAATTTTTTTCTCGATAGGTACAATACAGTGTGCAATAGTAGATTGCCCTATAATTTTTGCTTAAATGTATCTAAAGAAATCATTCACTAAAATTGTTTGATCTTGACGAGGGCCAACAGAAACAATGCTTACAGGTGTCGCAAATAAAGCTTCTAGACGTTTAACAAACACACGTGCATTCAAAGGTAACTGCGAAATGTGCTTTGCATTTTTGGTTGATTCTTTCCACCCATCAAACTCAACATAATGCGGTGTAACCTCCCGTAACTGCTTAATTCTAGGCGGTGGATAGTCGAAATGCTGTACTTCAGTATCTTCAGGATTCTCTTTATAATCGTAATCGATACAAACTTTTATTTTATCTAGTCCATCTAAATCATCTAGTCGACTAATTACAATAGAGTCCATTCCATTGATAAACATAGCTTGACGAACCATAACAGCATCAAGCCAACCATAACGATATCTATCTGGATCAGAAAGTGCTTTATTTTTATCTCTAAAATGCTGAGTAATTGCTGGATCTTTAATTTCTGTTGTAAACGGACCATCGCCTTCACATGTAGCATAGGCTTTCACTACACCCAAAGTATGATCGATCTTAGACGGTCCTACACCAGCATTTGCAACTATTCCAGAAGCAGTGGTATCGGTAGGAGCAGTATATGGATAAATACCATGCGTAATATCAAGAAATGTACCATGGGCACCTTCAAAGATTCCTTTTTTACGTTTTCTTAAAAGCTGGTTTAGTTTTAATTCAACACGGTCCCGAACATAAGGCTCAAATTTTTCCTTGTACTCCATAAGCTCTTTTAGTAAAGGCTTATACGCCACAGGCTTTGCTCCATATACCTTGGTAAGAGTTTCATTAATAATTTTCAATTTTTCTTTGAGATCAATAGGGAAATCTTCTCCCCACAAATCTGCAATACGAATTCCCAAACCTAAGCGTTTATCCGATGAAGCGGCTCCTGCACCACGACGAACTCCTGCAGCACCCTTGCGTCGTTTTGTTTTTCTACCAAGATTATCGATCTGCACATGATATGGCATTAATAAATGAGCTGCCGTAGAAATTTTCAAACGATCATCAAGATTTATACCTTGCTTTTGTAAATCATCTATTTCTTGAAAAAGTAATTTGGGGTCAATGACCATTCCCGGTGCCAGATAACATTTTACATGCGGTGTAAGAATCGCTACCGGAATATGATGGAGAACATATGTTTTTCCATTCTTTTGCACTCTGTGACCTTCAGGAAGTGTTCCCTGAGATCGAACAGAAAAGAAAGCATCTTTTGCCAAGTAATCACAAATCTTACCCTTACCATCATCAGTAGTTCCCGCACTGACAACTACAAATGCACCATGACGTTCTTTTTGACCAGAAGAAGAACACTGAGCGATCTTTTTAGAAGGACTAAAATCATTCATTGAAGGAGCTATTGATGAGCTCGCTAAAGGAACCGAAGATTTAAAGGAATTTGCTTTAGAAACAAATAAGAATGAGCCTATTAATAACGACACAGACAATAATACAAGAATAAGTTTTTTCATGGAGCTCTCCTACACACTATAGCGGTCAGTTTGCCTTAAATAGGAAATAATGTAAACAACGAAAAACCCACCGAGAAACAGTGGGTTTTGCAGATTAAAGCTTTATGTATTTTTTATTTTATATCTTCAAAGACTGTTTTATTGGTAGTTAAACTTATTTACAACTTTGTGCCCGTTATCTGTTTATTTTTTTCAATCTACCTCAGTCAAGCAACTGATCTAACAGCTCGATTATAACCTGCAAAGGACTTTTTGAAGGATCCTGCACATTTTAATGATCTCTTTCAATAAATGATGAAAAATAACATTATTGAACCAAAATTTTGATGTGTTTTATAAGCGCTGCTGTATCAATACCGGCCCAAGAGCGAAGCTCTTCGGGTTTACCTGATCGAGGCAATTCAGAAACTGCCAAGCGTATCACACGAATATCGGTATCGCTTAAAGCATCTGCAACAGCACTGCCAAGGCCACCTTCAAGGTAGTGATCTTCAACAGTAACAATCACATTACCGCACTCACGTGCTTCGCGCGCAATAGTATAATCATCAAGCGGCTTAATGGAATACGCATCTATAATAGAAACATAGATCTGTTCAGCCTCAAGCTGCTCTTCTGCTTTCAGTGCTTCATGCACCGTAATACCTGCAGCAACAATAAGTGCTTTGGAATTTCGATTCTTTTTAAGAATTTTGCAGCCCCCCACTTTAAATTCTTCGTTGCTTTTATAAAGTATTGGTGTTGCCTCTCTAGTGGTTCGAAGATACGAAACACCATCGGAATAATTTGCCATAAGCTCTACGCATTTGTACGCACTCACTCCATCGCTTGGATAAAGAACAAGAGCCTTCGGCACCGCACGCATAAAAGCCAAATCCTCGAGTGCCATTTGAGATGGACCATCCTCTCCAATAGAAATTCCAGCATGTGACCCAGAAAGTTTAATTGCGTTTCGACCAACACCTGCCATTCGAATTTGATCAAACGCACGAGAAAAAAAGGCACCAAAAGTTGAAGTGAACGGTAAAAAATTATGCACAGAGAATCCGATTGCCATACCAACCATATTCTGCTCTGCAATAAAACATTGGAAGAACCGTTCTTTATGTTGTTGCTCAAACGTTTGAGCAAAGGTAGAGTTTTTAACTTCTGCATCTAGCGCAACAACATTTTTATATTCTTTACCTAATGCAGCCAACGCATCTCCATACACTTTACGTGTTGCAATTGGTTCCTGATACGAAGGCGCAGGAATGCTATATTCTTTTTGTTCCAATACATCTTCTTGTTTTGGCACATTAGGATGCCACTCTGGACCATGATTAACAGAGGGCACTAACTGTTTTTCAGCATTTGCATCGAGCGCTTTACCATGAAAATTTTCTAAATTTTGAACAGATGCTACACCATTACCTTTAAATGTTTTTGCAATAATTATGGTTGGCTTTTCTTTTTCTTGTTGCGCATCCTCAAAGGCTTGTACAATCTCATCAATATTGTGACCATTTATCTCAAGAGTATGCCAACCAAAAGCTTTAAATTTTTCTGCTAACACGTGTGTATTATGTCCATCGAGTGTTTCTGTACTTTGACCCAGTCTATTATAATCAACAATTCCGGTAAGAGTATGTGCTTTGTAGTACGCCGCAAGTTCTGCTGCTTCCCATACCGAACCTTCTGCACATTCGCTATCACCGAGTAACACATACGTTCTAAAATTTTTACGTGCAACACGGCCGGCAAGTGCTTCTCCTAAACCAATGGAAAGGCCACAACCCAGTGACCCTGTTGCAACTTTGGTATACCCAAATCGTGAAGTTGGATGCCCTTCTAAAACAGAATCGAATTGACGAAGTGTGAGCAACTCTTCTTCTGTTAACACCCCCGCCTGCCACCACGCAGCATACAACAAAGGTGCAGCATGACCTTTGGATAAAATAAAACAATCATTATTTGGGTTATATGGATTCTGTGGATCGTACTGCATGGTATGAAAAAAAAGTGTTGCAACAATATCAGCTGCCGACAAACAAGAAGTTGGATGCCCCGACCCTGCAACACGTGTTGCTTTTAAAGAACCTAACCGTAACAGATAGGCTTTTTCCTCAAGCAAACTTTTCATGCTTTCTTTTTTCCCATGTCATCGTCAACAGAAAGATACGAAGCCTGATCAACAAAATCTGCATGTTTATTTTCTTCGGTTATAGTACTATCCGCTGCACCAAATAAACCAAAGGACAATCGTGTAGTAATACCATGCAAAACTGGAATAATACTTACTTTAATAGGACATAAACATACACAAGATGAATTTTCAACAACATAAACAGCCGCTTTATTTTCACCTTTTAGGACTTCTTTTGTTGGATCATATTTATCTATAACTAAAGATGGTGGCGCAGAAACAATTGCATCTTTCCCACAAGGACCAGCACTATGCTCAAGGTGTTGATACTGAGGAGGAGGAGCAGAAGGAAAAACATTCTTTGCTGCTAACAATACTATGACTAAAAAAACTAATTGCTTTTTCATACTACATAAACCTTTCTTTTTACAGCTTCATTCTATACTTACTTTATGAATATTAGTAAAGAAATTCATCAATGAAAAGATTGAACACACTCAACTCATTAATCCTCTAAAAGGTTTCTTTTACATTAGCATGTGGTATTCTATGGTACATGAACATATATTGGCAAGCAGCAACTAGATGGTTTATTCCATTTATTCAAGTACAATTTTTTCTTTCATTAATTTCGATTCCCTTTCTCATTGCATGGGGATTGCCATTTTCTTTACTAACCATAGTAGGCAATTTGGTTTTTGCGCCCTTCTTGAGCGTCTTTCTATTATGTTCTTCTCTTGTTTTTTTTACTGAAATTTTACATATACCCAATAGCATGTGTATTTGGATGTTAGAAAAAATCACCCAACTTTGGCTGTGGTGTTTGCAATGGGGACCAAAGACATGGATGGTTGGTTTTAAACTTTCTGTACTGCCCTTCTCTATTATTGCTGCCATGTTATCGATTATTATTTTACAACACACACAGTGGGGAAAAAAATCTACCAGTGCATTTTTGTATACACTTCTTTTCTGTACTATCTTACTAACCAATAAAATACTCAGTGCGCCCTCAAAAAGAACCATAAGGTGCAATAAAAAAACAGTCTCTGTCTATAACAATAATGGCTCCCTTACTATGGTAGACAATGGCGGTCTAGGAGAGAAGATCAACCCATCCTCTTGGATTTCTTACACACTCATGAATACACTCACAAAACAATTCGGAACCGTTGTGTTAGAAAGCGTGCATGTTAACCAAAGTAAACTTCCAACCCTTGACGCATTGCATACTTTATGCCAAGAAACAATTGTAGATACCATTGTGTTTTTAAAGCCACAAAAAATAGATAGTCGATCACAAAAATATATTAAAGCGATAATAAATGAAAAAAGCATTATTAAAACGATATATAAAAATAAAAAATCTCTCTAATATAGTACTACCTCTGTGCTTATGGACTGGGACCATTCACCCAGCTAATAACAAATCTAGTGCAGCAAAAAATACGCACAAAGCGGGCAAGTCGAGTAAAAAAAAAGAAGATAACATGGCACTCCCTCCTGAAAGGGTATTGCCTATAGCAGAAGCTAAGAAGCTCTTTTTTTTACAAAGAAAAAAAAGAAAAGAACAAACATTAGAAAAAACACCTAAACCTGTTAAAAAAAAACCAAAATCAAAACTCAAACAAATAGAAAAAAAACTTAAACAAAAGATACCCCCCGTAAGCCATTCCTCAGGCTTTATGTCTGCGCTAGAATACTATGTAAAACAACAAGACAAAAGGGCCGCAGAATAACGTTATTGATAGACAAGACTTCTATATGTGATACTTTAATTCTTATTTAATCAAACCAATTCACACATGTAGGAATCATATCGTGCACTTTGTTTTTTTATTACTATTACTTTCTGTTCCTTCATTTTTAATGACTGCCGAAACCGAAAAAGGAACAAGCCCCTTTGATTTTGGCCTCACTCTTTCCCCTCTAAAAGTTACTTCTTCTCCGTTAACACCAACTACTGATACAAGAAGAGGAACAAGTCCCTTTGATTTTGGCCTCACTCTTTCCCCTCTAGAAGAAAATCCATCACAATCTAATCTTGTCGAATGCAATATTGGAAGTGAATCATCATTAGAAGCTTCACCTAATCGCGCTGCGTCAATCAACAATGATAGTGGCTGTGAAGTCACTTCTCCCCCATTAACTGTGGTAAAAGACTCTATATTAAAAAAAGAATTAACCTCATTAGAACCATTTCAAGAATCAGGTTCTACAAAAAGTTCATTAAAAAAAGCACTTAAACATAGAAAAAGAAAAAAAAAGAAAAAAAAAAGTCGATTCTTATATAGAACTAGACAAAGATTTAGCTGCTATTAATGCTAAAGAAATCACGATTAATCAAGTACAAAAAAAATATGGAATCGGTCCAAAAAAAGTAGCTAGTCTTCTTGTAGAAAAATATGGACCTATAGAAAATGAACATAAAAAACGTTTTATTGAATCTAAAACTTCGTTTGATAAAGATTTAGATGCTATCGCTCATTCTTCAAGCCCTGTCTGTATTGCATGGGTAGTAGAAAAACACCACACAACTTCAAATGCAGTTATTATAGCTTTAAAACGTAAGTCAAAGCAGAATCTTGTATTTTCTCAAAAAAGAGCTATGCCAAAGAAAAAAGAAGATAATAGCAGCAACCTTGGTGTTCTTGCTCTTAAAGAACTTACTAAGCTGAAAGAAAAAAGATCGTCTACTAATCGCTTCTCTGTACTATCTGTTAGCGAATAAAAAACATATTGTTTAAAACAAATCCATAATACTCTATTATTCTAACTTAAAAATATTAATTTAATTATTATAGGAAATAGGTATGAAAAAAATCATATGGATTATACTGCTTACACTGAGCTACTCTGTGACAATATATAGTGTAGAGCCATCAACAGAATTAAACAGAGAGAAACTTGAATCATTTCTTTTTAATGTATTTTTTCCTCTATCATCAGAAGTATCTTCTCATCTTAAAGTGTTACTTGAACAACAAAAAACAGATACTGGTAGGGCAAGAGAATGTACCTCTAAGAACGAAAGACCCCATTTGACACGTTTTTCTATAACACTCAAAAGGCCGTTTAATAAACAAACACAAAGCTCTATTGAGGCACTTTCAAAAGAAAAAATCTAAAAATCGCATAAAACACCAATACAATTTTACAGAAAAACGCATGTATCCTACAATGACTCGTAATGAATTAAAATATATGCGCTTTTTTTACAATGGAATTTAATCTATGAATAAATATTTTCTTTTTATTTTATTACTGCCCTTTTCTCTTGAATGTGGAAGACATAGAAAAGGTCGTGGTGGTAACAGAATCAATGGGCAAACTTATATGACACCCTCAGATAAAGCAACATTAGAAAAAAAATTTTTTCCAAAAACACCCCTTCTCACAAACGAAGATCGTTTCAGTAACAATCCATTTGGAGCTTTAATTTTAGATGATAGTGATGAGGAAGCCGAAGACCCCATCATATTACACAAATTAGCAGCGAAAATAGCTGAAGAAAAGAGAGAAGAAAAAAAAAAGAAAAAAGCTCATATCCCCGAAATAAGCAGCCGCAATACTCTCGAAGAAACAGAAAAACCTCAAACACATCTACCACCTGCAGCACAAAAAACAAAGAAATTCCATCCTCTTGTCCATCCCAATAGTAAACAAAAATGTTTTGACAAAAAACAACATAGTCAAAGAACAAAACGTGAAGAAAGACAAAGTCAAAATCACCATACTCCATGCTCAGGAGAAAGTGTTTCTATGTTAGCAATGTCTCAATTCTCCTGTGATTCTGGGCGTCCCTCTAAACCGGCACTACCACATCCTAAACAAAGCACTATTCAACTGGAGCGATATTTTGATGATAAGAGCAAAACTGTAGATCCTCAATTTAATAAAGACTTTCCCTCTCTAGGAAAACAAGGAGAAAGTAACGCACAAAAAAGACGAAATAAAGAAGAAAGAGAAAGAGCAGAAAAAGAAGTAAAAGAAAAAAAAGCAAGAGAAGAAAAAAAAAGAGAAACCGATAGAATTGTACGCGAGCAAAACAGAACAGATTTCTTAGAAGGCAAGGGAATCCCGTATAAACAAAATAACAATTGGTACCGGTAGCACACGGTTCTGCTAGAAAATAAAGAGCAGAAACATTACATGCTTCTGCTCTTATAGATAAACTCAATAATAAAAGTGTAACCGTCAGCGTTGCTTAAACAAAAGATGTTACCACTCTAATGAACCGCCTGTTCTGTATTCTGTTACACGAGATTCAAAGAAGTTTTTCTCTTTGCTTAAATCTGTTGCTTGAGACATCCATGGGAATGGATTTTCTTCGTTATATACTTTTGGCAAACCAATACGTTCTAAACGACGATCAGCAATATGTTTTACGTAATTCACAAATTGATCATTACTGATACCAAGTAATCCACGCGGACAAGCATCAATAGCATATTGCGCTTCAAGCTCAACAGCTTTTTTAATTAACTCAACAATATTATCTTGAAATTCTTGGGTCCACAAAGCTGGATTTTCTTTTTTAATAGTATTGATTAAGTCACAACCAAATGCTAAATGAATGCTTTCGTCTCGCATAATATATTCAAACTGCTCACCAATACCAATCATCTTATTTTGACGCTTAAGAGCCAACATCATGGCAAACCCTGCATAAAAGAAGATACCTTCCATAATTACATAGTACCCCACAAGGTCATGCACAAACATTTGCATAGACTTGAGATCTGTAATTTCAAAGTTAGGATCAAAGATAGATTTAGTTAAATTAATAACAAAATTATCTTTTTCTTCAATGGAAGGAATAGTCTCATACATGTTGTAAATTTCATCAGGATCAAGAGCTAACGAATCACACACATAAATAAAGGTATCTGTATGAACCGCTTCTTCATATGCCTGACGTAGCAAATACTGACGACATTCTGGATTGGTTATATGTCTATATACTGCAAGTACTAAGTTATTTGCAGTTAAAGATTCTGCTGTAGAAAAAAAACCAAGATTCCATAACATCATACGGCGTTCATCTTCTGTTAAGCACTTTGGATCTTTCCATTGCTCAACATCTTTTTGCATTGAAACTTCTTCAGGAGTCCAGTTATTAGCTACACCATCTTGATAATGTTGACGAGCCCATAAATAACGCATAGGAAGAATTTTATTAGGATCAGTTGTAGTATTACAAATGATCCCAGATTGATTAATATCTTTACTATTTTCCATAGTAGACCTCTTATTTTTTTAAATTACTGACATGCTTCACAATCTGGTTCTATAAGACTACAAGCGCTTTGTACTTGAGATGCAGGTACTGTTTTTACTTCTTCTGAAGAAGTGTTACTTTCTTCAACTTTTTTGTAATCACGCTTTTGTGTATATCCAAACTTTTTAGCGTCGAGTGTAGATTTTTCAATTTGACTCGCACCAAGTGAACGTAGATAATAGGTACATTTTAAGCCTTTTTCCCACGCTTTTTTGTACACAGAGTCAAGAATTTTACCAGATACACCACGAACAAACACATTGTATGATTGACTTTGATCTAACCATTTTCCACGCGCAGCTGCTATCTCAACCATCCATAGTGGATCAAGTTCAAATGCCTCTGCATACTTGTTACGTAAATACTCTGGAATTGAATCTATCTTTTCAACTGAACCATCATAATACTTAATTAAATCAAGCATTTCTTGATTCCATAGATTTTCTTTTTTCAAATCTTGAACTAAGTATTTATTGGTAACAGTAAACTCACCACCCATATTTGCCTTTACATACAAATTCTTGTAAATCGGCTCAATACATGGGAAACAACCAGAAATGTTAGAGATCGTCGCGGTTGGTGCAATTGCCATGGTATTTGAGTTTCTCATACCATGCGCCTTAACATGCTCACGAACAGGAGCCCAATCTAAGTGCTCAGTGCGAGACACTTCAATTTTAAGTCCACGCTCTTTCTCAAGAAGATCCATAGTATCAACAGGGAAGATATTCCTGTCCCACTTTGAACCCTTGTAAGAGCTGTAAGTTCCACGTTCTTTAGCTAATTGAGAAGAAGATAGAATAGCGTAGTAAGAGAACATCTCTGTTGTTTTATCTGCAAAATCAAGAGCTTCTTGAGATGAAAAACTAATATTCATTTTAAACAATGCATCTTGAAAGCCCATCATACCTAATCCAATAGGACGATGTCGCATATTAGAAGTTCTACCCTCTTTTGTTGGATAGAAATTAATATCAATCACATTGTCGAGCATACGAATAGCAGTTTTAATAGTTTTACCAAGCAGTTGCTGATCAAATTCACCATTAATAACATGTTTACCTAAGTTCACAGAACCTAAATTACATACCGCTGTTTCTTCTGCTGAAGTATTCAAAGTAATTTCTGTACACAAGTTTGAACTATGAACTACACCCGCATGATCTTGAGGAGATCGAACATTACATGGATCTTTAAAAGTTAACCATGGATGACCAGTTTCAAACAATCGAGTAAGCATTTTACGCCATAACTCAACTGCTTTTACTTTTTTAGTCAGTTCTATTTTTCCTTGATCTGCCAGCATTTCGTACTCTTCATAACGCTTTTCAAATGCTTGACCATACAAATCATGCAAATCTGGTACTTCGTCTGGAGAGAAAAGTGTCCACTGCTTATCTTGCATAACACGCTTCATGAACAAATCTGGAATCCAATTTGCAGTGTTCATGTCATGCGTACGACGACGTTCATCACCTGTATTTCTACGTAAATCTAAAAAATCTTCAATGTCATAATGCCAAGTCTCAAGATAAGCAACTGTTGCTCCTCTACGACGACCACTACGGTTAATAGCAGCATTCACATCATTAGCAACTTTTAAAAATGGTACTACACCTTGCCCAGGAGACTTAATACTCTTAATATAGGCACCGGTACCACGCAGCGGAGTCCAATCATTAGCAACACCACCAGACCAACGTGCCATTTGAGCGTTATCACCATAACATTTAAAAATATGATCCAAATCATCGCCAATTGTGGTTAAAAAGCAAGAACTCAATTGGGGATGAGTACCACCAGAATGCAATAAAGTGGGTGTCGATGGAACATAATAAAGTTCCGACATAATGTCGTAGAACTCCATGGCCAGTTCATTGCGATTTTCTTTTTCTTGCATAGCAAGACCCATAGCTGTACGCATCCAGAACATTTGAGGCAGCTCGATACGACGACCTTTAACTTTGGAGAAATAACGTTCATACAAGTTAAATAGACCCAAATATTCAATTATGTCGTCTCTCTCTAAAACAAGCTTTGAAGCAAGCAACTCAAGATCAAACTCAAGTAAACCTTTATCAAAAATATCGTTTTCTACCCCTAATTGAATACCTTCTATAAAAGAACGATAATAATGCTGTCCATAAGTCTCTTGCGTAATAGAATTTCCAAAAACTTCCTTAGAAAGCTTTTGGAGCAATAGACGAGAACCAACTTTACTATAAGCTGGATCCTTTTCAATAAAAGCAATAGCAGCCAATATAAGGGCGTCTTCTACTTCTTTAGTTGATGCTTGATCATATAAATTTTTAGTGACCTCTTGCATTATCAAGTCAACAACAACATCGTCCTCTAAGCCTTTGCAAGCCCGCTTAAGAGTCAAATATACTTTTTCTCGATTGAAAGGAACGCCTTCACCATCTTTTTTATTAATGGTAAAAAGAGCCGCCTTATCAATAGAAGAGTGCTTTACTTCTCTTTCCTGCTCACTTTTCTGTGCGTGAAGTGGTACCTGTGGTACAACCTCTCCTTGCTCGTGCATACGTGCCCCTTTCATTAAAAGCGGATACTAAATTCCATTGGTACAAATAACCCTACCCCTAAAAACGTCGAGAGAACCCTCTACAAAGATTTTTCGCTCTGTTCTTCTGCCGAATTCCATAAATAATAATAATGTTACAGAGAGAAAACATTTCATAGTAGCAGTGAAAGATAACTGTACCGATTTTAACCCTTTGAATCAAATAAATTTCCATCTTTTTTTTTTAAGCCATATTCTAAAATTTGAACTTTTTTTTCTTTCCTTAAGATTGCATATAGAAATGTAGCTAAACTAAGCCTATCACTCTCTTTTTATGCATTTTTTCAGAATTAAAGTTTCAATATTATGAAATTAAAGTTTAAGTAAAAAAGAAAATAAATTCAGTTATTGTTGACATTCAATCTTGTCATTTTGTTATACTTAACAGCATAGATATATAAAAATTAGGGGAGAACATTATGATAAATAAAAAATTATTTACAGTTTTATTTCTAGGGATACTAGGAACGCTGATTGTTATAACTGCAATCAAATTTTTACCACTACAGAAAGCATTCAAACAAAATCATGCTGCCAAAGATCAAGCTATACAAGGAACAGTAACCGAAATAAATGATGCAAGCGAACTTAAAAAAGCGCTTGAAGGCGACAATCCTGTGGTTATTAAATTTCATGCCGATTGGTGCGGAGCTTGCAACTATGTAAAAGGACCTTTCGCTGCAGTTTCAAATGAAGTTTCAAATGCTCACTTTTATGAAGTTAACGTTGATAATCAAGACATTATGACCTACGTAGATGAACATAAAGTTGCAAAAGACGGAGTAGAAGCACTCCCAACTTTTGTATTACGCCAAGGTGATAAAGTTAATGAGCAGTTCGTCGGCGGAATGAGCAAAGAAAAGCTAGCTGAAAAGATTAAGAACGCTTTTTCTTAAGTAAAATATAAGCCCGTGCGGTATGAGGATAGGAAGCTGCATGGGCTTTAAACGCAGCATTATCTTTAAAATAACCCGTAAATAAATCTAGCTTAGAAAGATTACCTTTAAAGGCTCCTCCAGTGTCAACGAGTACCTGCAAGCGAGTCTCTTCTCGTTGTGTTTTTGGGTTAAGACCAACAAGTACTATAACTTTACCAAATCCAAGAAGCTTAACATCTCCTGCACAAGTAACACCTGCTCTGGGTTTCACCTTAACAGGATAGCTAGAGCTAGTTGGTCGTTTTGCAACTTCGGTCGCATACCAATATTTTTGCTTATCTTCTCTACCATTGCTACCAGCAACCCGTATAAGTTTTTTATTATTTTTACTAAAGTTAATCAGTGCACTCCCCTGCATAGCAAGCTCTTTGCGCCCTTTTTCTGTGAGCCAAGCCAATGGTTTGGTTTTTGTATTTTTGTCTAACGCGCCACTAAGTATCTCAGAGCGAGAATATCTAAATCGTATAAGCTCATCTTTCTTTTTCTTCCTTTGTTCAAATGTTAAGCAAGTTTCATCACGCGGAATTTCATAAATAGGATAAAAAAACTTTTTTGTTTTTTTAAAAGATCCACCTATTTCTGTAATACGATATTGTGTTGTTCTAATATGTTCGGGAGCAGGTTTCCACCCTGGAGGAATCACTTCTTTTTGTTTTGTTTTATCTCCATACCAACGGTATAACTCAAAGTGCTGGTTCAAAAACCACGGACTCGCTAAAAGCTTAGGTCGTTTCTCCCCAGTTTCTGCAATAAACTCTAATGTTTCTCGAACATCATCTAGGTTTACTCCAAACTCTTCAAAAAGACCTGCGTCAGCTTTTACATATTTACTTTTAGGAAGCTTACGCAAGAAATCAGCAGACTCTTTTGCAACACGCGTTAGATCCTTGGCTTTAGTAACAATCTTTTCTCCACGAAGCGGTAAAGGTTCTTTCTTGAATAAACTAGAGGCAGGATAAGCAGACACCATTAAAAATGCAGCAAAAAGGCAAAGAGTACGTTTCATAGCCCTTACTCCCTAGGTAAATTATCCCCAATTATCTTTAATAGACGAAGAACGCGGTGCGAAACTAAACACACTAGCCAACACAAAATAAAACTTAACTCCCAATATTATTGTTCCCGCAGGTGCCAATAACCAATACTTCCTCTTCCATTCTTCCCACGATAGATTTGAATTCAATTCATACTTTTCTATAAAAATAGGCAATTCTTTAAGAATAATATCTAACATTTTAAGTACTTCTTCTACTTGAACCTGGTCTACATTTTTTTCAGGAATCATGTTTTCACTGCGCACATTGTGTGGCATTACCCCCAAAAATAGTACTATCAAAAACGTTATCTTATTCATGAATCCCCTTTTATCTTGAAGTTTCTATTCTAGAAAGAAGGGAGAAGATTGGTCAATAAAAAAGGCTCCCTAAGGAGCCTTAATCTTTTTAGCTAAAGTTTACTTACATAGAAACAAGCAACAAAGAAACAACAGCCATCAACTTAATCAAAATGTTAAGTGCGGGACCAGAAGTATCTTTAAATGGATCACCAACAGTGTCACCAACAACCGCTGCTTTGTGTGCATCAGAACCTTTACCGCCAAGTGCACCCGCTTCGATGTACTTTTTAGCGTTATCCCATGCACCACCACCGTTTGCCATCATAAGAGCAAGTGTTACACCACTCAATGTAGCACCAACAAGCATGCCACCTAAAGCTAATGTTCCCAATGTAAATTTAACAAGAACAGGTAAACATACGGTTAAAACACCAGGAAGTACCATTTCACGCAATGCAGAACGAGTACTAATCGCAATACAACGCTTGTAATCTGGTTCAGCCTTGCCTTGCATTAAACCTTTAATTGTTTTGAACTGTCGACGAACCTCTTGTACCATTTCCCATGCAGCCTTACCAACAGAACGCATAGTTAATGCAGAAATAACAAATGGCATTACACCACCGATAAATAGTCCTGTAAGTACCCATGGATCAAGAACATTTAATGATTCAATACTAGCTTCTTTTGCATATGCTGCAAACATTGCTAATGCAGTCATCAATGCAGAACCAATTGCAAAACCTTTTCCGATTGCTGCTGTTGTATTTCCAAGCGCATCGAGTTTATCTGTAATATCACGAACTGGTTTTCCAAAACCAGCCATTTCTGCAATACCACCAGCATTATCTGCAATCGGCCCGTAAGCATCAACTGTCATAGTAATACCAACAGTTGCCAACATAGAAACTGCAGCGAGTGATACTCCGTAAAGATCACCACCACCGTAAACAAATGCTGCAAGAACAGAGAAAGCAAGAAGAATTACTGGAAACGCAACAGATTCCATACCGAGAGACAAACCATAAATAATGTTTGTTGCTGCTCCAGATTCACAACTTTCTGCTAATTTTTTAACAGGGTTACCACCTGTGTAATATTCAGTAATTAATCCAATAACCATTCCTGATACGCAACCAATTACCATTGCATAGAATAAATGTATTGGTAAGTTATATTTACCCAAATACCAATATGCTCCAGCTAAATATGCTACAATAGCTACATATGTTGCATTACGAAGCATAGCATCTGGCTTTGCTTTCATAAGTAAGTTAGAGAACAACCCAACTGCAGAACTTGCCAACCCAATAGCAGCAAGAACAATTGGAAGTGTTATGTAAAGTGGATTTTCTGGATGTAATGTTAAAGCTAAAATAATAGAAGATACCATTGCACCAACGTATGATTCATAAATGTCAGCACCCATACCAGCAGTATCACCAACACAATCACCCACGTTATCTGCAATAACCGCAGGATTACGAGGATCATCTTCAGGAATTCCTGCCTCTACTTTACCAACCAAATCTGCTCCAACGTCTGCAGATTTAGTGAAAATACCACCACCAATACGTGCAAAGAATGCAACTAAACTTGCACCCAAACTAAAGCAAGTAAGATAAAGTGCTATATCTGAATGTGTACCATATTGATTCATTACAACAGTGATTCCAAGTAAACCAAATGTTGCAACAGCAAATCCCATAACTCCACCACCAAAGAATGAAATCATGAACGCAGCATGTTCACCGCTACGTTTTGCAGCCATAGTGGTACGAACGTTTGCAGAAGTTGCAGCACGCATACCAATAAAACCTGTAATCATAGAAAGGAAAGATCCAGCAGCAAACAATAGTGCTGGAATTGACCCTACTGAGTAACCAATTGCACCGCCAACAAGAGCAACTACAACCATAATAATTTTATATTCTTCCTGTAGAAAGGTCATAGCCCCTTCAGAAATTGCAGCGGCTATTTTTTCAGCCTTTGCACTACTTACTTTCTCCTGATTAATCTTGCTAAACAATGCACCGACAATAAGCGCCCCAATTCCTGAGACTGCAAAAAACGACTGATATAGATCGATCATATATGAACTCCGTATGTATAAAGAGGTAAACCTAGCTTTAAATATGGTACCTAAATAGATTATTTTGTAAAGCAAACAAGCCAAAATAAGCTCACAGAGGCAATTTGGAGACAGGCTAAATTTGATTATAAAAATATTTAAAATACCCAAGCTTAAAACTATTATATATAGTTTCTCAAAAGGATCTATGGTAATTTTTTTTACTAAACATAATAATTGTTTTTGAGTTACAAATGTATCAGCAGATGGCCAGACAGTATGGGATCCTGATTATGAAACGTTCCTAGATCGCATTGAATCCTCACTCAAAAGAGTTCTTAAATCAACTCGTCAAGAAACACTAAAATTATGAGATTATATGATGGAAAAGTTTATCGCAATACAATATAAAACTGAAAAAGTTGAAATATATCGGTGCCTTTATCATTCTAAATGACTTGATCCTCATCCGCACCTTTAACTTCCCTGAGTTCTCTATTATTACCTTCTATTTTGGAGCGCAATTCTTTATCTATAGTGGCTCCTTTTTCAACGCAATACTTTATAACATCAGAAGACATATCATTATTTTTCTCAATTGCTTTATCCAAAATATCATTAACGCTAATTCCAGCCTTAATCAGCATATCAAGATAGTATGTATAATTATTTTTTGAATTAAATTTTTCACAAACAACTTGGTCTAAAATGACGTTACTATCAAAGTTTTTTTCTAATAATTCCTCAATAATAAAATCAACGTCTTCTTCTTTTTCTATTTTTTTTAATTCTGCTCCTTTTTTAAATAATACTCTCAATTGATCGTATTCTTGCATTAACAATGCCGTCAATATATCATCAGAGTCAATAGGATTAACATCATACATATAGTTATAAAAATCCAATGTATTTTTTAAAAATCTTCCATCAATTTTTTTATTTTCATCCCACATATTTCTATATAAAAAACGAGCTTGAAAAATCTTCTTACCTTTAATTAAACTTTCCACATGAGTTGTTACATCAGCACCATTTTTCAATAAAAATTGTGCTGATTTTTTAGACTTTAATCCTTCATAAAAAGATGTTGGTAATTTATTAATATCAGCTCCATTCTTAATAAGAAAATCAATGAAAGGTATATCATCTGAAGGTGATAAGTTAGCGATCGCTTCATTAAGATCTGCTCCACTTTGTACTAATGCAAGAAATGCCATATAATTTTTTTCAGCAATAGCATATGAAAGTAATGATTTTCCTTGATATCTAAGATTATGCATATCAAAAGATGGTAAATTAATAATTTTTTCAATAAATTCTTTTCTATTTTTCACTTGCATATTATCAAAATCATTTTTTGATGAAAATAGTAATATTAATAATTCATCTGCAATAAGATGTGCTAATGGCTTTGATGGATTATCAGATTCATACTCAATAATTTTTTTTACAAAAGCATCATCAAACGTTCTTTTTTCTTTTGGTAGAAAAAAGCTCACATGGCCCTCACTAAATTTCCATATTATTCTTATAGGAAAATAATCTATTTTTATAATAAATTCTCCATAGTCTTCTTCTAACTTATTAATAATAATCTCTTTATCCGTAGAAGACAGAATCTCTCCACACTCATTTAAAGTTTTTGCATTAATATTAAAAAGATAATTCAACACTTTGATACTGTTGGTTGTATTAGTTAGTAATTCACAACCATCATCTCTGTAATCAATACCAGGAACCCCCGAAACAAGATTTATCCATTCTTGCTTATTGTCTTCATAATAGGAAATACCCTCAATTATAGAATGGTTTTCTATAAATTCTTTAAAAGCAGGTAATGGTTGAATGTCATTTGATAATACAGATAAGTCTAAATATTTTTTTTCTTTATTATACAAAACAAGGTTAACAAAACCCCACAAAGCTTGTTCTGCACATATCGGCAGTTTCTTACCTTTACAATCACCGTACATCTGCTCAGAAGGGACAAGCTTGCTAAAATCATGAACCTTGTTATCTAAAATTTTTGTAACTGCAGATTCAAAAAAATCTTGTTCTGAACCTAGATCATCACTCTGATCAAATTCATGATGTTTTCGTAGCAAATCTAAATAAACTTTATAATCATCAGGTGAATTACTAACAACAACTAAAAGCATAGCAAGAATATATGCAATGTCTTGAGAATGCATATCCTCAAGAGGAGCTAGTTTCTTTTTTAAATCATTTTTAAATTTAGCTATCTTATGAAATCTTTTTGTCTTTTCAAAATGTCTTTTATGCCATTCTATAACAGCATCGCTATTTATGAACTCTTCTAGATTATTATCTATAATAGCGTTAACAAGCATCCCAATTTCTTTGACTTCAATAGTAGTAAATGGATTACTCTCTACACTGTGCTTAATAAATCGATCATCCAAAAATCGTAATACATTTTTAGCAAATTCACCGCGCTTACTCTTTTCGTTATATATTTTTTTGCCCAAAGAACCTTCCAGTAAAGAAACTCCCACTAAAGGAGCATAAAGACGTTTATTCTCAGGTAGCATATTCATCATCTCGCCGTGTTTATGACGAACATTATTCCATGCACCTTGAACTGTGCCTAAACTCAACATTAATATAAAAATAAATATTTTTTTCATTATTTTTAACCCAAACCTACTGTTAATATTTTTTTAAATAACACATATAGTAAATATATTACAAATTGAATAAAAACATAAAGAGTTTGCCTGAAACTTACAATTTAAAAATTTATTTTAAGCTCAAATCGTCTAAAATGCCCTTCTCGCTGAAGGGCATTTTTTTTGTTCCAATTATTTGATGTTCATCCGGGCCTTTGCCAAGAATTAAAATAATAGAACCTTTTTGCGACATCTCATAGGCCTTCTCAATTGCCTTTTGACGATCATGCTCAACAAGAACTTTTGCTGAGTTTGAAATACCCTTACAAATATCTTGTACAATTTTTTTCGGATTTTCATGGCGCGGATTGTCGTCAGTTAAAATAACCCTATCGGCAAATTGTTCTGCTACAGAACCCATCAAGGGCCTCTTCTGGTCATCCTTGCCTCCACCAGCCCCAAAGATAACAATTAAATCTTGCGTCCATGCTTGTACAGTAGAGAACAAACTTTTAAATGATCCTGGCGTATGAGCGTAATCAATGTATGCAATTGCACCATTAGGTAAATCTATTTTTTGTAACCGACCTGGTATTGGTGGCAATGGACCAATGTTTAGATCTATTGTAATACCCAAATTCTTAAGCAACAATAAAACACCTGCAAGATTATACGCATTAAAAACACCTGCAAGATTAGAGTACCTATACTTTTTACCATCAACTAAAACAGTACCTTCATACCAATCACTGACCGTCAATGGCACACCTGCTGCAAACCGCTCCAGAAGCTTTTTGCCATACAGATCATCAACATTACTCACCACTACTCCACCCGGCTTTGCATACTCAAATATCTTTGCTTTCGCTTCAAAATATTCTTCCATAGTTGGATACAATTCTGCATGCTCACGGTCGAGATTCGTAAAAATAAGGCCATCAAACTGCAGTGTTTCCAAACGATGAAATGTAGTTGCCTGAGCAGCTGTTTCCATAATTACATACTCAACGCCAGCCTCCACACACAATTTAAAAAACTGATGTAAATAATCTGGTTGAGCGGTGGTCATGGTTGCAGGAATATCTTGATCTAAAATACAATTTTTTATGGTACTCAAAAGCGCTATTTTGTGACCAGCCTGTTTAAGTAAATAATGCATAAGATAGACAGAGGTTGTTTTCCCCTTAGTGCCTGTAACACCTAAAAGTTTTAATTTCTTTGCAGGGTGCCCAGCAGCTTGCGCACTTAACTCAGCAAGCACTTTGCGTGTATTTGGGGTTTCTTTACATTCTTTAACAATCTTAGTGGCACCTTTTTCTAATGCCAGATCAATGTAATTGTGACCATCAAAATTAAGGCCCCTGATAGCTACAAACGTAGATCCGGGGCCAACATTGTCAGTATGAGAAGCCACCGGAAAAATGGATGGCATTTTCATAATTTATTTATTTCCTAAAACATGTGCTCGCATATAAGGAATTAAGTAGAGAATGGCTGCAAGATTTAAAATTAAACAACACGCAACAGAAAGATCTACCATCGCCCATACCAATTGTATTTTTGCAATCGAACCAAGAAAAGCTATTGATGCAAAGAAAACACTGAAAAAATCTGCAAATCGACCATTGGTCATATACAACCAGCACTGACGAGTTACATATCCATAAGCTACGAATACACCCATACCAAAAGTAATAGCCAACAATGAAACGAGCCATCCGCCTACTGCTCCAAAAACTGTAGTATAAGCGGCAAAGATAGCTTGTGCTCCATCATGACCTTTATCCCAAACACCACTCATAACAATGGCTAAAGCAATCATAGTGTTTACAATGTTACTTCCAATAAAAGTACTCAACATACTCGTTGCTCCATCATTAACTGGCTTGTCGCTTGCAGTATTTGCATAAAAGACTGCTGCTGTTCCCAAACCAGCCTCTGTTGAACTGATAGTACGAGCTGCTGAAACTGCAAACATTCGTTGAAGAGTTAATCCTGCTATTCCACCGGATGCGGCACTTGGATTAAAAGCACTTTTGAAAATTAATATAAGAGATGGAATAAAACTTGCCCAGTGATAAGCAAGCACCATAATTATAGTAACAAAAAACAAGCCTACTTTAACTGGTACCAATCCCTCAGAAACCTTAACAATACGCTGTGCTCCACCAAACATTACATAAAGCACAAATGCTGCAAGCACTCCTCCTACAACATAGGTAGAAACCCCAAGAGCACTATTAACTGAAACACTAATTGCGTTACATTGCATTGCACAACCACTTACTACACCATAAAACCAACATGAAGCAGCGTAAAGCATTGCTAAAGCACTACCAAGAGGTAATTTATCGATATATGAAAATGGTCCACCAAGTTTATTCTCTCCAGCTGAAAAACCAAGATGTGCAAATGAAACACCTAAGAAAACTTCAGCAAATCTAATAGCCATTAATAAAAGACCAATTAAGAACATCCAAAAAACTGCTCCTGGGCCACCCATATAAATCGCAGTACCCATACCAGCTAATGATCCATTACCAACACTAACACTCAAAGCGTTTAAGAAAGCTTGAAAAGGAGACATATCTCCTTTTGATCCGGCTCCTGTACTTGGATCTTCATCAGGACCACCTAGTACTAATCTCCAACTCGTAAAGAATTTACGCACCTGAATAAAATTCAACGCGACCGTCACGATACAACCCACCCCTATAATAAAGCTTAAGAACGGGAGAGACCAAACCATATCACGAACCATGGTCAGGAAATTGTGTATCATAAAATTCCTTTCCTTTAAGGAAAAAGTGTGAGATTATACTATCGTGATTCAGTATACGTGATTTATCGAAAGATGTCTTTATGAAGATAGTTGCCTTAGACTTAGGAGACCAATGGGTAGGCGTTGCCATAACTGATATGTCTCGCATCCTTGCCCGTCCACATACTACCGTAACACTGGCAGAGCTTGAATCATTTCTTACCAAACTCCTTACAGATGAACCAATTTCAATAATTGTTGTTGGCTACCCACAAACACTCAAAGGGACAGAAAGCGAACAAACAAAAAAAATTGTTGTTCAAAAAGAAGCACTCGAAAAGAAATTCAATTCAGTTGAATGGGTATTCTGGGACGAGCGACTTTCAAGCAAGCAAGCACAGACAGTAGGAAAAAAAGGAGATAAGCACCACGTTCATGCTAAAGCAGCAGCAGTTATTCTCGATGCTTATCTAGCACACTTGCGTTTTAAAGAAGAAATGAATAATTCTTAGTATCTTATGCTATTTGTGCTAAACTTATAAAAAACTGAGTGAATGTAATGTTGAGGAGCGCTAATGAAGTGTAAAAAATGCTCGGGCCTAATGGTTCTTCAATCATTTTTTGACCATTTTTTAAATTTTGATGGCTGGAAATGCTTGAATTGTGGAAAAGTTATTCCAAAAAAAGAAAAAAATTTAGAAACCGATGCATTTGGAATTTTTTATCAACAACAAAAATGTAAGAACAAAAAATAATTTATGACCTACTCTCTCATTCTTCAATCCGACTATAATAATGTTTCTGTCGCTCTTTGCAAAAACAGTTCGATTCTTGAAACCAGCACCGACACTAAGCATAAAGCTAGTATTAATCTTGTTTCACAAATGAATACCCTTTTAAATAACCAGAATCTTAGTTGGGAAGATCTTACTTTCATAGGTCTTAATCAAGGACCTGCTCCATTTACCACATTGCGTGTAATCATCACCACAGCAAATGGTTTAAACTTTGCACATAAAATTCCACTTGTTGGAGTAGACGGTATTAAAACCTTTTTAGAAGAACAACAACACGATACACCTCTTACAGTTGTACTTTTAAATGCATTCGCAAAAGATGTTTATTTTGGAATCAAAAAAGAAAACACAATCATTGCTACTGGATGGGAAAACCACACAATATTCTTTGAATCATTAGACAAAGATTATGTTAATACTCCAATTACCTTTGTAGGTAACGGCACCATTCTTTTTGAAAAAGAAATAAAAACAATCTTTGGTGACTATGCAAAATTCCCCGATCCTCTTCCAGAGTACTGTTCAGTTGAATCAGTTGTTACTCAAGCGTATAAACAGTGGGAACAAAAAGAAAATGTTGCTGATATGCTTCTACCTTTGTATCTGAAAACACAAGAATACAAAACAGCTATGTAGCCATTCGAGTTACGCCTAATAAAAGTCCTAGTGCTTGCTCTGATTTTAAAACCGTTGGAACAAGTGCTACAAATATAAAATCTTTTTTTAGTAGTTCTTTTTCTCCAGTTGCAAGATCCCCTTCAGGACCTACCATCAAAAGAAAATCCTTTTTCACATCCAATGTAGACATTTTTTCTAGACAAGAAACTCCTTGTGGGTCAGCAAAAAACTTGTGTGTGGTTGCTTTATACTGTTCAAGGGCATTAGCCAAAGATAAAGGTGGCTTAACAGTGGGAAATGCAAAATGTTTTGATTGTTCTGCTGCTGAAATAGTTATGCGCTGTAAACGTTCAAATTCTTTTCCCCCCTGCCATTTGCGCGTTTTCTCAGTTGTTATCAATTGAACAATAGAAGCACCTAATGCAACGCATGAATAAAGAGCTGATTCAAGAGCATCCCTTTTAAGCACAGGCAAAAGAACAGTGATCTCTGGTTTAAGAATTTTATTTTTACTCCCAGACTCAACCATAAAAGAACAGCTTTTTTTTGAACAATTTTTCAGCTGTACTTGTACATGCATTTCTTGATTAAAGAGAACCAATCGGTCATTAGGCTTTAAACGCAATATAGAAGTAATTCGTTGGACCAACGACACATTACTAATCAAAAGGGTATCACCAGACTTTTGCGATGAAAGATCAGAGTAAAAAAGTGCAAATTCGTGTTTATTATCTTTTACCATTTATTTCTTTTTTTAGATTTAACGATCGCTGCAATAAATGCATAGAATTTTGGTCTAAATGTTTTTACATGCGTTTCATAAATATAACGCGGGGCAAGTCTAAGTGCAGCCCATACAGAAATATTTTTTTTCTCTGGCTCTCTTACTACTGTAATATCATTTAACGCGGGATGACTTCCTTCAAAGAAAAGTTGCTCATCAAAACTCTCAGCTTGGAGTGATTGAAACAGACTTATACTTAAGAGAATGATCATTATTTTTTTCTTCATATTTTTCCTTATTTTTTATCCCAATTTTCCTATATAGTATATCATATGCTTCTAGAAAAAAGGAATGACCATGAAAAACCGTTTCCCGACCGCACTTGTGATACTTGATGGATTTGGCTATCGCGAAGTCGAAGAGGGCAATGCAATTGCTCAAGCTTCAATGCCCACGTTCAACAAACTACTTGAAACCTATCCTGCTACTACACTTAAATCCGCTGGAGCAGCAGTCGGATTACCTGATGGTTACAACGGCAACTCAGAAGTTGGTCACCTTACTCTTGGCTGTGGAACTATTGTCCCACAATCTCTCACTCTCATAGAAGAGGCTATTCACAACGGTTCTTTTTATAAAAACAAAAAACTTAAGAAAGCACTCCAAGAATTAAAGACCTCAAAAAAAGTACTCCATCTGATGGGACTACTCTCTGACGGTGGTGTCCATAGCTCTCTTCAGCATCTTTTTGCATTACTCAAGGCTGCAGCAGAACAAGAGATTGAAGATGTAATTATCCATGGTTTTTTAGATGGAAGAGATGTCCCTCTCGATAGTGCAGAGAATTATTTAGAACAAATAGAGCAAGAATGCAAAAAGCTTGGTGTAGGAAAAATAGGTTCCCTTCATGGTCGATTCTATGCAATGGATAGAAACAGAAATTGGCAACAAACAGAAAAAAGCTTTCTTGTCTTAACCGAACCACAACCAACAACTGTAAATTCATGGGGAACATATCTAAAAGAACAGCAAAAACTCCATCCATCAGAAGAGTTTTTCGATCCCGTGCAATTTGACACTAAAGCCTGCATTCAACCCAATGATGGTATAATTTTTTTCAATTTTCGCGCAGATCGAGCACGACAACTAACCTCTTTCTTTCTTAATGGAAACAGAATTCAAGATGCTCCTGCTCCTCAAATTGCATTTTTTATTACTCCTGTTTCTTATGGTGCAGATTATCCTACAACCAGACTCTTCGATCGACCACAAATCCCACAGACCCTCACACAATTTTTACACGACAAAGATTATTCTATTGCCTCTATCGCAGGAACAGAAAAATATGCTCACGTAACTTATTTCTTCAACGGGGGCAGAGAAAAGAAACTAGACAATGAAACACGAATACTGGTTCCTTCAACCACACGTAAACAATATGATCAATTCCCAGAAATGAGCGCTCCAACTATCACAGAAGCTGTACTCGAAACAGCAAGAACTAACCCGCATGATTTTTATGTTATTAATTACCCTAATGCCGACATGGTTGGACACACGGGAGACTTACATGCAACAATCAAAGCAGTTGAATGTTTAGATAAACAATTAAAGAAACTGGTTGAAGAAATTGTTATCAAACAAAAAGGAATCTTGTATATCACCGGCGATCATGGCAATGCAGAAGAAATGATTGATCCTAAAACCAAACAACCCTTAACCTCGCACACCCAAAACCCGGTATTCTTTATTATGGTAACTCAAGAGCTCAAAGATATCGAACTACACCTGCCACTGAATCAATTGAGTGATGTAGCACCTTTTATTGCTCAAGTTATGATCGATGGCCTTCAAACATCTTTACGATAAAAAACAAAACCATCTAAAGTATGCTCTTTTACAAACTTAAATTTATTAGCGTATAAATTTTGTGCTGGAGCATTATCAGTACGAGTACATACTTTTATAACTTTAGCACCTTGCTTTTTTAAACGATCAATAGTCATATTCATGAGCTTTACTGCATACCCTTTTCGACGAAAATCTTTATTTACACTCAAATATAATATTTTACCTACAAAAGAATTTTGCATGTAATACGAAACAAATCCTGCAAGCTTATCTCCATCGTAAAGAACCGCAGTGTCCATTTTACCAAAATATTTAGATTGGAATCTATTAGGAGATTTTTTTTCGAGCATAGTGTCAAAATCATGATCAGGATTTGCGGTCAATGCATAGAAATTATCTTTAAACAGCTGCTCTACAGAAGAACGATCTCTTTCTTTTTTATATAAACGAATTGGTCCATACCCAATAGCATCCAAGTTAGAAGAACGGTATGCATTAAATGTAATCCCAGACATCAACATAGCGCCTGCCAGTAAGATGGCCCCCAGTACTTTTATTCTCATCAAAATCCCCTTATAACTGTTTGTATGTAATAGACTCTAAGCATAACCCTTTTGCAGGTGCTGTGGGAAGATTTTCTGTAGTACGCGGCACAAAAAGTAACTGCTTAAGCTCCTGGCATGAACGATTCGGGCGTCGTGCAACCTCAAAAGCCGCTCCTACCATTCTTCGAATCATATGCCGCAAAAAAGACTTCCCCGTAAACGTAATAGTATAACCACCAAATTTTCTACATGGAGTAACCGTAACGCTTTCTACCGTTCGCTGTGTATCTTTTTCTTTGAGTTCCTTAGAAAAAGCTCGAAAGTCATGCGTTCCTACAAAGACAGTCAACGCCTGGACCAATTTTTGTGTATCAATAGGGTATTCCACAAAATGACCGTAACGTTGCACCATTGGCTCAGGACGCTTTAAAAAGAAACGATACGTATACGTTTTGATTCCAATATCATGCTGCGGATGAAACCTGCTGCCCGGGTCAACACGTGTACACTCTGTAATAACAATCTCACCTGGCAAGGCATTGTTAAAAACATACATAAGTTTTTGAGGATCAATGGAAAGAAGAGTTCCGAGCCGTACAACTTGCCCTTGCGCATGAACACCAGCATCAGTACGAGAGGCACCTACAATATGCATTTCTGTTTGTTTAAATGTCTTTAAGAATGTTTCTCTTAAAACATTATCAATAGAAATAGCATTGTCTTGCCACTGCCAACCATGATAGCTGGTCCCATCATACGCAACAATAAGTTTATACGAATTCATAACCACCCTTAATTCTACTCTTTAAAAGTTAGCATATAATCTTGTCTAGAAACTGCCGCGTTCGATCCATTGTTTATCTGCATACGAACGGTTCCCTTAATATACCCGCTGATCAAGTCTAAACATTCAGCATTGGGATTCACTTTACGTATCTTACTTTCTAGATCTGCATAAAATGAATCATTTTTTTTATTACCAGGAAAATTTGTTGCTTCTAGATGCACAAGACCTTCTTCAGCATGCTTAAACAGATAAGAAACGACTATTTTTGATCGATCAGGCAAAACTCTTAATTGATTTGAAGAAAGAAAAGGTGCAGATCCATAAGAAAAAGAATAAATACATAAAGATAAGAATAAATGAGATTTCATAACCACCTTCATAAAAAAGAGGTCGCTCAAAAAGCAACCTCTTTAATTTTTAATACTTGTTATTAATTAGTAGCGAGTTGATCCGTAAGGCAAAAGCGCCATAGTACGAGCAAGTTTAATTGCCTTACTCAACTTACGCTGATAATACGCAGAGGTTCCTGAGATACGTGAAGGTAGAATCTTACCACGCTCTGTCAAAAAATTACGTAATAACTTGGTATTTTTATAATCAAGTGCTTTTGCTTGTTCTGGATCTCCAGAAAATCGGCAATGCTTTTTTTGTGAAGAAGAAAAACGTTTGCTTTTTTTCTTTAACAAGCGGGCACTGATTTTAAGTTTTAATTTTTTAGTCATGCAGATGCCCCTTCATCGTTAGAGTTATCTTCAGATTTGCCTTCTGTTGCATTCATCTCTGAAGTTTTTGCAGCTTCTGGTGTTGCGGTTGATGCAGCTGAAGCTTCTTTAACCGCTTCAGTTACTGCCGCTTTATCAGCAGCTTCTACTTCTGCCTTCTTCTCTTCTTTTTCGGCTTTACCAATTAAGCCTTCCATTTTGTTTTCACGTAAGAATTGATCAACATTACGTGTTGGAAGATCCTCTACGGACTCAGGGCGATAATCACTGTAAGATTCATTTTCTTCAATCTTAACAGTTGCTGTACGCATAATAAGATCATTGTATTTAACATCAAGCAATAGCTTAATTTCTTTTAAGAACTCTTGAGGAGCGTCCATTTCAAAACGAACCATGTAATAAACACCGTAATCCTGATGTTTTACAGGATATGCTAAACGACACTTTCCCCAACGATCGAAAGAAACGAGATTACCTTTGAACTGCTTAACGAGCTTTTCAAAGTTTTGTTCAAGACCACTTGTCTCATCTCCGGTAATTCCGGGATTTGCAAGCATCAAATATTCGTACTTAGTCATTGTACGATTCCCTTATAGTTACTAACTGGAAATGCCCTCCGCTGGGCACTATAAAATAACAAATAACCAGTTATTCTATTTAGTAAATAGATTTAAGCTAATAAGAATACCAGAAACACTATAAAAAGATAGTCTTCCTGGTATCAAAAGTAAGCTTAGAAGAGGTTTTTAAGCAAATTTCTGAATTCGCTGAACCACTCTTCCAATAATTCTGAAATGATCTTTACCTCTCACTAAAGCAGCTGGAGCTTGCTTTCTATTTGGAGACTCAAGAACAATAAAATCTTCACTGAAGGTGACCTGCATAATAGCCTTAATTGGCGTATCATTACCATATTCTACAGCTGCAACATCACCTGACCGAGTCCATACTTCTGGAGAGATAATAAGTAAATCACCCTTTACAAAAGCTGGCGCTAAGAGATTATTATCTACTCCCAAAGCAAACATAGATGCATCGGTTGTATTAAGGGTAGGGACAAAAATATCTTTATAACCTGTAGTAGTCTGCATAAGCTGATTATTATAAGGAGATGGATTTGAAGGAATTTCTCCCACAACCGGTACTACCTGTACTTTAAGGTCAATATCAGATTTCTCTGGCATGCTCACATTGCTGTCTATATTATCTGTTCTCTTTCTGCGTTCGGCAAAAAGATCTATTGGGCTAATCTCAAATGCGTTGGCCAATTTCTTAAGAGAATCTTCATTCCAACGTCTTGTTCCATTTTTTATATGCGTCAAGTAACTTTCAGACATACCAGTTTTCTCGGCTAAGATCTTGGTTGTCCATCCTTTTTCTCTCAGAAGCTCCTTGACTCTAAGGGCTGTTGATGACATGCTCAACTCCTTAATTTGTTAGCTTTGGTTACTGTTTTATTAACACTGCGTATTTTCTAATAGAATACAGGATTGTGCAGGCTTGTCAAATGGAAAAGAAAAAATGTTAAGCTCATCTTCATTAAACCCCTCTCAATTTGAGAAGAAAATCTGGTCTTTACAGGCTTATTTGTGCGGAATTGATGAAGTTGGCCGAGGATGTCTAGCTGGACCAGTTGTAACATCGGCGGTGATCTTAAAACCCTTTAAGACCCACCCTTTACTCAAAGACTCAAAAATTCTGACTGAAAATAAGCGGAATGAAGCCGCAGCGTGGATTTACGACAATTCTTGGCATAGTTTTGGCATTGTAGATGCCCATTTAGTAGATAAGCTTAATATCTATAAAGCCACTCAACTAGCGATGAAAAAGGCCCTCTATGGGCTCTTCTCTCATAATTCGGCCCCAAGGCCGGAGCTCATTTTAATCGATGCTATGCCGTTAAGCTTAGCTGGAGATTTAAGCTCAATAAGAATAGCCTCTTTTACTAAGGGAGAAAGTAAGTCTATCTCTATAGCCGCAGCCTCTATTCTAGCTAAAGTTAAGCGAGATGAACTCATGAAACGCATGGATAGCTTTTTTCCTGGATACGATTTAAGCTCAAATAAAGGATATGGATCAAAGGCTCATCAAACAGGAATCCACACTCATCAGCCATCCGTTATCCATAGAACCACTTTTCTTACAAAACTAAAAAAGGGAGAAAAAGATGGTGATAAAGCAAGACAAGCAAGCCTTTTCTGAGGTAATACAAAGTTCTTTGCAAAACTGGACCGGCCAAAGCTGGAAATGGGACCTTTTCCCTACATTTGGTTCATTAGTAACCATTACTACCCCCCAAAGAACCTGGTTTGGCTTAGTCTATCAAGTAACCACTGGTTCAGCAGACCCAGGGCGTACCCCATTTGCTTATAAAAAAACAGAAGAAGAACTTTTAGCTGAACAACCACAAATTTTTGAATTTTTACGTACTACATTTGAATGTTTAGCTTTAGGGTTTATTGAGCAAGAGCGTATACATTACCAAGTCCCACCTGAGCCTCCCAAGATTCACGCGTTTATCCAAAAAAGTTCTTTACAGTTAAATAAACAATTTTTTAGTTGTTCCAAGTATCTACCTGTTCTATTCGCTAGCGAACAAATTCAAAACAAAGACGAACTATTGCTTGCTCTTCTTAGAGAGCAAAAAAAGTTAAATCTTTTAAGCGAAAATAAACTCTATAGCATTATAGAAATGGTCTCTCTTTTGACTGGCAACGATTACCGCAAACTCAAAATCCTTACAGAGCGCATTTCTTAACTAAACCATTGCAGTGAAACTAATTTCTTAGGAATACAGAAACTATCTTTTGTAATATGCGAAAAAGACGTATAATGTCGATTTTTAAAGTTTAAGCCAGATTACTTTTATACCCTTGATTGTATTTTATTCTCAAAGTAAAGTTGATAATATAATTTTATAGACAAGCTAGGAAGGCCTATGGAAAAAGATTCTTACAATGTATATGTAGTTATCAAAGAGGTAACAAAAAGCTTAGAGCCGCGTTATGAAAGTACTATGCATGCACATACTGCTGCCTGGTGGCTACTCGAGCGGTTAACAAATCAAAGTAAATTAGATTTAATGACCCAAACTGTATTTGAGATGTCAAAGCAAGACATTGCTCAACTCAATCAATGGATCTCACAACATTTAGATGAAGACTACCCATTACATTACGTTCTTGGTTCTGTTCCTTTTGGTCCGTTAACTATTTCTGTTGAGCCACCAACACTTATTCCTAGACCAGAAACAGAAGAATGGATGGCTTCACTGCTTCCCGGTTTTGCCCCTATAAAAAATGAACCATTAAAAATTCTAGATATAGGAACCGGATCTGGATGCATAGCACTCTGGCTTGCGCGTGAACTTCCAAACGCAACCATTTATGCTGTAGATGTTTCAGATTCTGCATTGGCACTTGCTAAAAAAAATGCTGAACAAAATAACATCTCTAACATTATATTTATAAAATCTGATCTTTTTACACTCTTGCCACAAGATATAAAGTTTGATTGCATCTTCTCTAATCCTCCTTATATTGCTCCAGAAGACTGGAATGAACTTTCTCCTACTATTAGAAAATGGGAAGATAGAGGAGCGTTAATTGCAGGAAACAAAGGGTTAGAAATTCTTACACAATTAGTTGCGCATGCCCCATATTACATTAATCAGCAAAGTATTTTACGTAAGCACAACCTGGCATCTTTAATTGTAGAAATTGGATACAATCAAGGAGAAGACGTGAAACAACTCTTTACAACAGCAGGGTTTACAAGAACACGCATTCTTAATGATTTCTCAGGCCACAATCGCGTTGTGATCGGATAATCAAATCTTGAATCTCTTTCTATGAGCTGCTAATTTTTTCTTTATAAAAAAGGAGAATCTATGAAGCCCTGGAAAAGTTTACTATCTTTAAGCATGCTCTTTGTGTTTCAACAACTTTAGTGTGAAACACTTTTTACCAACATGAATGAAACAACAGGACAAACCACCTCTTGGATAGTACGAAGCAATGTTCGTTACGCTCATCAATTTACAGCAGGAAGCGCTGCAACTATCACAACCGCACAGAGCCAAGTTTCTGGGGCACAAAAATACCCTTCCTCAACAGCCATTAGAATTCATAGCGACTCAGACGACACAGTCGGATCGCTCTTAGGGACACTTTCTTATGTGTCAATTGATGGAAGCAATGTCATAACATACAGCGGTGAAGTAGAAATACCAGCTGCAGGAACCTACTGGTTCGAAATTTATCCAACAGCAGCAATTGCAAATCATTACTACACAACAACAGCTTCTACTTCTGCCACAGGGAGCGCCGAAGGATGGACAGTTAAAAAAGATAAAATAGCAAGTGGAAGTGACTCAAGCACTTGGAACTATTTTACAGGAACCCCTTACCAATATCCAAAATTTTCATTACAAGGTACAAGTAATGTTGTTCCAGACACCCAAACCATAACCACTCTAGCTGCAGCTGTCGATTTAAGTGCTTCTCCGTGGCTTACTGACAATGGAACCACGCTTGATCTTTCTGGTTCTACAATAAGCGATCAAGGTCAAAATGCTCTTGAAGAGTTAACAGGATTAGATGGATCTCTTGATGGCATTGATAAAACAGCAGTTACCACTCTTAAACTTGGCGGAAATACAAGTTTAACGACCATTCCTGCAGACATATTTGCCACTTTTACTCATTTAGAAACATTAGAGCTCCATGGAAATACTGGATTAACAACTATTACAGCAGATGCATTTAATAATTTAACGGTTACCGATTTACGTTTAGATGCGAATACAAGTTTAACAACACTCCCAGAAAACGGCTTGAATGGACTTACTGTTTCGGGAACATTACGCATTGATAGCAATACTTCTCTTACAACAATTGCTTCTGGAGCCTTTACGGGATTAACAATAACAGGAAATTTACGCATTGATGGCAACACTGCTCTTACAACAATTCCTGCAAACACCTTTAATGGACTAACAGTAGGCGGAAACTTACAACTTAATGGTAATACTGGCCTCACAACACTTCCAGAAAATGCTTTTAATGGAATTGAAGTCACAGGCACCACACGCCTTGATGGGAACACTGCTTTAGAAACTATCGCTACAAATGCTTTTAATGGCGCAACTTTTGGAACATTATGTCTAGACGATAACTCTGCATTAGCCACGCTACCAACCAACGGTTTTGAAACTACCACCATTAATACTGACTTAGAAGTACAAAATACAGGGCTTACCTCATTATCTGAAAATGCTTTCAATGGAGCAACGGTCTCTGGAAATGTAAAAATAAATAATAATGCCTCTTTAACGAGCATTGGCGAAAATGCGTTTAACGGTCTTACCGTCACTGGAGATTTAGAAGTAACAGGAAACACCGCGTTAACCACCCTTAACGAAAATGCATTTGAAGGAGTAAACCTTACGGGTAGTTTAAGTTTAACAGGAAACAGCTCTTTAGAGACAATACCCAGTACTATTTTAAATACTTTCTTTAAGGGAATATCTATCACAGGAGATATCCGCTTAGATAGCACAGGATTAACAAATCTAGAAGAAAGTGCATTCAAAGAGACACTAGTAAGCAATGACTTAAGAGTAGACAATAATGCTGCACTCACTACGGTTCCTATTACTGCTTTTCAAAAAGCTAACATAACTAACAATTTAAGAATGGATAGTACGGGTATCACAAAACTTTCTAACGAAACATTCAAGGACACTATTGTAGGCAATGAGTTATCTTTAGCTTCTAACGCAGCATTGACAGAAATAGAACCGAAAGCCTTTTATAATATGCAAGTTACAGGAGACATTGACTTAGAAAACACCACTGCCTTAACCCGAATCCCTTGGTGTGCTTTTGATGCTGTAGCGGTAAACGGCATTATCAAACTTGCTAACTCTGGTCTTGTAAATGCAATGACTGCAGGAGCAGATAAAACAACCTTAACCAATGGCGCAACCAAAGAACAAATCAAAGCAATTTTAAGGAAAAATCCTTCACTTGCAGCTCCAGTAAAGCTGAAAGAGTATGCTGAAATTTTAAAATTACAGAATAAAAGTTTAGGAGCTGCAGGATAAAAAATGCAAAAACAACTGCACCAAAATATCTACTAAGAAAGCAAACCGTTAAATACTTCTTTTTTAAATTGACATTTTTCTTTATAGAAAAAGGAAAACATATGAAAATTAACCATTATATAAGGTTACTAACATTTTTATTTATTCTACCAATAAACCTTTTAGGTATAACACTTTTAAGTAATATTGATGAAGCTCAAAACTCTACTTTGCTAATCAGAGGAAATGTTCGTTACGCCCACCAGTTTACAGCAGGATCAGCAACTACAATAACAAGTGCCCAGGTCCAACACTCCGCTTCTTCAACTACCTATATTCAATATACGGAAATACGAATACACACAGATTCTGCAGGCACGGTAGGAACAGACCTAGGAAGTGTTTTAGCTTATGACTCTAGAGATGGAGGGCTCGCAACCTATACAGGATCAATAACAATTCCATCTACTGGAACTTATTGGATTGAGATAAGACCCACGATTAATATAGCAAATCATTACTATACAAGAACCAGCTCAACAGAGGTAACTGCTTCTGGAAGTTGGAACATTAAAAAAACTCTAGAAGCTTATGGAGGAAGTGATGACAATTGGACATCGTATTATGATGCTACAGCACGAGACTATCCGAGAATAGCTCTTTTTGATTCTACATCTGGCACCCAAACTGTTACTACACTTGCTGCAGCTGTAGATTTAAGCAGCGCTACTTACTTGCAAGATAGTGGCACAACACTCGATTTATCAGGGTCTACACTCATTGCTGCTGGTCAAAGCGTCCTTGAAGAACTTACAGGACTCGATGGATCACTTGACGGAATAGACAAATCTGCAATAACCACGCTTAAACTCGGTGGCAATACCGACTTAACGAGTATACCTGCAGATATTTTTGCAACATTTCCAAACCTAGAAAATCTCGAACTTCAAGATAATACTGGTATTACTACTATTTCGACTGATGCATTTAGTGGACTTTCGCTTACAGGCAATTTACGACTAGATGGCAATACTTCTCTTACGAGTATTCCTACTGATGCTCTTAATGGATTAACTGTAGGAGGGAATCTTTTATTAAATAATCTTGGAATCACAACTATTGGGGCAAATGCCTTTAGTGGATTAACTGTCTCTGGAAATTTACAACTTAATAACAACAGCAACCTTACGACTATTGCCGCAAGTGCTTTTAATAGGATTACAGTAACAGGTGATCTACAAATGCAAAGCAATACAAATCTTACAAGCCTTAGCGCTACAGCATTTAGCGGAGGAACTATTGGTGGAACAATAAGCTTAACTGGAAATACAAGTCTAACTTCGGTGGATGATGCTATTATTACTGATTTTTTCTCTGAACAGTCCACAACTGGAGATATTCGACTAGACAACACCGCTATTACTTCTCTCAAACAAGAAGCTTTTAAGTCTGCTACCGTAAGTAACGATTTAAGAATAGACAACACAAACATTACAAAGGTCACAAATAAACTCTTTAAAGGAGCTACTGTAGGAAATGATTTACGCATAGACAATAATACTGCCCTTACTGAAATCGAACCTCTTGCCTTTTACAATATGCAAATTACTGGTGATATTTACCTTGAAAACAGCACTGCATTAACCAGTATTCCTTGGTGTGCTTTCGATGCTATTACAGTAAATGGTCTTATTAAGCTTGCTAATTCAGGTTTAGTTAATGCAATGCCTTCAGGAGCTGACAAAACTACTTTAATTAATGGTGCAACCAAAGAGCAGCTAAAGAGAATTCTAAGAAAAAATTTATCGCTCACTACTCCGGTAAAAATGAAAACATACGCAGAAATAGTAAAAATACAAAATAAAAGCTTAGGAATTCTAAGCCCTCCAGGAGAATAAAAATGAAAAAAAAATTATTACTTTTATGTACTATCCCTTTGTCTCTTTATAGTACCTTAGCTTTTCTAGGCCCCTATCGTCTACCGGAACACAATCAACCAACAATGGAAACCGCAGTCTCTCCTAACATTGTTATTAATGCTGGGCCAACTTTAAGTTGGTGGCACTGTCCAGATCGCACCATTCTTGATGTTAGTAGCAATAAAGATTTTATAAAAAATAATCAAAGTGCTACCGTACCAGGATTTTCTTTTTCTCTTAAGCGAAAATTTTGGCAATCTGAACGACCAACTGCTCTTTATATTGGAGCAAAATTTAATTTTGCAAAACGTAACAATGCAATAAAAACAGACTATTTTGACCATGATGAAACACAAGCAAGCTTAGAAGTACATCAAGATATAAAAAGTATTCGCATTGCACCTTTTGCAGAATGGTTAGTACAACAAACACGATTCTCATTATCTGTATGGATTGCCCCTACTATTGGCATCAGAGGAGTTGAACGATTCAGGTGGTGGGAAAAAGATACAGCAAGCTATACAGGACAAGACTTAGAGCCACACAAAAAGCATGCAGCTGGGGAATTTGGAACCACCCTTCTTTTCGGTGGCAAAGGAAACCGAATTTTTTCCTTTGGGTATTCTTTCTTTATGGGAAATATCGCATTAAAAAAACGCGTTATCATTACTACACCTGACCCAAACGCAAGCCAAATCTTTCATGATCAACTCTTACTCGAAGATGTAGATAGTATTTATTTACCAGTTGAACCAAAGATTCGATTGCATGGCCATATAGTCCGCTTTGGATTTGCCATCACCTTCTGAAAGAAGTATCCTAGTGAAGATATTTTAAAAGCATCACAGATTCCTTTACTCGTAAAAATAAATACTGCTCTGCTAAATAAAACAAACTAGAACAATAGACTATGATTATTCAAAAACTTCCTGCTCATGAAGCTCAAAAAATTGCCGCGGGTGAAGTAGTAGAACGCCCTGCAAATATCGTTAAAGAACTCATAGAAAACAGTCTTGATGCAGATGCCACACGAATTACAGTTGCATTAGAAGAAGGCGGGAAAAAATTTATTAGTATTTCCGATAATGGTAACGGTATGCTTACGCAAGATGCACGAATTTGTTTTCAACGCCATACCACAAGCAAGTTAGCATCTTTCGATGACCTTGAGTCTATTAAAACTTTTGGATTTCGCGGAGAAGCACTAGCAAGCATTTGCTCAATTGCACAAGTAACACTCAAAACAAAACATAAAAGTTCCAGCGAAGGTCTACAGTTAACACTCGACCAAGGCATGATCAAACAAGAACAAGTTATTGCTTTGCAGCGTGGAACAACCGTTACTATTGAGAACCTATTTTACAACGTACCGGCTCGCAAGAAGTTTTTAAAAACAACAACCACTGAATGGAACCATAATTCTGCACTTTTTAAAGCGTTCTGTTTTAGTAACCTAAACGTACATTTCACGCTCTCTCATGAAGGTTCAATTATTTATAATTGTCCTCCCGTAAAAACTGTTGAAGAGCGTATTGCACAACTATTTGATACACAAGTGAGTAACCATACTCTGGCTTTATCTCCAAGCGCTAAAAAGAACATAACTATTTCTGGTGCTATGACAGGGCCACATTATGCGCGGTACGACCGAGGCGGCCTGTTCTTTTTTGTAAACGGACGATGGGTTAAAAACTATAAACTTAGTACTGCAATTACCAAAGGATATTTAAATGTACTGCAACCAGGTAAATTTCCTATTGCAGTTGTAAACATCACCATAGACCCAAAAACAGTTGATATTAATATTCATCCTAAAAAAGAAGAAGTGCTCTTTTTAAATCCACGCATTGTAGAAATGGCCCTCACTCAATCGGTTAAGACAACACTAGAACAACACCTATCTAGCCAATTAAAAAAGACCGTCACATTAGCAGAACAACCAGCAACACCCATCTTTACCTCCACATACGAACCACCATCACGTTCCGTGTTCCCCGACCTTTCTACCCTACCGTTTCCAACCAGTGAACCTGAAGTAGCACAACCAACTCAAACGCCAATAGAAAGTGTAACTCAACAAGAAGTTGAATCGTATCCCTACCGACTTATTGGTCAATTTAAAAATACCTACTTATTATTAGAACATCCTGATGGATTATTTATTATCGATCAGCATGCTGCGCATGAACGCGTTTTATACGAACAATTTATTAAACGATTTAACAATCAAGAAACAATTGCACTCTTATTTCCACAAGTCGTCACTTTAACAGCTCAAGATTTTGAAACATTAATGCCACACTTAAACGTTTTTGTTGATCATGGCATTGAGATCGAAACTTTTGGAGAACATCAAATAACGGTTAAGTCTACCCCTGTGTACGCCAAACATATTGATATGCATGAACTCATTCAAGAAGTATTGAGTACCATTAGAGATACAGATGAAACAGATAAAGACGCTTTCTTTAAAACAATTACCGAACGACTACGTGCTCAAATGGCATGTAAATCTGCTGTTAAAGCAGGTGATGTACTATCAACAGAAAAAATAGAACAACTATTACGTGATCTAAATAAAACAACCAACCGATTTTCGTGCCCTCACGGCCGCCCAACCAGTTGGTTGTTAGATACTTTAAGTGTCGAAAAGAAATTTAAGCGTAAGCTTTAATTATTTCTTGCTCAACTTTCTGTACACATATGAAATACACAATGAATACCATACCACAAAGACACCAAGTATAAGTTTTGCAATTATACCTGCATGATAACTGTCATTAGCAACCATGTTTCCTAAACGTGCATGCAAATGAACACTGCCACTTGTAAAGATAAATGGAATACTCAATATGATTCCAAGAACTAATAAACGAAGCACTGAACCTTTGGTTATCTCATAGGTACAGCTAAATGCTTTGTGGATACCTTGCTTTTTGTCTATTAAACAGAAAGTAGAGAAGAAGTAACGCATGATAAACTTAATGTACACTACCATACCCGCAACAAATCCAACAAGACCACTAATCATTGCTCCTGCATCTGAGAAGATGTAAACCAATGGAATTGCAAGCAACCCACCAATAACAACACCCGCTAAAATAGAGCCTAAGAATATAACAAACCATAAAAGAGCAAATACAACCCACACTCCTAAGAATGGGAAAAATTGTGCTCTTTGAGAGAAGAGTCGCTCGTAAGAACTCGTGTCTTTATCTACAATATCAAGCGATACTCGAATAAGCCCCATAGACAAAAATACCCACAGACAAAATATTGCCAACCAAACCAAGAATAATACAAATAATTGGCCTGGATCATTATCCATGTACCCATATGCTTTGTGTGCAAGTGTATGATGTATTATGCGACCTGTTTCTAAAAGATGATGGTGAATCTGTGCTGTTTTAGAACCCGCAGCACCCATTTGAACTGGTGATTTACGCATTGCGCCATGAGCCATTGCAGCCTTAGGGCCCATTTTTTTACCTAGATTTACAGATGCTACATGAGATTTTATTCCTAGTTGTTCCTTAACAAGATTCGGAACTCCAGTTAATCCCCATTGGACCGCTCCAAATGTTAATCCAATCGCTACGAGAAGCATAAAATGCTTTGCATAGGCACTAAAGCCATACACCAACGCATTTTTTATAGAAAACTTAGCCATGAACTCTCCTTTCTTTGTTTAGTTCACAAACTGTTTAACCAACGCCTTACCATTTGCATTAATGATCCATTACCCATCAAGCGTAATCCATAATCAATACACATGAGTGACAGAAAAATAAAAAGCAATTTAATAACCCATTCACCTGCAAGCATGATGAGCAAAATAGAGCCCATAAGAACAAAGGCTGCTCCGATATTTTTGTTATGGTACAAAGTTCCCATAGTTACTCCTTACTAAGTTATGGATATATCTTTTGGTTTTAGCATGTTTGCCCCTTCTAATCAAGATTTCTACTCAAGACTCTATTTATAAGACATTTTAATAACACTCAATCCACTAAGGGCATTTTGAACAAGAGACGGTATTGCCATCAAACTCCAGAGTGCAAGACTCCATCGATCCATAATATAAGCAACTTGTTTTTTTTGTTCGATAGCCTTGAGCATTTCAATAGCCGCTTTGTCTGGATCGTTTGTCCATCCAATAGCCAACTCGTCTTCTACCTGTTGAACAAAACTCCATCGAATATCGCATAGTGTAATATTATGCAATTTAAGACGAGAGCATTTTTTGCGCATGGCTCCAAGATAGTTAGACATAAATGCTTTTGATGCTGTATAACATGGACAACCTGGATGACCAACTAACGAATCGAGAGAAGAAATCCCAACCAAGTAACCTTTCTGTTGGTCAATAAAATGGTTTAAAGCTACATTGGCAAATGCCGTTGTTCCTAGCACATTTACCTCTATGGTTTCTTTTGAAGCGCTCCACGGAATATCGCCATCATGCAACAATCCGTATTGTCTGATTTCTGGAGCTACTGCACAAGCAAGAATACAAATATCAAGACCTCCTATTTTCTCTATAAGATCTTTAAAAGATGCACGTGCTTCTTCCACTTTAGTAATAGAGATATGTTGGATAATTAAACTATTTCCATGATGCTTTTGCATGTGAGCCAACATTGCTTGATCGTTATCTACAGCAACTACAGTATGATCTTTCTTTAAAAGATTCTTGACCAATGCTTGACCAATATCAGAAGCACCTCCAATAACCACAATTTTTTTACCTGAAGAAGAAATAAAACTAGAGAACAAAAGTGAAAACAATAATATTTTCTTCACACTACAACTCCTTTTGTTAGAATAAACGTTCATAAGCAGGTGTAACATACACTAAAGTAAAGAAGCAATCTAACAATTGAAAAAATCAGAGCAAAACAACCCTTTTAAGAATAGAGAACTTCACATGAAATTACTCATTACTCTTCTTGTTGTAAGCTGCTCTATTCACACAGCAGACACAAAAGCACAAATTGTAGCATTCGTTTCTCCTCATGGAATTACTGAAAAAGAAGTAACCGATTTACTTAAAACAAAATACCCCATAAATGTAAATGCGCTAAGCAACTGGTTACTTATAGAAAATGATTGCCAAGACCGCTTCCCCGAAAATTATGGAGGTCTTGAAAAATCAGATAGTATACCCACTGTACTCTCTAAAGTAATACCACTTCTTGCTCGATACCACGAAGAACAATCTTCAGTGAAAGAAATACAATAGAACCACCAGTTATTTACAGAGGAAGGAAAAAATGGTTCAAAAAGATAGAAGCAGTGCTACACGTGCACCTAAAAAGGATCCTGTACAACTTCAACAAGAACTAAAGGAAGCTAAGCAACGCGTTCCCATTGGAGCGAAATTTGCTCACCACAAAAAACCCGAAATTCATTACACAATTAACAGCATAAGTACGAACGTACTTACTCAGCGCCCTATTGTTCAATACACTGATGGAACACATGAATGGGCTCGGGATTACGATAACTTTATATCGTTAGTGAATGGAGCTCCAAGATTTTCATTAGTTAAATAACAAGTTACGCTTTTCTAGAACTATTACTATCAACATAAGCGTACATTCTATGTTTAAATCGTTGTAATAAAAGCTGTGCTGCTGCATAGCCAACAGTATCAAGCAACTGTACCGATGCAAGACGAACGGCCTTTAATGTTTGTGGATAATCTTTTAGCTCTGGCGCTTGCTTAATGGGATGATCTACCGGGAACATACCCTCAAGATCAGCGCGTGTCATAGCCATACTCATACGTATAATGCGTTGATCAGGAAATCCACCGTTATAATTTGCTTCATAGGAATAACCTTCAAGCAACTTTATAAATTCATCAAAACACGCAACCGTTTGCGTTGGATTCTTTTTAATTTGAGAAAGTATTTTTCCAAACTCTTGATGCATAGCAATTAATACAGCAACTGTTGCTTTATCTTGACTATGCAAATTCATATGCTTGCACCAAGCATCAAAATTATACGTGTCTCCCTCACCATTAAGAAGATAAGGTTTTTTACCTATAAAATATTCAAAGCCATCGCGTGGATGAGAAGGTTTTAAGAAATACTCATATTTAAGATCTCCTGCTTTGCCAATATCGTGCATGAAAGCGGCAATAACCATTAATCTACGATCTTGATTATCAAAATCATCCACCCATTGAGACTTCTTCTCAAAAAGCTTATCCATAGCTTTACTAACCCACACCATATGTTCATATAAATGTCCCGCATGAGCACCACCGCGAGTTTTTTTATATTTTTTAAGATCGGCAAACAAATTTTTATAATCCATAGACCGAGAAAAATTTTGCTGGAAACAAAGCAAAGAACCCAAAATCAAAAAACACGTCTTTTTCATAACAACCTCCTATAGGAAATAATAGCAAAGAGACAAACACACAATCAAGACCCTGAGACCCTTTTGAAACACCCAGGCTTAAATTCTACTGTCTATGCTTACTTTCCCTAAGTTATCATCTTTAAAAAAAAGAATAACCTGGTACTCTATTTGGCATAGTATCGTTTCGCACCAATTTTATATTTTAAAAAAGCTCATTTCACTCTTTAATAATAATGCAATGAAAGTAAAAGTTATGAAAAAATTGATATTTGTTTTGCTGGCAAGCAGCGTAACCCCCTCCCTTCAAGCTCTTCGAGTGCAACGCATAAGAATACAAGAAAGACGTATCCCAGAACAAAGACAAAAATTTAAAGAGATAGTAAATGTTCTTAGAAAATTAGACCAAAAAACACTTGCCACCTTATATACAAATGCTCATCAACAACCAAACGGTTTCTATATAGCAACTAAAACGGATATAACACATGTTACACAACAACAAGCCACTATTATTCGTGATATTTTGATTCCACAGAGCTTCCCTTTAACACCAGTACTCGAAGGTTAATCCCTAAGGATAGGGAGAGGAATGCATCTATAAAAAATCTATTATTGGCATTATAGGTGGGCTTATTTCTTTCCCTTAGCACACTTTAAAAAAAACTTTTTATAAAACTACTTATTTCATGCTCAAATGTTCCAAGAGAGTCGGTAGACAACTTACATGTAGGTAGTTCTTCTGAAAAGATGCGAAACAAGTCAATAGGATAAGAAGCGAATCTGCGTTGAATAGAAGTTTCTATGTTTGTTAGATCTGGCTCTTTATTCTCTTTTAAAGATTTAACAATACCCTTTAGTTTCGCTGGAGAAAACCAACCAATTAACCCTGAGTTAATTTTCAAATCATGACCTATATACCCTTTTTCTTTAGTTAATATTTCTGAAATACGTCCCCCATGAGAAGCCCCTACAGAAACAATAACTGCTTTTTTATCCTTATCTTCAAGTATTTTTTTAACGCCTTTCATAATCTGCTTATCAACTGCTCCTGCTCCATCTGAAGGATCTACACTACTTCCTAATCGCGTCTCTACATTATAGTAATAAGCGTCTTCTGACCCTGGAACTAACACGAGCTTGTTCTCTGTGTAGTTACCAACTAATTTTTCACCTATTCCTTGCATAGGAGTTACAGAAGACCTCATAGACTCTCGATAAATCTTGTTTCCAAGTAAAAATTGCAGATCTTTTCCTGCATTTGCATCATAATCTACATCTAATGTTTGATCTCTCCAATCTTCATTTACTAAAGACAAACCACACCGCTTAACTAACGCAAGTAATTCCCTTTGTTGCTTATATAAACTGGGAAGATGTTTTCTTCTAAAAAGTTCGGCATATTTCTTAGCCAGCATTTGTTTTTCTTGCTCCAGTGGTTCATTTAATTCTTCTTTTTGAGATTCCGTAAGTTTTTTATTTCGGTAATTTTTTATTATCTGCAAAGATAATACTCTCATCTGTTCTTGAATCTGACCCTTATGGCTCATAAACACCTCACGAGAGATAGGACTCACTTCTAAAGAAACGTGAATGTCATATAACATATAAACAGTTTTACCAGTTTCTGTATTTATAAATTTTTTAAATGCAACAAATTCCGCCTTAAGAGAAAGAAAGGCACCGAACACTAAAAACGAAATTAATTTTTTCTTCAAAACCTACTCCTTTATAAAAACAATCTAAATAAAAAATATTAACATATCAGAAGAAGGAGATACAAGATTAACAAGAGACATACAAAAGAAAGAACTCCTATTAATACTCCTACCGGTCTTTTAAAACCTGCCAAATACGCTAAACCAACTGTAGACTACAATCTTGATTACAAAAACTATCGATATTCATAACTTTTTTATTCTATTCTTAACTCTATAGACTCTAATTTTCTGTTATAAAAATAAAAAGAGGACTTTATGTTTATAAAGAAGGCTCAATCCTTGTTCTTTTTCCTAACCATCACATTGTCTGCCTCTTTTATTGGGAGACTTGTAACACAAGCAAGTAAAGAGCCTTGGTACTCAACACTCCACAAATCAGACTTGACGCCTCCTGGTTGGATTTTCGGCACTGTCTGGCCGGTTCTTTATGTTTTAATGGCAGTGGCAGTATGGATGGCATATACCAACAAGCCAAAGAACAAAAAAAACATTCTCAAACTCTACTTTATACAATTACTTCTTAATGCAGCTTGGACACCAGTCTTTTTTGGTATGCATAGCATTTTAGGAGGACTTTTGATTATTCCTGCGATGATTGTAGCAATAAGCCTTTTAATGAAAGAATATTACCTTAACCAGATGATAAGTTTTTATTTAATGATACCTTATTTTACATGGTCCTGTTTTGCACTCTTTTTAAATTTTAGATTGTACCAATTAAATTAGGAAAAAAGTGAAGAAGAAAGTAACAGTAAACGATAAAATGCAAAAAAATTATGTTTACTATCGAACCGAATTACCAGGAAAAAATTTTGACCCAGAATTTAAACCAGAACTTACTCCTAAACAAATGCTTAAACTCGGAGTTTTTGGTGGTGTCTACATGCGCGATTGTACAAAAGAATTCCCTAAAGATTGGTTCACTCACGCAAAATTTGCAGAAGATACCGCAGATAAAAACCTTAACTACTTTAAAGTAAAAGCCTCACAATCACTCAAAGAATGGAAACGTAAAGGATGGATTTTTAAAGAAGACCCACGTGGTTGGTTCCAATGGTATTGCCGCTACTGGATGGGAAGAAGAATAGAAGAAGAAGATAAAAAGCAAATTAAACGCTGGAAGGCAATTGCTCGTCACATTGGTGCCGTCAAAAAAAATTGTCCACCCAAATGCCTTGAATGCCGCCCTCGCCAGCGACAGGCCATTCTACACTGGGCTTACGATTCACGAAAAATTTAAATCCAAGGTTAAACGCATTTTTTACTCGCTAAAAATAGCTAAAATCTTTATTTGTTAAGCATTATTCTTAAGCCGAAGATAATAGGACAGAGACACACAGGGTCTACATTCAAACCATGTTAAATCATTTGTTTTATCATCATAATACTGAAAGTCATAAAAGTAATAACAGCATGAAATAAAGAAATTGATAAAAACAAGAAGAAAGTCTTTAGAAGGTAATCAGCCAGGAATAAGTTGGCGTCCCCAAGGAGATTCGAACTCCTGTTCCCGCCGTGAAAGGGCGGTGTCCTAGGCCTCTAGACGATGGGGACCTATAAAATTTCCTTGATCAATTCTTATATATAATCTTTAAAAAAATTATTCAGAATGACTCGGAACCATGAAAATACCATCTTTGAAGAAAGAAAAGATGGTTCACACAATCTCCCATTTGAGAGAGATTGGTGAGCCGCGCTGGGCTCGAACCAGCGACCCACAGCTTAAAAGGCTGTTGCTCTACCAACTGAGCTAGCGGCCCACTAAAATTTCAAAACCTACTGAAAGGTTATCTATAAGGTATAAATGACTGCCCTTTTTGTCAAGAAAAGTTCTTAAAATATGTGAAAATAGCCTGACTAATTGAACAATAGATCATTAATCCCACAATATCCATGAGGGTTGCAAGCACCGGACCGGCCGAGTAGGCGGGGTCAATGCGCAATCTTCTCAAGAAAACTGGGATCACACTTCCCATCACAATAGAAACCATAACAATTACAAAAATAGACAAACCAACTGCCACACTTGCCACCAAATTTGCACTGGTAATATAAACTCGAGTAAAAGCAGTTCCGCCCAAAATTAAGGCTATGGCGCTAGCAATAACAATTTCTCGCTTAAAAAAGCGCCTTAAATTATTCTTATTAATCTCTCCAGAGGCCATACCCTGAATAATAATAGCTGAGGTCTGGCTACTTGCATTACCCCCAGTACTAGTCAACATGGTCAAAAATTGCATTAAGAGACCAGTCAACAATACTTCATAGCTATCAATAATAAAGCTAGAAACCGATTGGGCGAGCAGCAAAATAATCAAAATATAGCTACGCTCATAGAGTAATCTAAAGAACGAGACGTCAAAGTAAGTGCCCTTCACCGGAGTCATGGCAGACATGCGATACACATTTTCTGCTGATTCTTCTCCAATAATATCTACTAATGTCTGACTTGTAATAACTCCCAAAAAGAAATTATCTTTGCCCACAACCGGAACAATAGACAAATTGTAGTGAACCATCTTGTTGGCTACAGTCTCTTGATCGTCATCAGCTTGAGCTATATAAATATTGTTTCTTAAGATTGAGCTCAGTAATTTTTGAGGCTTTTGAATAACCAAATCTTCTAAAAAAATATGTCCTACTAAACGCTTTTCTGGATTAATTACAAAAATCTGCCGATGAATTTCTTGATCAACTTCTAACCGCTGCAACAGTTGAATACTTTTGTGAACGGTTAAATCATCGTTTAAGGCAAGAGCATCTGTGTCCATCACCCCGCCAGCAGATTCAGGATTAAATTTTAAAAGATCCAAAACCTTTTCTCGATCCTTTTTATGCAACAGGTTTAAATAATGCTTCAAGTCTGCGTCAGAAAGATTTTCGAACAAGTCTGTAAGCTCATCGGTGGTCAAACAACCAAGAGCGTCAATCCGCATTCCATCACTTAGAGACCCTAAAGACAAAGCCTGAAGTGGTTCAGAAAATTCCCGGAAAACTGCACATCCAATATCATTGGGCAAATTTACATAAAGTTTCTTAAAGTCCTCAACGCTTAAAGTCGCCAAGAAAGCAGCAATATCAGCTGGATGGGCCTTAAGTAGTTCTTGCCAAAGCGATTTACCTAAAGCGGATCGTTTACTTATAACCACTTTTATATTTTTTCTTATTTCAGCAAATAGTTTTTCTGGGACCATGAGCCTACCCTATATGTTAGAGAGTTAACCTCCTGTCAGCAAAATCAAGAGTATGTTCAGGAGCTCCTTTTTCTTAGATTTTATAGGAAACCCCCTCCATTGTCTATTTGACTTTGCCTACAAGCTTTTCTATCATCATCCATGTAAGACACAAATCAATCAATCCAGCTATAAAGGATATTCAATGGAGGAACGGCAACTTCTTTGCCCCGGAGAATCTTATAATTTCACGATCTCTACAGACCATCACGAAACCCGACTTGATCTGTTTCTGGCTGAACAGTTCCCTGGGTATTCCAGAAGTCTGTTTAAAAAACTTATCGATGAAAACGCCGTAACCATCAATGATAAGGTCGCTACCAAAGCTGGCGCTATTATTAAAGAAAGCGACACGGTAATCATTTGTGTACCGCTCCCTAAACCCAAAAATATATTAAGCAAAGAGGAAGTAGATGAACTTGGAGTAGGACTCATTCATCAAAACAAAGATTTTGCTATCATCAACAAACCGGCTGGGCTCATTACACATCCACCACATGCAGACAGCAATGAAGTATCTATTATTGATTGGATTGTTTCTCACTTTAAAGACATTAAAGAAGTTGGTTATAAAGATCGACCTGGCATTGTACATCGACTCGACAAAGAAACTTCGGGTCTTATGATTGTTCCTCTCACCAAGGAAGCTCACGAACAATTTTCTGCTATGTTCAAAGATAAAACAATTCAAAAAACCTACCTTGCTGTAGTTTGTGGCCATCCCGAAAAAGAAGGTACTATAGATTTTCCAATTGGCAGACACAACACCATTCGCAATAAGATGACACATCGATTAGACGGCAGAGTGTCTCGTACACGTTATAAAGTGCAAACTTATTTTGATGACCACACTGTAGTTGAAGCATACCCAGAAACCGGAAGAACACACCAAATTAGGGTACACTTTACAACGCTCGGACATCCATTAGTAAGTGATAAAATGTATGGGAAAAATTTCCATGTTATTAAGCGACACGCACTCCATGCTTCAGAAATTTCTTTTAATTTTAAAAACAAAGCGTATCACTTTACAGCACCATTACCAGGCGATTTTAAAAACCTTCTTTCACATTTAAAAAAGACTTCTCAAATTTAAAGAGTTGCAATTTTTTAAGAAATGAAATAGATTCAACGTCGGCTAAGAAAGAGTCGTGGTAATGAAGCGATTGATCTCTTAGCCTATTTTTTTATTCCCCGCAATAATCTATTTAATTTTAAAGAAACGCGAAGGTCATATGGAAGTTTTGCGTAAGGGCGAACAGACGTAGATGGTAGTCGATGCTGCTGAGTTTCATAACAATGAGAGCGCTCAAACACTCGAGAAAAGTTTTTACTGTGAGCATTGAAAATCTGACTATCGTTCCTAATAGAAACCATCTCTTCATTACCGTTAAATGCTGCATAGGTATAATTCAAAGACCCAGTTGCTACAACTTGACGACCAAACGTATTAGAAAAAATCAGTGTTTTTTGGTGCATCAACGATTGGTACCCACGCCCTGTACCACTAACTGACATTGGTTGATACACATTAAGAGGAACGTTAACCATGGTTAACATGTGTACACGACTATAATGCGCAAGCGCCAAAGCTCCTGAATCTACCACAAGTTTTATTTCTACCCCACGTTTTTTTGCACGAATTAAAGCCTCGGTAATGGGTTGATTAGTGAGCCGAAACATAAGTGCGCAGATCTTATTTTGTTCCATTTCTATAAGACCAATGAGTAATTTTTGAACAATATACGCATCGTCTAAAGGGAAAAACACACGGTCGATAGTACCATTGTTTTTTAGCGTTCGTTTGGTAAATTGCACACAATCTTGAGGGTCAAAAACATCTTGCTTAGCGAAGAGAATCGTTATAAATAGAAATGGTGCGAGCATTTTTTTCTTGCTCACACCACACATCCCTATTCTCATCGCGTTCCCCCTTCCCCTCGGTTTAATCAAAGTCTTGAAAACTGTACATAACTAGAAATAAGAAAGGCAATAATTTTTTAAAATTTAAATCGCATCTCTACCTCAGCGCCAATATCGCCACGCTCATCTCTATTAACTTTAAAACTTACATCATCGGAAGCAAGATACTCTATTTCTGCCGCAGTATCTTCTGCCAAACTAAAGTCTTTCTCCAGAACTGCGCGCAATCGCTTACTTACTTCTACCTCAAGCACTCCCTTAAAGCCTCCCGTTCCTGTTTGATCATTAAATCGAGGTACAAACGTTACTTTTTCTAAAGGCTTTAACCAAGAGGAAAGCGTGTTCGAAGCATGGCCCAACGCTTTTGATGGACCAAAAAGAATAGTTTCTAGGTTACGCATAACCAGCGATGGAACCATAATATTAAAAGATTCTTGCTCACTTCCCGTCAGTAGTAACATAATAATTTGCTCTTCAGAAAGCCCTGGTGTTGCTTGTAAAAGAACTTCCGGTTCTTTAATGGTTCCACCAATATTCATGGTTACCAAATATTTTTTAATACGCGCTTGTGCTGTTAAATCAAGAAGAGGATCTTCAGAATGCGTAGGAGCAAACGTAAGCTTACCTTGAGAAATAGCCAATGTTTGTCCAGGAAATACCAGTTTTCCACCTTTTAATTGCAATGATCCTTGCAACTCTGGAGCACCTAATTTTCCAGTTAAAAACCAATCTAAAATTGCCTGTGTTTGTAAATGAGGTGTAGACACAAGTAAAGGAGCCTGCGTAGATACTCCAAGGTTTAAAGATAAAGAACTTAAAGCATGTTGTCTTGGTAAAGCGTTAATTGCACTTTTTTGTGTCTGAAGAGCAAAGATATTTTCTTTAAATTGTGAACGTTCAAACACAAGGAATCCATCAAGAGCATTCTCTACCCCCGATCCAACTTGAAGCACAAAGCTCCCGGTACAAATAGCGTATAAGTATTTACTCCAATTTAAAAAACAACTTTCAAACCTAAATGGACTATGCAATCCATAAACTGAACCATCATCGTTAAAGAAGCAGGAAATTTTGTCACTTACTATTTTCCCTTGATGAAGTGTAATAAGTGTATCTTTTATACTACATTCTTTTTTATTAACATCACCAATAAATCGAGCTGTAATATCTGAGATAAAATTATACATCCCTGCTGGACGAATAGTTCCATTCTTAAAGGAAAGTGTTCCCACAAATTTAGGAAATTCCATACAACCTGAAACATCAAAAACTCCTTGCCCATATAGATCAAGATCTAACCAATCAAGCGCAAACATTTGGGCAGCATCATAATCAAAAGACAAAGAAAATTTATTTTGTTTATTAGTAGTTAAAGTGATCAATTTCTTCTTGGCACCATTGGCATATATAAATGACTTTAGCCACATCGGCTTGGTATTTACCGTTGCTGTATAAGTGTTGTCTCCCACTGATCCGCTACATTTAATGGTGGTATTCGTATGTGTCACCGTACCTGAACTGTTTACAGTATGCTCAGTTTTTTTATGCGCAAGCTGTGTAACATACTCTAATTTACCATTACCATCGTTTTTAAATACAATCTGCAGCGCAGTTCTTCCTGGCAAAGTCTGCCAATAAGTACTTGTTAAAAAAGGTAAGGTATTTCTATTAACCAATTGTACTACTCCCTGTTTAACACTATCAGACCACCACCATGTACCAGTTACTGCAGCATTATTTTTAGTGGCACCAATTGAGCCACGCCATTCAGAAGAAACATGCATTACATCACCATACAATTCATCTAACAAATAACTACCATAACCCACATCTTGCATACGCACTTTTGTCTGCAACGATCCGTTAAGATCTCCAGAAACTTTTAAGTAACCCATGCCCTTAAGTGTTTGTGATATATGCGGATAAAAAAATCGCTTTAAATATTCTAATAAAATCACCCCTTCAGCATTCACCAACAGACCCTTTTTACCCATCACCAATTCAATAGGAACAAAGGACAATGTTCTATCTTGATTGTAAACCACAAAGCTTCCTGCATTCTTATCCCAAGAACCAAGAACGTAACAATCTCGTTGATCTTCTGGTAACTGCGGCAACATAAACATAGCATCGGTTGCCATCCTAATAAACGCATTGCCATGCAAAGCATCAAATGTTATTTGTCCACTAAATTGCTCAAATATTTTTTTATTATCTAACGTTAAAGAGGTATCTGAAAGATAAAACTTAGACTTAAAATCTCTGCCCGCTTTCCCTGCATTACTATTCCAATGACATATGAATGAAACTTTTCTATCAACATCGTCAACAAGTAACGAACCATCAACAATTGCAACTGTTTGAAATGAAATGGGCACACTAAAGTTAGCTCCTGCAAAAAGATCTAGCAAATGATCGCTTACCATAGGAACACCATTTTTTTTGAGCCCAGAGAAGGAATGCAATGTTGTAAGATTTACGTGTAGCCCAAAAGCACCGTAGTAAAGATACTCAAGAAATGAAAGCTTCATGGTCATTTGAGCAACACTCCAAGACCAGTTATTACTCATATCAAAAGGTTCTACTTGTACATCTTCAAAATGAATGGTTAATAAAAACGGATTTACTCGAACCACCTTTCCTTTAAATTGACAATTCAACTGTTTTTCAAAAACTTTTTCCATACCACTATTTGCGAGCGCAATAAATCGTTCATCAAATTGAAACCATGCCAAAGCCAAGAAAAGACCTAGAAAAAGAGATAAAACTATTTTTGACAGTAAACGAAAATTACGCATGAAGGGACCCTTTATGATGCCTAGAGCTTATCGAAAAAACATTCTCTCGGCCAGAGAAAAAGATAAAAATAGATAAAAAAGGCCTGAGCCTTAAAGGCTACAATTATAAATTTTATAAAGAGATAAACTAAAAATAATTTTTTAAGCTTATCTCTTTATAAAAGCACCTTTGCACAATGCTTAATGTACATATACTGTTGACAACGACCATATCGCTTATTTACAATTAGAATTATAATAAAAATATTTAAAATGGAGATCAAAATGAAAGTTAAAAGCCTACTTTTTCTTGGGTTATCTTTGGTGTATACAGGTTGTATTTTTACAAGTGACAATAACCCTTATGCAGGAAGTGCAGATGAATCAACTATGCACAATCAAATAAAGTTTATTGAAGCCTGTAAAAACCAGGATATAAAAGCTCTACAAAGCTTACTCAATGGGTCTTTTGACTTTGATCCCAATATGTTAATAATGGAACCTGATGGAATACAAGTGTCTGGGCTTGGTGTGGCCTCTCGTCACGGCCATACTGCGACTGTACAAGCACTCCTTAAGCACCCAAGAATTGACCCTACAGTTTATCAATCTATTCATCCTAATGGAACACAGCTTACCGCACTCGGTGTTGCCTCTCAAAATGGCCATACTGCTACTGTACAAGCACTCCTTGCTGACCGAAGAATTGACCCTAACGCTTATCAATATCTTGATAAAAACCAATCACAATGTAATGCACTCGGTATTGCCTGTCAAAATCGGCGTACTGCTACTGTACAAGCACTCCTTGCTGACCGAAGAATTGACCCTAACGCCTTTTCCTTTATTGATCCTAACGGAACAAAACATGCAGCACTTAGCATTGCCTCTATAGAAGGTGATACAGATACTGTAACAGCACTCCTTGCTCACCCAAGAATTGACCCTAATGCTGTTTCCGGAATTGCTTCTAATGGAAGAAAACAGGCGGCACTTGGCATTGCCTCTATAAAAGGTGATACAGATACTGTAACAGCACTCCTTGCTGATGAAAGAACTAACCCCAATGTTTTTTCCTTTATTGATCCTCAAGGAAAAAGGCATACGGCACTTGGCCTTGCTGTTAAAAAAGGTCATGTTGCTACTGTAAAAGCACTCCTTGCTGATGAAAGAACTAACCCCAATTCTTTGTCCTTTATTGATCCTCAAGGAAGAAGGCATACGGCACTTGGCCTTGCCTCTCAAAATGGTCATATTAATACGGTAAAAGCACTCCTTGCTGATGAAAGAACTAACCCCAATTCTTTAATTATTGATCCTCAAGGAACAAGGCATACAGCACTTTCTATTGCCTCTCAAAATGGTCATATTAATACGGTAAAAGCATTACTTGCTGATGAAAGAATTAAACCTAATGCTGTTGCGCAGACAAAATATAAAGCAGAAGTCACCCCACTTGGAGCTGCTTCTATCGCAAACCAGACCGCTTCGGCACAAGCATTACTTGCTGATGAAAGAGTTGAACCTAATGGTTTTCAGGCTACTTTTCCTGATGGATCACAAATCACTGCACTTGGCCTTGCTGCTCGTTATGACCGTGCTGCTCTGGCACAAGCGTTACTTGCTGACCCAAAAGTTGAGCCTAATGCTTGTGCGATTAAGGACGATAAAGGAAGGGATTTTTCTGCACTTGGTCTTGCCTCTATAAATGGTAATATTAATACTATAAAATCGTTACTTGCTGACCCAAGAGTTGAACCTAATGGTTTTCAGGCTACTTTTCCTAATGGATCACAAACCACTGCACTTGGCCTTGCTGCTCGTTATGATCGTGCTGCTCTGGCACAAGCGTTACTTGCTGACCCAAGAGTTGAACCTAATGCTGTTGCGATGAAGGGCGATGACGGAAGGCAGTTTTCTGCACTTGGTATTGCCTCTATAAATGGTCATATTAATACTATAAAAGCATTACTTGATGACCCAAGAGTTTCTTTTAAGAGAGTTACATCTGCAGGACATAATGCATACAAAATAGCTAATGCATATCCAGCAACTAGTGAAGATCAAAAAGTTAATAAAAATCAAATCAAAGAACTTATTAAAAAACGTGCTATTCAAGAACAATCCGAAGATCCTATTACTTTAGCGCCTTTTGAAAAAGACGAAGAATTACACTTTCTAAATTGCTGTTCTAACTTTACAGGCACTGCAGGATTCTCTGACTGGGTAGGACAAAGAATGCGATATCATGGTACTGTCATTTGCCCTGCATGCCAAAAACCAAACATACCAACAGAACTCGATACATTCATTTATCCTTATGAAAGTAAAGATGAAGAAGAATCCTCAGGTGAGCCAGTTATGGATGATGAGCCAGTTATGGATATTGATTAATCTGAAACTTTTTTATCTTTATTAATATGATATTATTTTGTGTGATAACTAAATTAAAAATGTTATCACACAAAATAATATCATATTAATAAAGGTTATAATGAATAAAAACTTACTTCTTTTTGGATTATCTTTGGTGTACACAGGTTGTATTTTTACAAGTGACAATAACTCTTATGCAGGAAGTGCAGATAAATCAACTATGCACAATCAAATAAAGTTTATTGAAGCCTGTAAAAACCAGGATATAAAAGCTATACAAAGCCTACTTAATGGGTCTTTTGACTTTGATCCCAATATATTAATAACGGAACCTGATGGAATACACATATCTGCGCTTGGCATTGCTACTCAAGAAGGCTATATGAGCACTGTAAAAACACTACTTGCTGATAAAAGAATTGAACCTAATGCTTTTCAGTTTACTTATCCTAGTGGGGTACAAATGACCGCACTTGGCCTTGCTACCAAAAAAGGCCATACTAATATTGCAAAAGCACTCCTTGATGACAAAAGAATTGAACCTAATGCTTTTGCTTATGCTCATCCTAAAGGAAAAAAACTGACCGCACTTAGTTTAGCTTGTGAAAAAGGCCATACTGATATTGCAAAAGCACTCCTTGGTGACAAAAGAGTTGACCCCACAATGTATCAGCATATGAATCCTAATGGAGCACAAGCGACGGCTCTTGGATTTGCTTGTCAAAACGGCCATACTGATGCTACAAAAGCACTCCTTGGTGACAAAAGAATTAACGCCACAGCTTATCAGTTTATCAATACTTCTGGAGTAGGAATAACCGCACTTGGCCTTGCCTCTTATAACGGCCGTACCGCTACGGTACAAGCATTACTTACTAATCAAAGAATTGAACCTAATGCTTTTGCTTATGCTTATCCTAACGGAAAACAAGTGACCGCGCTTAGTCTTGCCTCTGAAGAGGGTTATGTTGATACTGTAAAAACATTACTTGATGACCCAAGAGTTTCTTTTAAGAGAGTTACATCTAAAGACCGTAATGCATATCAAGTAGCTCATTCATATCAACTAGATAGTGAAGATCAAAAAATTAATAAGAACCAAATTAGAGAACTCATTAAAAAACGTGCTATTCAAGAACAATCCACATGCCCTATTCGTTTATCTTCTTTTGAAAAAGACGAAGAATTACACTTTCTAAATTGCTGTTCTAACTTTACAGGCGCTGAAGAATTCTCTGACTGGGTAGGAGAAGATACATTTACAACATGGAAAAGTAACAACCAAGGCCCTCTAAGCTGCCCTTCATGCGGTACAGAAAACATAAATCAAGAACTCGATACATTCATTTATCCCTATGAAAGTAAAGATGAAGAAGAATCCTCAGATCTCAAAGAGCACTGATAGCTAAACAAGCTCACTTAAGCTCAAAGCCAATTCTTTACTCTGCAACCAAAACTTCCCTAAACGTATTATTTAAGCTTAAATAGCCGATTGACAAATATGCTAAATATATTACAATTAGAATTATAAATTTATGATATAGTATTAAAATGGAGATACAAGATGAAAACCAAAAAACTACTATTCCTTTCTTTTGCTCTTTTACATGCAGGGTCTATTTTTACAGGAAATCCTGATGATAAAAAAAGTGAACTTTCTAGAGAGAACAGTAATCAAGAAGCTGCATCAATAAAAATTGATAAAGATTTTGCCTTAAAATCACTGGTAACAGCTTGTCAATCAGGAAATATAGATACTGTAGAAAAATTAATAAAAGAGAAAACACCAATTAATGAACCAACTTTTATTAGTGAAGATGAACAAACAACGCCTCTTGCTGAAGCATGCCGTTATGGTCATTCTAAGATAGTAAGCATTCTATTAAAAAACAGAGTTAATCTAGAAACAGGTTCTATTTATAAGAATGGAATGATAACAAGCCCTCTTAGCATAGCAATACGAAACAACAAACTAGAAATTGTAGGTTTATTATTAACACATAGTGCAGATATCACAAACGGTGAAACATCTCCTGATAAAACAAAAACAACACCTTTTGGATTAGCCTCTTCTCAAGGTAAGTATGATATTGCAAAATTCTTACTAGAAAACGGAGCCGATATCAAAGATGGTACAACATATGCTAATGGAACAAAAATAACACCTTTTGGATTAGCCTGCTATAATGGCAACCATACTGTTGCAAAATTTTTACTAGAAAACGGAGCCGATATCAAAGATGGTGCAACATCTCCTGATGGAACAAAAACAACACCTCTTGGATTAACCTGCTATGCCGGAAAGCATACCATTGTAAAATTTTTGCTAGAAAATGGAGCACCCTATAAAAGAGTTGATCTTAAAAGAAGAAATGCATACCAACTTACAAGGAACGATCAGATCAAAACAATCCTCAAACAACATACTATTAAAGAACAATCCACGTGTCCTATTATGTTAGAGTCTTTTAAAAAAGACCAATCTTTACACTATCTAAGCTGTTGCCTTAACTTTGTAGGAGAAGATGCATTTACAACATGGAAAAGTAACAACCGAGGCCCTCTAAGATGCCCTTCATGCGGTACAGAGAACATAAATCAAAAACTCGATACATTCATTTATCCCTATGAAAGTAAAGATGAAGAGGAATCTTCAACCGGTCCTGCTGCTGCAGCTGCTGAAGAATCACGCCATATCGATCAATCTAATTAATACCATTAAAGCCCCATGAATTACGATCTTTCATGGGGCTTTAAATACATAGAATAATAAAAAATACCTAAGCAAAAAATAGAACTATATCATTCAAACTTTTTTCGTAATAGATTATTAATCTTTAACCAATAAATTTATTCAGAATCTGCGGGATTATCAAAAACAGTTGCTACAGAAACAACCTCTTCTACACTCGTCAAGCCTTCTTTTATTTTCTTAATACCATCATCAAGCAATGTGGTCATACCATCTCTTTGTGCCTGCTGCCTAATTTTAAGTGTAGCTGCTCGGGCCATAGTAAGATCTGCGATAGAGTCTGTCAGGTCCATAACTTCAAAGATTGGAAGCCGACCTTTATACCCCATCATATTACATTCCTTGCACCCTTTTGGTCGGTAGAAGGTAACGTTTTTGTTCTTTGCCGGATCCATGCCTAAACTTTTAAGTACTTCTTCTGATGGTTTGTATGCTTCTTTACATGCAGGGTCGAGTTTACGAACCAAACGTTGCGCCATACCAGCAACAATAGAAGAGGCAATTAAAAACGGTTCAATGCCCATGTCTATTAAACGAGTGATAATAGAAGGAGCATCGTTAGTATGAATGGTTGTTAACACTAAATGACCAGTTAATGCTGCTTGAATAGCAATCTGTGCTGTCTCTTGGTCTCGTGTTTCACCAATCATTACAATGTCTGGATCTTGACGTAAAATTGCACGAAGCGCGCTGGCAAAGGTTAAGTCTACTTTAGGGTCTACTTGTACTTGTGTAATACCAGGCAACTGATACTCAACCGGGTTTTCTACCGTAATAACATTAACCGTAGGAACATTAATGCGACTCAAGATAGAATACAGCGTGGTAGTTTTACCAGAACCGGTTGGCCCAGACACCAAGAATATTCCGTTAGGTCGAGCAATGCTTTGGGTAACTACTTCGTAGTCTCGCTTACTTAAACCAAGATTGTCTAACTCAGAAAACCCTTTGTCTTTATCAAGTAGACGCATAACAACGCTTTCTCCATATACCGCTGGTAAAAAAGAAACACGAAGATCAATACGTTTGTCACCAATACGAATTTCAATACGCCCATCTTGAGGTTTACGTTTTTCTGCAATGTTTAAATTCGACATAATTTTAATACGAGAAGCAACAGCGCCCTCCATTCTTTTAGGAACTGTCATGAATTGGTGCATGCGGCCGTCAACTCTAAAACGTATTCTAATTTCTTTCTCTCCAGGTTCAACGTGCACATCAGATGCATTCATTTTATCTGCTTGAAAAAGAATATAGTTAACTAATTTAATAATAGGCGCATCGTTGGCACTACTTAAAATGTCTTTCTCGTCAATGTCTGCAAAAGAGAGATCTGCTGCATCACCGTCTTTCTCCAGATCTTCCATCATTTCGTCGGTACCCTCAAGCGGATAATAATGATTAAGGGCATCAAGAATAGATTTGGGAGTAGAGATTACAATCTTTACATCATTACCAAAAAGTAATTGAAGTTCATCAACAGGAGAAAAGTCTGTAGGGTTAGCGGTAACTAGAGAAGTGCCTTTATCTTTAATAGGAATCACTCTGTTCTCGCGCAAAAACTTAAGAGGTACCTTTGCTAATAAAAGCGGATCTGCCATTTCGTCTGTTATATCGTTAAGAAAGGTAAGACCAGTCATAGTTGCATAGGCTTGAGCAATAGATTCTTCTGCTACCAAGTGTTTGTCATACAGATAACGCGCAAAAGGAATGTGTGCTTTTTGAGCCTCTTCTTGGAACTTTCTTGCTTGTTCCTCCGTAATTGCTCCGCTCTCAACTAACAGCTGACCTAATGTTTTATTTACCATACTTTTCTCCGTCTTACCCAATACCATAAGCTTATGCTTACCGATGAATGTGTCACTTCTTTATCGAAAATACCAGACTCAAGCTAATTTTGATAGCTCTTACTCTTATTACAAGCTATTGAATGACGTGGTACGCTCTGTACAGTTTTATTGACCACTTTCAAGATAATTTTTAAAATGCTAGAAACTTCAAAAAAAGGTAATTTAGAAATAAAGATAACTCTATATTGGAGAGATTCTTCCTGTTGAATCAAAACAATCACCTAAACCAGCTGCTCAAATCAATGATGATTAAGCTCTAGCCAGGACCTTTAAAGACAGAAAATAGTATTTTAATAAATCTTTGCCAAGTTGCGAGCTCAAAAATGATGTGGTATTCTTACCCGCATACTGGTTTTGTACAATATTATACCGTAACGCTTTTGAGGACAGGAATGTCTACTTCTAAAAAAAATCTCTTATGGCTTGTGCTTTTATGTGGTTCGCACCAACTTATTGCTAACCCTATGAAATATATGAAGCCCAAAAAGGCTCCTGTCAGGTATTATCAAGTTAAAGCCCCAGAAAAAGAACGAAGCCCTTTGGTATTCTCTATCAAAAACCAGCACCTTAAGGGACCTGAAAAAAAGATTGTCCTTAAAAAATATAGAGCCATAGACAAAAAACCTCTTAAGTTAATGAACGAAAAAGAACTGAGAACCATTGCCAATTTAGCCCTTAAGTTGGGATGGCAAGATGAAGCTGTTAAATTTTTAACTCGCTTAATGTCTTTACTCAAAAGCACTGTTGCTATTAAAAATATTAAACTTGAAATTGCCGATATTAACTTTGATCGTAATGCATTAAAACTTGCAGCACGCGAATATGAAGAGTTTTTGAAATTATATCCTGGAGACAAGAAAGCTGAGTATGCTCAATACAAAGGCCTCTTAAGCCATTTTTATACTATGCTTTCTGCCGATAGAGACCAAACCCCAACACTCAACACCATTAAATTAGCAGATGCATTCTTAGAAAAAAGTGATACATACAAACAATTCAATAATGATGTAAAGGCAATTAAAGAGCGTTGTTATTATGCATTGTACGATCACGAAGTTACTGTTTTTGAATACTACATGAAAAAGGGTAGCCCTAAAGCCGCTGAAACTCGATTGGCCAACTTAAAGACCTCTTACCAAACTCTTTTACCAGATACACAACCAAAAAATCTTCATATGGAATACCGTGTAGCATTAGCAAAAAATGATACTGTGAACGCCGAAAAGGTACATAAAAAACTTGCTAGTCTTTACCCAAATTACACACAAAAACTTGCTCACAAGTCTCCTATTAAAAAAGCATTTGACTATGTCTCACTCTTCTAAAGCTGCAATTGGAGCTGCCGGAGAAACACGCATTGCACACCATCTAGAAGAAAATGGATTCTCAATTCTTAAACGTAATTTTACCGTACGCAGTGGCGAAGTAGATATTATTGCCTGCAAAAATGAGCTCGTTGTCTTTGTAGAAGTCAAAACTCGTTCGCATGTTTATTTTAACACTTCAGAAGTTATTACACGGTCAAAACAAAAAAAAATTATTCTAGCAGCAAAAACTTTCTTAACACAACATAACTTTATAGCCAAAGTATACCGCTTTGATGTTGCACTTGTAGAAAAGCAATCAGCGAATATTACCTATATTCCCAACGCATTTTACGAATAAGGATTTATATGCATCAAAAATTAACACTACTCTTAGCATTATCACTTTCTATAAACTCAATTGTTACGGGAAATAGCGTTAAAAAAGTTCACTCTGAAGAAATCAACCCTTTACTAGGGATAACATGTGATAATCCTCATTACATTGAATTACTTCTGCGTAACAATGCTAATCCTAACGCGTGTGCAGTGTATAAGAAAGATTCAACCATAACCGCACTTGGGAAAATGTGCTTAGAAAACTATCCCAAAAATGCTAACCAGCTTATTGTAGCCAATGCTGACCCTAATAAAGGAATAACAGGACCAAAAAGAAAAAGTCAGTATTTTACTGGAGAAACCTACGAAAATAAAACCACTCCACTTGGACTAGCAAGTCAGAATCTAATGGCATCAACCGTTAAAGTCATGATTGCAGCCAATGCTGAGCTTAACCACGGAAGCATAAATAAGGATGGTGTAATACTCACCCCACTCGGTATGGTTTTCGATAAACAAAACAATGATGAAGTAGTTACACATCTGCTTAGTGCTGGAGCAATACCAAAAAAATGCTTATATGTTGAACACTTCCAAAGAGAAAAAAAAGAACTTAAAACAACAAGAGAACATCCTAACGCCCGCGAACAAGAATTCCGAATACCAAAAGGCTTTTTAAAACCTTATACTAAAGAAGAATATGAAAGGTCCGAACACAATGGTATGCCATACTATTCTTATAAAGACAAAGTACTTCCAACCACTCCAGATGGAACAATAATAGAAAAAAGTTCACAGGTATAAAAAAACCTACCTCTTTAACAATCCTGCAACGTCAATCTGCTTAACTGTTTGAGATTCGCCAGACTGCATATCTTTAAAGGTAACAGTGCCATTACTTTGTTCATCACCACCAACAAGCAACACTGCCTCGGCACCCATTTTGTTTGCCTTGCGCATCATGCTTTTTACTTTCCCCTCAAACAATACATCTACACAAAAATCTTGATTCAAAAGAGATTGAGCAAGTTTTAATGCAACTGGATGCTGTTCTTTTTCTAGCGGTACTACAACATAAAGGGGTGTAAGTTGTTGCTCAAGCAACGCAGATTCCGTTGCTTCTAACAATAATTGTAACCGGTCTACTCCAATAGCTGCACCAATCGCAGGTTGGTCTTGCTTGCCGCCAAGCAATGAAACTAGAGAGTCGTAACGACCACCACCACAAAAAGCACTTTGTGCACCAAGTAGTGGACTTACAAATTCAAAAATTGTCTTATTATAATAATCCAGTCCACGAACCAACTTAGTATTATGCACAAAAGAAACGGAAAGCTCTTCTAGCCTATCTTGCACGTGCTGCCACTCTTTAGCAGATTCTTCAGAAAGATGATCTGTTAACATGGGAGCGTTGTTGTAAACATTTTGACAATCATCATTTTTACAATCAAAGACACGTAAAATATTAGCTTCTTTACGTCTTTTGCAAGTAGCACAAATACCAGAATCATGTTCACTTAGAAAATCGTATAATTTTGTTTTAAAGTTTTTTCTATCTTCTGGAGACCCTAGAAAATTAATATGCAAAGCATACTCACTAAAATTAAATTTTTGTGCAAAAAGTGCATCCAGCATTGCAATTAAATGCACGTCTTCAGAAACAGAAGCCGAACCTATAATCTCCATGCTACATTGATAAAACTCACGAAACCGACCTTTTTGTGGACGCTCATACCGGAACATAGAACCATTACAAAATACTTTCCAAGGCAGATCTTGAACACCGTTCTCAATAAAGGCTCGAACCATTTGGGCGGTTGCCTCAGGACGCAAGCAGATCTGTTCTTTTTTTTTATCGGCAGAAGAAGAAGAAACTACAAACATTTCCTTAGAAACCACATCGGTTTCTTGCCCTAAAGCACGTTTAAATAAATCAACCGACTCTATAGAAGGCAATATAACTTGTTGAAAACGATACTGATGAAGATGTTTTTTGATGATTCTAAAAATTTCTAAAAACTCTTGAGCTTTAAAAATATCCCGCGTTCCGCGCACTCGTGAAATCATAATAACACACCCTAGTAAGAAAATTTTCCGGTCTTTTTATCTCAAAAGTCTACCATGGATTGCTCAGAGGACCAAACAACCTCAAAGAAACATGAGTCACTAAACACTCCTTATACCTTTAATAAACTATAGAATTAAATATTGCATTTTTATAAAAAATCATGGTAGGAATAATAGATATAGTCAAAATAATAAATAGGGACATAAAAAAGGAGAACCCCCTATGAAGTACCGCATTTATGCTTTAGCCCTTATTCTGCTCCACTCCTGTGCTCATGCACAAAATATCTCTGGAAAAAGTGTATTCGTTGATTTCCCCACCTACGAACTCTACAGCACCACAGGATATACACTTATTACTAACCAGGAGCATGAAAAAGGACATATGGCAGAAAAGCCCGAACTCGCTCTCTCTATCTTTGGAGGGAAAACAACTCAAAGTGGGCGAGAAGACCTACGCGAATACCTTTTGTTCAACAACAAAAAAGAGCTTGTTGTAAAAGAAGATATTCCTGATAGTTACACAGAAGACCTAAGCCAAGATCTTCTTGCTAGGGATTTTAATGTAAGAACAAGAGGAGACACTCACCACTCTAAGCTTACAGTGGACCCAAAACAAAGTACCCTTGGATTTATGATCTCTTATCGCCACCCACTCAGCAAAAAATATTGGGTAAACTTTGATGCTCCTTTTGTGCACGTTAAGCAATCAGTCGGGCTATCAGAAACAGTAATCATTGAACAAAATGCTGATGACCAAAGAGCTTCTACTGCCAATCCATTTTACGAAACAGGCACAAGTAGAAGGTTACTTGCACAAACCAATATGTTTGAGGCTTTCAGACAACCCGGTTTAAAATATGGCCGTATCGACGGAACTCAAAAAAAAGATGGAATGGCTGATCTCAAAATAAGAATTGGTCGCAATGCCATTGACAAAGATGATCTTTTTGTAAGCCAATATGTAGGTGTTATTATTCCTACCGGTAATCGCAGAACTGCAGAATATATGTGGGAAGCTATGGTTGGTAACGGACACCACGCAGGTATTGACTGGGGTAATACGCTTCAATACTGCATGCATGAAGCAAAAGCATGTAATTGGTGGATAACCAATTCGCTCACTGGCCACTATCTTTTTGAAAACACACAAAAACGCTCCCTTGATTTATACAACGGTCAATGGACTCGCTACTTGGCAATGTTTGAAAATGCTACCGCTCGTAATGCTGCAGGAACTGCTGACGTGCCATACAGAAGAACCTTCGGGATTAACATTATGACTCAAGACGTTAAGGTGAATCCAGGTTTTGCTTTGGGAATGGCAACGCAAGTTTCATTAGTAGGGAAAAACTGGAATATTAATGCAGGGATTATGAATCGCTTCCGCCAAGCAGAAGATGTTAAACTTGTTAACGCATGGAAAGAAGGCCCAATGATTGCAGACTTGTCTGAACCGGCAGGAAACCCTGGAGAAGTTATGCCAAACCGTAAAATGGGGCGCAATCTTGATTTAGCAAATCTAGGTGCAAACGCTAATATCTTTATTAAAGAAAGTGACATAAATCTAGTTTCTGCTGCGCATCCAAGCGTTATTCTAAGTACACTCCATGCTTCAGCTGCTTACTTCAACGAAGGTGAATTTTCTCAAAATTACGAAGTTGGTGGTTCTGTTGATACCTCGAGACAAAACGCAGGAATTTCTCGTTGGAATGTATACGGTAAATTGCTCATCAATTTTTGAAAATATAAATAAACAGGAGTATTGTTTATGAAATATAAAATTTTAATACTACTTGCTTTCTCAGCTACAACTTTCTCGATGTATGGATTAACATCTAGTCAAGCAAAAAAATTAATTAAATCCTCATATCAAGGAGGAAGAAATGAAAGAAACCTGAGAAGCCTGTGTACGAACCTTAAAAAATATAAAAAACCAATCAATACTCTCGATAACTCTGGAGTAGGGGGCGGCTTTAAGGAAGTATATGGAGAAAGTGTAAGTGAGGCATGCGAAAGATTGTCTTCTTCCTCCACAGGATCAGCATCATCTGCAGGTGACGCTGGTACTGGAACCCTACCTCCTCCACCTGCTCACCTACTTCATCCATCTGGGGCTAGTGGACACGACGGATCTGCTTCACGTACACCTGCAAGATCAACATCACCTGAAGGTGACTCTGGTACTGGAACCCTACCTCCTCCACCTGCTCGCCTACTTCATCCATCTGGGGCTAGTGGACACGACGGATCTGCTTCACGTAAACCTGCAATATCAAACAAACCTCTTTCAAAAACAAAACTAGAAGCTCTACTAAGAACAATAAGACAACGCGTTGAGGCAGGCTCGCATGAGGATGTTGCAACAATTTTGAGAAACTCAGGACATGATGTTTCAAAACTTGCACGCAGAGACTTAAAAGCATGTCATGACACATACAAAGCAGCTGCAATTGTTAGAGAAGCTCCTGGCGCAGAATCAGTTGAACCTATTGACCGATTAGATTCAACTGGAATGCAAAGATGGGAACAATGGATTAGAGAAGAACTTCAGGACAATCCAGGTGCTTATCTTAATTTAGATAGTTATGGCCTAAACCCAGCAGACCTTGAAGTTCTTAGAAATTATGCGTACCAAGAAAAAGAAAGATTAATGGACATAATATATGATTCTAATAGCGACGATAGTCAAGAAGAGCCTTGGGAAGATGACAGCGCTGGTACACCAGGTGATCTCCCTCCGGCACCAAACTATGATAATGTTCCTCCGGCACCAGATGCTTTCCCAGGCGGTCTCCCTCCGGAACCACCTGCAGGCAATAGAGGAAACACAAGTTCTTCAGACGGCATAACACTAACCGGTCATCAAAGAGCACGCGTTACACAGATAATGAATGAAACATTTGCAGACGGTATCGCTACAACTTTTAACAGTTGCTTAGGTATCGCTTTACAAGATGCTGGAATTAGAGGTCGCCTATCAGCAGAAGAAAGAGCGATTTTAAAAAGCAGATTTGATGGTGACGACGAAAACTGATCATAAACCACTATCGCTTTAAATTAAAAAAGGCCTCAAAGTTGAGGCCTTTTTTCTTGCTCAAAACAAAAGCGCTCCGCTATCCATGCAGTTTTTAAAATAGTATGCATGTCAGAAGACTGCGGTTTCCATTGTAAAATATTTGCTGCTTTTGTAGCATTGGCCACTAGCACTGGGGGATCTCCCGCTCGCCGATCGGCATAAGTAATTTTAATCTCTTGTTCTGTTACCTCTTGCGCAGCCGTAATAATTTCTTGTACTGAGTATCCGGTCCCGGTTCCCAAATTAAAAACATCGGAAGGACGGTTATACTCAACATGTTGCAACGCTTTATAATGAGCAGTGCTTAGATCTTGTACATGAATATAATCACGCACACAAGTGCCATCTGGTGTGTTATAGTCTGTTCCAAAAATAGAGATCGGTTTATTCGTTAGTGCTGCACGTAAAACAAGTGGAATTAAATGCGTTTCTGGAATATGCCATTCATATAAATTCTCATATGGAATAACACCAGCTGCATTAAAGTATCGTAAACTTACATAATTTAACCCATACGCTTGAGCACAGTCTTCGAGCATGAGCTCAACTACATACTTTGTTTTACCATAAGGATTAATAGGATTGCGTGAATGTTCTTCTGTTAACGGTAACGTTTGTGGGTATCCATACACTGCGCAACTAGAAGAAAAAACAAACTTTAATATGTTGTGTTTAATCATAGTGTCGAGCAATGTACGCGTTTTAACCACATTATTTTGATAATACTCAAGAGGATGCTTTACCGACTCGCCTACAGCGAGATAAGCTCCAAAATGCATTACGGCACTAATGCTATACTCGGTGAAAATCTTTTCGAGCAATGCTTTATCTCCAAAATCACCTTTAATGAGGGTTGCCCAGGAATGGTTGAACGGTTGATTTTGATAAAGCGTATCAAGAATAATTATTTGATATTTTTTTTGGGATAACAACCAAGCGGTATGCGAACCAATGTAGCCCGCTCCGCCGGTTACTAAAATTGTTTTTTGCTTCATTACAATCCAGTGTTAGCCGCAGCACTTTTTATGTTTTTTACCCGACCCACATGGACAGGGATCATTCCGCCCAATACGAGGCTCATCACGAAGAACTGGTTCGCGCTCTCCAGAGCTATTCTCCTGGCCACCAGTCATCTGAAGAGCATCAAGCTCTTCTTGGCGTTTACGTTCAATTTCTTCCGTATTAAAGCGTGCGGTATTTAAATGAAAAATTCTGTGAACAATTTCCCAACGAATTTGCCCCATCATTTCCTCGAACATTTGAAAGGCTTCTCGTTTATACTCGATCAATGGATTTTTTTGCCCCCAACTACGTAAATTAATACCTTCTTTTAAATGATCAAGGTTTAACATATGTTGCTTCCAAGCATGATCTACAGTCTCAAGCATAACCCATTTCTCTGCTTCACTAATTTTCTCTTCTTCTTGCCCTTGACGGTACAAAGCATATTGTGCAAGCAAGAAGTTAATAATATCTTTTTTCAAAATGTCACTATTTGAAAGATTAAACTGTTGTTTCTCAAAAAGTGATTTTTCTAAATGAGTCATTCTAGATAAGAACTCATATAATTCATCTATTTGCTTTTGATTAAGAGAACGGTCTGGAACCATATATGCAAATGCATCTTGAACACCCGTAATAATCATATCACGCACAAGCTCATGTATTTGTTCTGCACCCTCAAGTATATCGCGACGATATGTGTAAATAACTTTTCTATGTTGGTTCATAACATCATCGTACTCAAGCAAATGTTTACGAATGTCAAAGTTATGCTTCTCAACTTTTTCTTGTGAACTCTCAATACTTCCAGATACCCAAGATGATTCAATTGCCTCATCATCAGTCATCCCTGCATACCTCATTCGGTCACGCAGGTCGAAGTTTCCACCACCAAAGACACGTATTAACTCGTCTTCTAATGAAATATAAAAACGAGATTCTCCAGGATCTCCCTGACGACCAGAACGACCACGCAATTGATTATCAATTCGACGAGATTCATGACGCTCGGTTCCTAAAATATACAATCCGCCAGCCTCTAAAGATTGTGGTGACAATTTAATATCAGTACCACGACCAGCCATATTGGTTGCAATCGTAATGTGTCCCGGCTCACCAGCATGTGCAACAATTTCTGCTTCTCGCTCATGCTGTTTTGCATTTAAAACTTCATGAGGAATCCCTTCTGCTCGCAAAACCTGGCTCAAGCGCTCTGAAGTTTCAACCGCAATAGTACCAATTAAAACTGGCTGACCTTTTTTATGACGTTCTCGAATGTCTTCAACAATTGCCTTAAACTTTCCTGCTTCTGTTAAGAAGATAAGATCTTGCTTATCTTTTCTTAACAAAGTTCTATTAGTTGGAATCGCTACAACATCTAATTTATAAATGTTATGAAATTCTTCCGACTCGGTCATTGCCGTACCAGTCATACCTGAAAGTTTTCCAAATAATCTGAAAAAATTCTGAAGTGTAATAGATGCAAGTGTTTGGCTTTCTTTTTCAACCGCAACGCCTTCTTTCATTTCTAGCGCTTGATGCAGCCCATCACTATATCGACGGCCACTCAATACACGGCCAGTAAATTCATCAACAATCAAGACCTGATTGTCTCGTACCATATACTCAACATCTTTACGGAATAAAGTATGTGCACGCAAAGCTTGGTTAACATGATGAAGAATATTTAAATTTTCAATAGCATACATGTTGTCTACACCAAAAGAGGCCTCAACTTTGTCGGTCCCTGCTTCGGTCAACAATACACTTTTTTGTTTTTCATCTACCTCATAATCAACTTCTTTCTGTAAATTTTTAACTGCATTATTAGCAGCTTCATACAGCTTTGCCCCTTGCTCAGAAGAACCAGAAATAATTAAAGGAGTACGGGCTTCATCAATCAAAATAGAATCAACTTCATCAACAATGGCAAACGGTAAAGTATTCTGCACATAGTCTTCTAAGCGAAACTTCATATTATCTCGAAGATAATCAAAACCTAATTCATTATTAGTTCCGTAAATAACATCTGCCTCGTAAGCTTTTTTACGATCCTCATCACTCATATCGTGTTGAACAATATCAACAGTTAATCCTAGAAACTCTAGAATAGGACGCATCCAATCAGCATCACGACGAGCAAGATAATCATTAACCGTAATAAGGAAAGCTCCTTTTCCAGTCAAACCATTTAAATAGAGAGGCAATGTTGCAGTTAATGTTTTACCTTCACCGGTTTTCATTTCTGCGATTTTACCCTGATGCAATACTATGCCACCCATTAACTGAACATCAAAATGACGCTGGCCAAGTTTTCTTTTTGCTGCTTCACGAACAACAGCAAATGCTTCTGGCAGAATATCGTCAAGCGTTTCATCTTTACTTAAACGCTCTCTAAATTCATTTGTTTTATGGGCAAGATCTTCATCGCGTAATGCGCTTATTGTAGGCTCAAAATTATTAATCTGATCAACCAGGGGCTGTAGCTTTTTCAGCTCCCTATCATTTTGAGTACCCATGACTTTGGCAATAATATTGGTAATCATCTATTTTTATCCTTTATTTCTCATTCGAATGTATCCTGACAGTGTAGACTACGATGACTACTATTTCAATGAAACCACCGTAATCTGCCGTGTGCTTAAGCCTCCCTGACGACGATACGAACAAAAATTATCGTTGCATATGGTACATACATTATAATCAAATACAAGTTGCTGCTCTGAAAATCCAAACGAAATGAGTTCTTGTGCATTGTATAAAGCTGAATCAAAATAATAGTGATTATTTTTTTGAGAAAGCGCTTTCTCAACAGAATAACCTGATCCTATTTTTTCTAAAAATGGTTCATCAACCTGATAACAACAATTTTTTGCTGCTGGGCCAAAAAAAACTGTTACATCTTTTTTTTGAGTAAAAAAATACGTTTCTAGATCTTTCATTACTTTTATAGCAATGCCTGCAATCGAACCTCTCCAACCTGCGTGAGCAATAGCTACTACCTTATGCAACCTATCAAAAAACACAATGGGTAAGCAGTCTGCTGTTACAATACCTAACCCTACAGTAGATTGATTAGTTGCAAGATAATCCCCTTCTTCAAAAAATAACGGGACATCTTCTATAGATTTTTTACTTTTAACAATTTTGCCATCTGCCTTATGTACCTGATGCAAAAAAGTAAGTACAGAGACATTCAACCTTTTTTCTAATAGTCCAAAGGGATCTTGAGAAAATAAAGAACTGCTTGTTAAAGATTTACATTTACTCGGTTCAATCTGCTGTGCCTGATCGCCAAAGTAAAGAGTAAAAGAAAGATTTTCATAGATAATCATTTACATATCCTTGCCATAAAGTGCTCTTTTTATGTTATCGTCTTTAGTTATGTTTGTATTTTTTCTTGTATTTTACAGACATAAACAAGTATGATACCGTTTTCTTAAAGGAAACTTGTAATCTATTTAAAGGAGATACGTATGAAGCGTACTAAAGGAACTATTGCACTTTCCGCCTTACTACTACTTTCATTAGGATCAATGGAAGCAAAAACATCTCGTTTTGGTGGCATCAGAAGAATGACCAAAGACACAGCTCACAAAACTCGTAACTTAGCAGGAACACAAATTAGAACAGCTGTGAGCGCTGTTGCCCGAGGCATTGATCAACTACTTTATCCAGCAGCATTTTATGTTGTAGGAAACCAGGTAGTTACACAACTGCCTAAAGATTTGACACCATCGTACCCAGTAGCTGTAAACGAAACTATCAATGGCCTACCTTACGGAACAGAAGCAAACAATGCTCTTGTTCGCTTGGTAGCTGGTTGTGTAGCTGTTGCAGCAACACACGCAGTATTAACAACAGAGACAATGGGTAGCTTTATTGACAGCAACATGCCTCATCTTTCTCGTCTTCTTAACCACGTTGGATCAGAAAACGGTCTTAAGAACAGACGTGCTAAAGAAAAACCACTCTAAATATTATTAGCATATTAAAGTACAAGGGCCCTATGGGGCCCTTTTTTATTGCTTTAACATAACACAAGCATGGTATACTTCTTACCAAAACTAAAGGAGAAACCTATGGCCCACATCGCCTTTTATGAAGTAGAACCATGGATGGAAACCTATCTTAAAGAAAAACTTCCCAAGCATACATTCAGTTTTACATCTCAACCATTAAGCGATAAAACTGTCTCTAAAGCAAAAAAAGCGAACATTATAGCTGTATTTATTTACTCCAAAATAGATAACGATATTATGTGCGAATTGCCCAACGTAGAAATGATTGTCACAACCTCTACCGGTTACGACCACATTGATCAAAACATTATCAATACCATCACTACCTGCAATGTTCCTGGATATGGCCAAAACACAGTTGCCGAGCACGCGTTTGCACTCCTACTTGCTGTAGCACGTAAACTATTAGTTTCAGAACACAAGGCACAGAAAGGCAATGTACTCCATTCTCAACTCACTGGAATTGATCTTAAAGAAAAAACAATTGGCGTTGTAGGAATAGGAGATATTGGAAAACATGTTATTACAATTGCCAATGGCTTTGGCATGAATGTTATCGCCTACGATATTCATAAAGACGCAAAGCTTCCTAAAAAATACGACTTTAAGTACGTCACGTTTAACCAGTTACTTAAACAGTCTGATGTAATTACATTTCATACACCACTTTTACCAAGCACCAAACATATGCTCAACATGAACAACATAGAGAAAATTAAACCAGGAACTATTGTAATCAACACTGCTCGTGGTGGGCTGATAGAAACTAAAGCTTTGTGGACAGCTCTCCATAAAAAAATCTTATCTGGTGCCGGGCTTGATGTCCTTGAAGAAGAATGTGTATTCAGTAAGCGTCAACAAAATTTACACAAAAAGTATCCGCGATTATGTTCGAAACGACTTCTAAGGCTACAACACAAACTTATGAAGTTGCCCAATGTAGTGGTTACACCTCATAATGCTTTTAACACAGAAGCTGCTCTTAAAAGGATTTTAGATAGCACTATTGAAAACATTAAAGCATTCTTAAAGAAAAAACCTATTAATAAAGTAAGATAAATAAAGTATACAATGACAATTCAATTTAAACTTTGCCATACAACTTTTAACTACCTTTAGCTGTTATAAGTTTCTTGTGGTAAGACACCAACCTGACATAAAATTTTAAATTTATGCCTAATGTCAAATCCTAGTTTAATTACTAAAAACTTACAATACAACCTTGAGGAACCTCTTTCCTAATTGCTTTTTCTTTGTCTAGAGACAGTTTGTTGTCCGTAATGTCCAGGTATTTTAAACCAATAAGATCACCAAAAACGCCTTCTGCAATATGAGTAATCTCATTACTTCCAAGATTAAGCTTTCTTAAAGCAGTAAGCCCAACAAAAGCTCCTTTCTCAATATGGGTAATTTTATTACTAAAAAGAGCAAGTTCTTTTAGAGCAGGGAGTCCTGTAAAAGCTCCTTTCTCAATATGGGTGATGTTATTTTTATAAAGATAAAGCCTTACTAAAGCAGCAAGCCCTTTAAATGTGTTTGATGCAACATGACTAATCTTATTATGAGCAAGAGCAAGCTCCTGTAGAGCGGTAAGTTCAGCAAAAGCTTCTTTCTCAATATGACTAATCTTATTACCCGTAAAACTAAGATGAGTGAGACTAGCAAGCCCTTCAAATGTTTTTGATTCAATGCGAGCAATCTCATTATAAGAAAGGTGAAGAAGTTTTAAAGCAGTAAGTTCAGCAAAGGCTCCTGGCTCAATTCGAGTAATATTATTATTCGCCATATCAAGCGTTGTCAAACTAGCAAGCCCTGCAAATGTTTTTGATTCAACATCAGTAATCTTATTATTACTAAGACCCAATGTTCTTAAAGCAGTAAGTTCAGCAAAGGCTCCTGGCTCAATTCGAGTAATATTATTATTCGCCATATCAAGCGCTGTCAAATTAGCAAGCCCTGCAAATGTTTTTGATTCAATATCAGTAATCTTATTATTACCAAGACCCAGTGTTTTTAAAGCAGTAAATCCTTCAAAGGCTCCTGGCTCAATTCGAGTAAGCTTATTGGCATAGAAATAAATCGCTGTTACTTTCTCTTTATCAGGCATATTTTTAAAATCATGAGCTCTGAGCGGACCTTCGAGATCCAAGTCCTTCAAATTTAAAACACCTTTAACAACCTTTGGAATCTTATCTTTTGCTACTAGAGAAGCAAAAGTTTTATGTTCAGAAATCGAACCGCCCTGTATCGCCATTCCATATAAACTTAATAGTAAAAATAACTTCTTCATCTTAACCTCCTGAAATAATATTCTTAAATAACCTCTTTAGGATAACATTTCAGAAATTGAAAAAACAAGAATACACGCATTCAGTAAGTTCTTTAACTCAAAAGCAAACTAAATTAAGCTTATTATGAAAATAAATACAACTAAAAATGAACAAAAAAAAGGAGCAGCGGTCACCTGCTCCCAGCTCGTTGTCTTACTTAAAACTTAGTCGTTCTTATTATATTTTTGATGCTGACCCTTTTTGCGCATAAATGTTGGAACATCAAGATCATTAACATTGACCGAACCTGATTGTTCTTCTACAACAGATTGCGCTTCTCTTTGTTCTTGACGTTGTTCTTCTTGAGGGCGAGGCGCTTCTGGTTTTAATTCACCTGAATCTTGCGCAGGCTTCATTGAGTGCTCATCTTCTTCTGGTTCTATTGGTGGAAGAGGAGTGCTTTCGTCTTCAACAATCTCTTCAACATCTCCACTGTTTCCGTCTCCACCAGTAGCTTGCCGTACTTCAGGATGTTCATCACGCACTGCAGTTGGAATTGAACGGTCTACAACTTCGCAACTTTCGTCAAAACCTGTTGCTATAACAGTAACAGAAACTTCATCACCTATTTCTTTATCTATAACCGAACCCAGAATAATATTTGCATTTTCATCTGCTTGATCATAAATAATTGAAGCTGCTTCGCTAATTTCATGCAATCCAAGGTTCGAACCACCAGTAATATTAAGAAGGACACCACGTGCTCCTGCAATGCTCATGTTCTCTAATAATGGAGAAGAAATTGCCTCGAGTGCCGCTTTCTTAGCACGATGATCACCAGTTGCACGAGCAGTTCCCATTACCGCAAGACCTTGGTCTTTCATAATTTCTCGCACATCTGCAAAGTCTACATTAATGTGACCTGCACGCGTAATAATGTCTGAAATACCTTTAACCGATTGGTTAAGCACTTCATTGATCATATTAAAACCGTCGATCATAGAAACTTTGTCGTCAACAAGATCGAGTAATTTTTGGTTTGGAATAATGAGCAGTGTATCTGCGCCCTCTTTAACTTTTGCTACCGCTTCTTCTGCAATACGCGAGCGTTTTCTACCTTCAAAACCAAATGGTTTAGTAATAATTGCAATAGTTAAAATACCTTTTTCTTTAAGCGCTTTAACAATTACATGAAGTGCACCAGAACCAGTCCCACCACCCATGCCACCAGTTACAAACACAATGTCTGCTGTTTGAAGATGTTCCATAACTTTATCGATATCTTCTTCTGCAGCACGTTGACCAACGTCTGGATTAGCACCGGCACCTAAACCCTTAGTAGACTTTTGACCGATTTGCAGTTTTACATGTGCACGAGAATCTTTAAGTGCTTGCGCATCGGTGTTAACCGCTAAAAATTCAACACCACTGTATCCAGATTCAATCATACAATTTATAGTATTTCCTCCAGCTCCACCAACACCTACAACCTTGATCGATGCTAAGGGTGTTGCGTGACTTTCCTCCCGATCAAACTCTATCATTGTGCTCTCCTTTTTTTTGAGATCTAAAAGAAATCAGATACCCATGATTTCATTCGTGTTAAAAGACGCGCAACTCCTTTTTGATCATCATCAAAGAGCCCGCCGCCATGATTCTTTTTGGTCGCATAAAGAAGAAGACCGTAGCCTGTTGCATAAATCGGATTCCCTAAAATCTCTGGATCATCATGCACAATTTTTGGTTTTCCTATTCGTACAGGAACCTCAAAAAGAGACTCTGCAACTTCTTTGATGCCATCGAGTAGAGATCCGCCGCCGGTAATAACTAATCCTGAGACAAGCAAACCTTGCATGTTACGAGCAATAACTTCTTCATGAATAATAGAAAGAAGCTCTTGTGCTCGCGGTTCGAGAATTTCGGCAATTGTGTTTGTGTTTGTCATTTGTCTCCTTCCCCCTTGGACCATCTCTACTTCTACCTCTTTGTCTTCTAATAACAAATCGGTGCTTGCAAGTCCATATTCTCGCTTAACGCGTTCAGCATCACTGACTGTAACACGCAATCCTATTGCAAGGTCATTGGTAAAATGGTTCCCAGCTATGGGAAGCACCATTGTATGACGAATGCTTCCATTTTGATACAAAGCCAAATCAGAAGTTCCACCGCCAATATCAATAACGCCCACACCCAACTCACGCTCATCTTGGTTGAGAACTGCTTGGGCAGAAGCAAGTTGCTCAAGCACTACATCTTGTACTTTTACACCAGCACGCTCACAGCAGGTCACTAAATTTTGAACTGAAGTAATGCCACCAGTTACCATGTGAACTTGCGCCTCGAGTCGAATTCCATGCATTCCTAGTGGATCTTGAATTCTATCTGAACCATCAATGCTAAAAAACTGTGGAAGCACATGAAGCACTTGTTGGCCTTCTGCAAGTGGAACTGCTTTAGCTGCAGCAACAACTGCCGAAATATCTTCATCGGTCACTTGACCTTTTTCAATCGGCACTGCACCGTATGCATTACGAGACGTAATATGTGCCCCAGCAATTCCTACAACTGCAGATTCAATCGTCATGTCTGCCATTAATTCTGCCTCTTTCACAGCAGCTCGAATCGAGCGCACCGTTTTGGCAATATCCACAACCACACCTTTTTTCAAACCTTCTGATGGCACTTTTCCTACACCCAGTATTTCTACCTGACCATCGCCAAGCTTATGGCCGATTAATACACAAATCTTGGTGGTTCCAATGTCTATAGCTGACACAATTTTGTCAGCAAAAACTTTTTTCATACCTTTTCCCCCCTTAGAAAGACTATCATTTGATTCCTAAACCGAGCATCAACAAACCAGCCACGCCCCCTTTTAAGCTTAGCTTGTTGGTGCAATTTTTTATCTCGTATACGCCCATATGCTGCTTTAACCTCATCTGTTACTTCGGTTTGTACGTCTATCAATAAAGTAAGCTTTTGATGCTTACGGTCTCGCAATTGAATCAACGTTTCATTGATCCATTGCATTTCGTACTCTTGCAACAAAGAACGGTCAAACGTTTTGATAAATTTTTTACAGGCATCTGAAAGGTAAAGCTGTTTTTTATCTTTTGAAGACTGAGCAACATGCAAAAAAGGCAAATTTTTATATTTTTCAGACGGATAAACACTACGGTATACCAACGCATTATTACTCGCCAACACTAGATCTTCATTAACCAATGCAACCGGATGCCCACCCCTTAAAACAACTTTAACGTGATCAGACAAATAATTTCTAAGGGTTACCGATTCAACAACCGGAAACGTTTCTTTAATCAACTCACTTAACAAATTGGCAGAAAGCGAGACCTTTTGATGTTCATGGGCAAACGCTTGCACCTTGTTTTTGAATTCTTTTGAAAAATGAGCGTCTAAGTGTACTGAAATTTTTTTAGGCAAAGGAGCGGCATATCTTTTTTTAATAGAACCGCGCACACCCCAGCAGATAAAAAAAAGAACTGTAAGTTGAACAACGCCCCTGAACTTCTTCACACTTTCCCCTAATTTCTAACATAAACCCTATCCTTTATTTTTACAGGTTTTGATTCACATTAGTCAATAATTTAAGGGGGAGAAAAGCAAAACCTTAAGTCTGCCAATATTCTCAGATTATGATAATCTGTATTACCATCTACAAGGCAGTTTGATATTTTAACGATACAAAATCTAAGGATTATACAGATGTTCAAACACTACCGATCTCTTTTTCTAGCATTTTTTCTGCCTTTTTTTCTTGGAAGCACCTTATTTGCGCACGATAAAACAAAATGGGGGTATGATGATAGAGATGGAAGACAAACCATTGCGCTTATGTTCACTATTAATGATACAGATCTTCGATGCTCAGACATTAAACTTAACACTAATCTCAAAGATCAGTACTTTGAAATAGCAATCACCAACTCTCGCGATAATACCCAGTTTATAGTCAATGGCTTTTCGGGCCCACGTCAGTGTTTTACTGTGGCCTTATTGCAAACAGATACCCCATACCCTAAAGACATATCTTCTAAAGCCTTTGGAGCACCTTATATACCTATGCACAAACTAGACTTAGAAAAGATTATGTTTTTTGTAGTAGATGCACATACATTATTTTTGACTATTCCACTTATAAAATCTAACTAATTAAAAGGCTCTTATGAAAGTATTAGGAGCTACAATTGCAGCACTAATTTGCTCATCTTTATGGCATTCATCAACGTTCAACAAATTAGATCGTAATGGTTTTGTAGCTAGCCATACCAATACCTTTACTTTCTATGGGAAAGAACCTTCAGAAGAAAAGATTCGAATACAAAGAAGCAAAGATTATGTTTGTACAGAAGGAGGTGGATTAAAAGTAGAAGGCCAAGATGGTAAAGTGTTTTTTAACCACTTAATTAATAATACCTCTGGCAACTTTTTGCTCGTTAATCCTGATTATTATAAAACAAAAATAACCTTTTTTCATAATAGAACAGAACTTAAAACTTACTTCCCACAGAAATGGTATTAACTCTGTTGACCAATAACAGAAAGTAAAATTCCAGCAGCTACAGAAGCGTTATAAGAAACATCTTTTGCTTTTTGTGGCAGCGTGATAATCGTTCCTGCTTTGAGAGTTGCAGGAGAAACACCAGTTCCTTCTGAACCAATTACCAAACAAAGTGGTTTTTTATAGTCTTGAGTAAAAGCATTCGCTTTTTTAGAAAGAGCTGCAACATATAAATTGTATCCAGCTTCTTTAAGCTCTTGAAGCGCATTGTTAATTGATGAAGATTGGTAAATCTCCATACGTTCAACAAGCCCAGCAGAAGCTTTTAAGCTTGCACCACTTAAAGGAGCACCTTTTCTTTTACAAACAATAATGCCATCAACGCCCGTGCAATAAGCTGAACGAACAATTGCACCAAAGTTCCTAACATCTTGAACACCGTCTAAAAGAAGTAAAAATGGCTGTTTTTTAGGCTCAAAGAACTTTTTCCTGAAAGGAAACGGCTGTACAAATGCACCAATCCCTTGATGATCTGTCGTTCCTAATCGCTGAGAAAGCGCTTCCTTAGGCATTTTATGGATTCGAATTGGATACTTAGGCAGCATATCACGAATTTCCATCCAAGCTTTAGGCTCAGGATTAAGCATAAATAGATCAAGAACCTTTCGGCGTTTCTGCCTTAAAAGTTCAACAACCGGATGAACTCCGTATACTACCTCGCTTAAAACTGTCTTTTTCTTGAATGTTTTTGCCATGATATCCTTTCTAATTAGTACTTTTTAGTATATCATAGATCAAAATTTTTGAATAATTCGCATAAAGGTATTCTTTTGAAAAAACCATTTCTCTTCTCTTTATTTATTTTTTCTTTGTCATATAGTGCATGCCCTAGACCAGAAACCCCTTTCTATGGATCCTATAATGGAGAAGACTATAAACTTGAATGCTACACAGATAGACTCAGTTATCTCAAAGTCATCGTTACTTCAAAAAAAGGTCCTTTTTTATCGGGCCCAAACGGAGAAACTGACGGAAATGTTTATAATATTCATGCAGATGGTAGCATTGTCGCCCAATTAAATTATTTTTTTCAAAACAGGATTGATTTTAAACAAAAACTAAATCCTGCAGATCAAGAAAACATACTAGAGATACCCCCTCGCGTAGAAGGCAATTTTTTTGATGTTAAAGCTTCCCATAAACTTCTCTCTAACAATAAATATATTCTTGTTATACCAGGAACCCAAAAAACGGATATTTCAAGATACTTCAAGTGACCATGTTATATTTTAATCCTAAAAAATGTGCTGACTTAATAAAATGTATAATTAACTCTAATAAGAAAACTCATGATAAAAAAAATATTAGTCATTCTTTTGCTTCTTCCTTTATTAGAAGCTGCAGATTCAACCGTTAATATCGCAAAACCGGGTACTCCTGGATGCTATATTAGAAATAATCATGTTGTCTGCTCACACAAAGTAACAAATAAAGGGGCAGTCATAAAAATAAATTGCTATGAGAGTATAAAAGACACTCAAATTAAAGAAGTCGGTAATTATCTCAATGCCTTCGCACTAGAAGTTGGAACTATATATTTTGTTAGCTGCAAATGGTTAGCACCACAGAACAAAATAGTTACCAATTATTCCACATTCCCTAGCGAGCAACATCCCTTAGGAATCAATGGACCTGTTGGTATGCACACTTTTTTACCACAAGATCCATCTATATATCAACCTACATATGAAATTGAAGAAGGTAATGATCATTGCCTAGTAATCACCATTCCGTTCAAAGAAAAGCAGTAATATTCACCCAGTTGCATTTTAAGAACACAAGAGTATACTGCCTCGATGAAACATATGACTAACTCTTTCAGGAGGATTCATTATGAAAAAAACACTTTCACTTTCTCTGTTTCTTTTAGCTTCTCAAGCGATTGGCAAGGAGCCCCAACCCGCCAAACCAAGCGATCTTTTTCGCCGCATTGCCAACGAGATGGACAAAGTTAGCGAAGAAATGAAAACTGTTGGTAATGAAGTCACAAACTTTGGTGAATCGTTTGTGAAAGAAATTGACGATCTCTGGACAGAAGCTGGCCACCGTGCCGGACGCGTTAAAAACGCTCTTGAATCTCCTAGCCAACGCTCAAGCATCTTTGTAAAGGATGAAGAAAAAAAAGTACTCATCAGCGCTCAAATTGGTGAAATTACACCTAATAAAGATGCAAACATCACCGTTACAGATAACACTTTTAAAGTCGAAATGAAAGATGCTGGTAACAGTGTTGAAATTTCTGGAAGCATTAATCGAAATCTTTTAGTTGCTCAAATTATTGGCTATAGAGAAGAAGTAACCAAGGACGCTTCAACCGAAAGCAATGCGGTTCAAAGCTCTGTAATACAACGCACCATCTTTGACCAACTAGAACTAGAAAAACTTTCTGCAGATTTTACAAAAGCAGACAAAACTCTCACAATTGTAATTCCAAAGAAACCAACACCTGAAAAGGAAGTCCGCAAAGTTGCAGTTAACATCAAGTAAAAACAACCACTTAGAAGATCAAGGGAAGCTTCGTGCTTCCCTTTTTTATTGCCCTCAAAATTCCTGGGTAGAAATCTCTGCCCAAGCACTTCTGCACAACATTAATCAATACAAACAAATAGTTCCGCCACACACTCTTCTTGCTCCCGTAATTAAAGGCAACGCCTACGGACACGGCCTATTAGAAGTTGCACAGATGTTGGAAAAAACAAATTTAATAAACTATCTCTGCGTAGTCAGTTTATCTGAAGCTCTTTTTTTACGTTCACAACAAATCACCAAACCCATTCTTGTTTTAAGCATTTTAGACATACCACTTAAACAAGCCATTCAAAACAATATTGATGTTGTTATTTATGATGTTGATACAGCAAAAACCCTTAATACGCTTGCCCAAAAACAGAGTACTCGAGCTCGTGTACATATTAAAATTGATACTGGTTTGTCTCGACTGGGTATACATTACACTCAAGCAGAAGCTTTTATTAAACAGTGCCTTTCTCTACCAAACTTAAACGTTGTTGCACTTTTTTCTCACTATATTGATGCAGAAGATAGTGAATCCAAATATTGCCCGCTCCAACAACAACATTTCAACGTATTAATTAAGCAATTCCCCGCTATACCTTATAAGCATTTTTCCTGCTCTGCTGCGCTTTCTGTGCTTAACACCGCCTATAATTTCGCTCGCTTTGGCATTGGATTGTACGGCCTTTGGCCTTCATTGGAAAACAGAAAGAAAACCCTAAACACTCATCAAAATTTCTCTTTACAACAAGTCCTTACATGGAAAACTAAAATTATTGCGATTAAAAAAATTCCTGCCAATAGCGTTATAGGATACAACGCAACATTTACCACAGAACAAGAAATTATTACGGCTGTTCTTTCTGTAGGCTATTGGGATGGATACGACAGAGCTCTTTCTAATAAAGCAGTAGTAAAAATACACAACCAATTTGCTCAAGTGATTGGTCGAGTTGCTATGAATATGATCGTGGTAGATATTACACATATTAAGAACGCAAAAGTAAAAGATACTGCAACATTATTGGGAGCAGATTCAAAAATTTCTGCCGAAACTCTTGCTGAAAACTGCAAGACTATTAATTATGAAATAACTACTCGTATTAATCCATTACTAAAACGAATTGTTGTGTAGCCAGTTTTTTATTATACTTTAAGTATCTAAATTCTATTCTAGATTATTTATAGAGGTGACCATGTATATTCTTGAAGGCAACAACGGTATTGGAAAATCGACTCTTTTAAAACTTATTCAAAAAAACTTACCTCATGTAGAAGCAGTTCAAGAACCAGTTGATGCATGGGCAACAGAACACAATAACGAAGATTCTTTACTTGCTCGATTTTACAGTGATAGCAATCGCTGGGCATACACTATGGAAACCTACACTATGATCGCCCGTGTACAAGAACACTTACGCGTACAACAAATGCCTGGACCTTTTAAAGTAATGGAACGGTCTTTATATTCAGGGCATTATTGTTTTGCTCGCAATGGCTACGAACAAGGATTTATGACAGACGCAGAATGGGATATCTATAATAAATGGTTCGACTTTTTGGTTCCCAAAAAATGTGTTGCTCCTAAAGGCTTTATTTATGTTAAATCAAACCCTGAAACTTGTTTTGAGCGCTCTGTTCAACGAAACCGCAAAGGTGAAGAAACCGTGCCTTTAAAATATTTCGAACAAATGCATGACCAACACGAACGATACTTACTCAACAAAGAGAATGTTTTAGACTCTTTAAAAGATGTACCGGTACTTATTTTAGATGGAAACCCAGAATTTGAAAAAGATCAGGATGCGCAACAAGAACATTTTAACAAGATTCAAGAGTTCTTATTAGAAACACATCCTATTAATCAAAAAGAATTTTTAACGAATAAATAAAAGAGCAATCGGAGCCAAGCAACAAATTAATCCTATCCAGTACACTGTAATAGCTAACGCTTGATCGATAGTATATGGCAAGCGGTGTTCTACAATAGGGGCTTTTTGCGTAATGTTATAAATAGCAATCAAACTTCCTATAAAAAGAATTGCGCCAAGAACTAAAGCTCCTTGACTATACCCACCCAATACACCGTTCACTTTTGTTACAAGTTTTACCGCTGATTTTGCTTTAGAAAAGTATTCAAAAAGAGAAGTTTTTGCAAGACCCATTAAAGCTATACCTGCCCATTGCGCCATGATAGCTCTAATAATATTTGTCTCTTTCTTCTTAGTAAGCGTATATCCACATGAATATTGGAACGGATAATACGTGTTACCTTCACCTTCTTTATCAAAATACATCAATTTAATAAGCGTAGTTATCATAATAACCCTCTCTGTAAAAACCCAAGATACACTCTTTAGGATAACATACCAGCATCCCACAGCAACAGCCTCAAGCCTGACCTCTGTAAATAAGCTCAAACCGCTTAAACTCTTGCTTTTAAAAGCTCTCTTTTGGTATATTTAAATCCTAATTTGGTATATTTAAATCCTAAATGGATTATGGAGGTTGATCATGAAGAAAATTTTAATATCAGTTTTTTTAAGCTTAAGTTTCTCGGGCCTGTTTGGGTACGCAAATCTTATTGTTACTCTTGAACGAGGTGATAAACGAGCCATTTTAATAGGTGATATACATGAAAACAAAACCTTTACCCTTACTGAACAAGAACCTTTCTTCAAAGAACTCATAAGCAAATTAAACAAAATAGAAGAAGAAAAACCAAACACAGTTGTTGTCTATCATGAAGGTGCTTATGGAATAGAAAAACTACTTTCTAAGAATCTATCATGGCAAGAAAAACTATCTAATTTCTGGCAAGGAGTATCATTAAATCCTTTGCTTTACACCCCTGAAACTAATCTTGAAAAACTTATAACCCCTGAAATAACTGAACCACATCTTAATGCTTCACAAGAAGAAAGAAGCAATATAAATAAAATCCCTCTTATTATGCAGACTTTATATTCACATAGTGCCTACCTACATGGACCAACACTGGCTAGTTTTAGCTTTCAAAATAATCATAATTTTAAAATAAGGAATTATGATATACGAGAAATAAATGAAAATGAGGAATTAACTTTAGAAAGATGCATAGCAATTTATCAAAGCATAATTAACTCAATTTTAGAAAGCAGTCCTCACTATGAAGACTCTTATGAAAAATCACAGTTATTGATAAATAAATATGAAAATAGAGATGACAAATCTGAAGAAAAAGAATTAGTTCCTGTAAAAATTAAGGCAGCTGCAATGGATCTTGGACTTATGGAAGAGCTTGCCTCTAAAGAATTCCAACCACATTCTATTTTCCTTATACACGCAGGATTAGCCCATATTATGTTTCTTAAAAACTTATTACAAACAGAAGGATGGGAAATCATTGATACAATAGAAAGCAGCAACCCTAAAAATTGGGTGACCTCGGATCCCTACCTAGGAAAAGGATTAAACCTTTTTCCTTTCCATGCAAAGCCAATTGATGCCGCGACTCAAAAACGAATAGAAAGTGAAATCAAAGAAGCTATAGAAAACACAACAAACGATTAACTTAAGGTATAAATTCTATGCTTGCCCACTTTAATAGTCATACCAGAACTCCAAGAGATCTCTGCTTTAAAATCTTTAACCTGTTCACCATCAATAGACACAGAGCCACCTTCAATTAAGCGTTTTGCTTCTGAAGAACTCTTAAGTGCACCGAGCGCTTTAAGCAATTCTACAATCCAGATTGGATTCTTAGTGTCTACTGCAAGTTCAACTGATTGAGCTTTAGAATGATCGCCCTTTTGAAACACATCTTCAAATTGTGTTTGTGCTCTATTTGCATCAATCGCTGGCCAGAACTCAGTTACAATAGCATGAGCCATCTGCTTTTTCACATCCATAGGATGTTTTTTAGCATCAGCTACTTCTTTTTGCAATGTTCGCAAATCTGTTTCTGGTATTTGTACCAACACCTCAAAATAGCGCCACATAAGTTTATCTGAAATAGACATGAGTTTACCAAATGCTTTGTCTGCTGGTTCAGCCAAACCAATATAATTACCAAGAGACTTAGACATTTTTTCAGTACCATCTAAACCTTCAAGTAACGGCATAGTCAAAACAACTTGTGGTTCTTTGTCGTGCTGCTCTTGCAAGAAACGACCCATCAACAAATTAAATGTTTGGTCCGTCCCACCAAGTTCAACGTCGGCATCAAGCGCAACAGAATCGTACCCCTGCATAATAGGATACAACAACTCGTGCATGCCTACCGGTGTGTTTTCTTTAAGACGTGTAGCAAAATCTTCTCGTTCTATAATGCGAGCAACGGTTGTTTTTGCCAGAAGTTTAACAATGTCTTCAAAAGATAATTTAGAAAGCCACTCAGAATTATAGCGCACTTCAATTTTATCTTTATCGAGCACACGGCTTACTTGCTCAAAATAGGTCTTTGTATTTTTTTGAATTTCTTCTGGAGTTAATGGTGGACGCGTTTTAGATTTTCCAGATGGATCTCCAATACGTGCAGTAAAGTCACCTATTAAAAAAGTAATCTTATGCCCCGCATCTTGAAAATCTTTCATCTTGCGTAACACTACTGCATGACCTAAATGCAAATCGGGAGCTGTTGGATCCATACCCAATTTAATATGTAAAGTTTTCTTTTTTTCTAACTTTTTTTCAAGCTCACCTTTAGGAAGCACAGACACTGCTGAACGAGTTAATGTATCAAAAGTACTCATAATTTTATTTCCCCATACCTAACATTAATTAATACCCATAAGCAGCGCGAAAAGACTACCAAGACCAGCAATAAGATTTAAAATAGCAGGCTGCACAATTGGAAAACAAACAACAATTAAAACAAGTGGGCCAACTAACATAATCCACTCAATATGTTCTGCAAGTTGCGTGTTATTATCAACATAATAAAAGAAGCCCAGATAGAACAAATTAACAATAATATTAAACGCAGCCAGTAAGTTATTAAATATAATAAACCCACTTAATATAAGCGCTACTGCTATATTATGAGATCCAGGTGTATCGTAAGACCGAAAAGGCAAATGCCCTTCAAGCACAGCAAAGCTTCTAAAGAATTCACCTTGCCCGTACAACGCAACTAATAAAAATAACGCTAGTGTAGCTAACACAATACTTGCAAAAGCATCAGAAAGATAAGCAACCGCAAGTTTCCATCCTCTATTTCTTCCATGAATGTTATGTGGATTAATAGGGATGTATCTTCCAAAACCAAAATTAAAACTTGGAATACAAGTCATTAATGCAACCCATAACCAACTTATGTGTGCTGCTGGATTCAACGTTAAGAAACCAAACTGAGCAGGAGTATCATCTCCCACTTTTTCTGCTGCCCACGCTCTACAGTAACCAATAATAGGAACGGTCATAAAATAAGAAACTAGAAAAACAATTTTACCTATCAACATTTCAGCATTTTGCATTGTTATATTCACCGCATAAACCCTTTTGCTAAGAGATGTTCCCCCAAAGACTAGTAGTTTAAGAAACTTTACCCCAAGGGTCAAACACATAGACAAAACATGAGAGCAAGTTAGACTTCTTTTTCGGAGATAATTAAAAAGGAAATTAAGGAGGAAAAATGAAGCAATCTTCTAATAATCAATCAATAAACTGGATGATTTACGGGTTAGCCCCAGCACTACTAGCCAGCTTTACCGCACTAGTTTACTACCCATCTCTGTTTTATGATTTTCAATTTGATGACGTGGCCAACATAAAAAAATTCTTTGCCGCCCGCACTCACACTTTCTCAATGTGGTCATTTAAAAGTTCTCGCTGGATAAGCTATTGGTTAAACACCGTTAACTATAAATTAGGTAAACACAATCCCTTTATTTACCGATTTTTTAATCTTTCGTTTCATATTACTACGGGTATTTTAATTTTTTTAGTAACTTATAAAGCATTTTCTCGGCTAAAAAAAGAGTCGTACTTTGGCAAGCGAGCGCTGCCAATATCTTTTATAACAACTCTTTTATTCTTAGTACATCCAGTACAAACACAAACAGTTTCATATGTAATTCAAGGCCAACTAGAAGGGCTCGCAGGCATGTTTACCATGCTCTTAGCACTGTTATTCTTGCATTGGACAACTATCAAGAACACTGCTCTTAAAGTGATTGGTGCACTCTGTATCTATGCGATTCTCTTTGTAGGATGCGGAACCAAAGAGATTATTGTTGTCTCCCCTTTGATGCTGCTGCTTTTTGATTGGTTTTTTGTCGCCCAAGGAAACTGGAAAGATCTACGCAAAAGAGCATTATTCTACGCCGGATACATAGGCACTATCTATTATTATTTTGGCTTTCAAATTATGCAGGGAAGCTCAAAGAACTGGATAAAAAAAGAAATGCTTTATGTTGATAAGAAAGTTACTTCTAACATTGGAAATGTTATTACTCAACACGCTGGACAAGAAATAACTCGTTGGGGTTATTGCATATCTCAATTTAAAGTTATCTTACACTATCTTTGGATTTTCCTTTGGCCATTCTCTATTAGCGTAGATTACGATTGGAAAATGGCTCATGACTTTTTTACCCCTGAAGTTATTGCACCATTACTCTTTTTAATACTTATTAGTGCTGGAATTGCAGCGCTCCTCTATAAAAACAAAACGAGCCCCATTGCATTTGGAGCACTTTGGTTCTTTGTAGGCATTGCTCCACGCTCTTCTATTATTCCCTCAACTGAACTTGTTGCAGATTACAAAACATATTTTAGCTCATACGGCTGGCTTTTACTTCTTACCATGAGCATGATCTATTCCTTTGAATGGATCACTGCACAAATAAAAGATTTAAATCTTCCCGAAAGCGTAAAGTCTCCTTACCTAGCTACTGCTCTTTGCGCCCTCTGTTTAGGATGGGGAACGTATGAACGAAATAAAGTTTGGCGCTCTCCGCAAGAATTTTGGTTCAACATTATTCAAAATGCACCACTCAAAGCACGTGCCTACAATAATTACGCGGTGAGTTTAGCTGAAAAAAAACAATTTAAAGAAGCTATTCCTTACCTACGCAAAGCAATTAAAATGGATAACCATTATCCCGACCCATGGAACAATATTGCCGTTTGCTACAATGCGCTTCGTAAAAATGATCTGGCTATCAATCAATTGTATGAAGCCATTAAAATAAATCCAACCTACCCCGAATTCTATAATAATCTTGCATCGTTTTTACTTGCTAAAAAAGAATATAATAAAGTTTGTGAAATGGCTCAAAAGGCGATAAGGCTACGTAGCCATTACGGCAAAGCATACTTTAATTGGGGCCGAGCTCTCTACGAATTGGGCAATAAAGAAGAGGCCTTTAAAAGAATAAAACATTCATGCCTAGTAGCAGATTACGATACTTTAGAAGCATTTGAAATATATGGAAATTTAAGCCTCGAACTGCAAAAATTCGATGATGCAATTCTAGCATACAGCAATGCGTGCAGCATAAACCCTGCGAGCAACGATCTTAAATTTAATTTAGCAAACGCTTATTACTGCAACAAAAACCATGTCCAGGCTAAGCAAGTTTACCTGTCTTTGGTTGAAAATAACCCTCAAGAATATCGTTCCTGGTACAATTTAGCAGAAACTTATATGGATCTTGGAGATAAAAATCAAGCCATAAAATGCTTTAAAAAAGCTTCCCCCCTGCAAAAAAACTTCCCTCACATTAGGCAACGAATCGCAGAAGTGACCGGCATTAAATCGGTATCTGGACCAATTCAAGCTTAGATTTTTGACCCCCACAAGGTTGATCGGTATACTAGCAAACATACTAGTAGAGAACGATTTTACCTTGTGTTAGGCCTATGGATAAAAAATACGATCACCTTACCGGTGATACTCAAGCCCAGCAAAAGTGGGCACAAGAAGACACTTATACATCTTCACCCGATTCAACAAAAGAACAATTCACCATTGACACTCCTCCTCCGACTGTCTCGGGAACTTTGCATATTGGTCACGTTTTTTCTTATACACATACAGACATTATTGCTCGTTTTAAACGGATGTCTGGCTTTGACGTCTTTTATCCTTTTGGCTTTGATAACAATGGCTTGCCTACTGAAAAGTTTGTAGAAAAGAAACACAAAGTAACCGGTTTTGGTATGGGTCGATCAGACTTTATTAATCTTTGTATGAAAGAATCTGAAGTCGCCGAAAAAGAGTTTGCTGGACTCTGGCAACGTTTAGGGATATCTGCCAACTGGAAAAAAACCTACTCTACTATCTCTCCACTGGTTAGAAAAATTTCTCAGCAATCGTTCTTAGACCTACATAAAAAAAACTTTATCTACCGAAAAGAAGATCCCGCACTTTACTGTACAAGCTGTTTTACTACCGTTGCACAAGCCGAACTTGACGACGTAGAAAAACCATCAAACTTTTGCGATATTGTTTTTAAAGACAAAGAAAATAAAGAACTTATTGTTGCAACTACTCGTCCAGAGCTTTTATCATCTTGCGTTGCACTTTTTTATCATCCAGACGATAAACGCTACCAACACCTTACAGGCACAGAAGCAACCGTTCCGGTCTTTAACTATAAAGTACCTGTATTAGCTGATGATACCGTTACTATGGACAAAGGCACTGGACTTGTAATGTGCTGCACCTTCGGCGACAAAAATGATATCTATTGGTACAAAACTCATAAGCTTAACTATAAAGCTTCTATTGGTAGAGATGGAAAATGGGATGCAAGCACCGGTCCTCTTGCTGGACTACGTGCTCACAATGCTCGCATAAAAATACTTGAAGAGCTTGAAGCAGCTGGACTTTTAAAAGCTAAAAAGCCAATTAAGCATAATGTTAATGTGCACGAACGGTGTAAAAAAGAAATAGAATATATTGTTATAGAACAATGGTTTTTAAATATTCTTGATCATAAAAAAGAGTTCTTAAAGCAAGCCGATAAAATTGATTGGTATCCATCGTTCATGCAATCGCGCTATAAAGATTGGGTAGAAAATCTACAATGGGATTGGTGTTTAAGTCGACAACGCTTTTATGGTATTCCCTTTCCTGCGTGGCATTGCAATGCATGTAAACAACTCTTATTTGCCGATGAAAAAGATTTACCAATCGATCCACAAGAAACACCTTACCCGGGTGGGGCGTGCCCACAATGTTCAAGCACGGATATTGCTCCAGATACCGATGTTATGGATACGTGGAACACTTCTTCGTTATCTCCTTACATTTGCGCTACATTAGCTTCTGAAAATGAAGAAGGGGTTTTTGAGACTAATAATTTACCTATGAGTATGCGACCACAAGCGCACGACATCATTAGAACCTGGGCATTCTATACTATTATTAAAGCCTGGATGCACAACAAAAAACTACCGTGGAAAGAAATTGTAATCTCAGGACACGTACTCAGCTCTGCTAAAGATAAAATTTCTAAGTCCAAAGGCAACAATCCAACCGATCCTGAAAATCTTTTAAAGCAATACCCAGCAGACGTTATTCGTTTCTGGACAGCATCGGGAACCTTGGGTAACGATGTAGCTTTCTCTGAGCCTCAACTTAAGATTGGATTTAAACTTGTTACCAAACTGTGGAATGCCTTTAGATTCACTAAAGAACATATAGAGCAAGCACCCACAGAACAACCAAAAGAATTGGGAATCTTAAATGAATGGCTGCTCCACCGAGCTTCTGAAACATTTAAAAAATACAACGAATATTTACATAAACATGAATTCAGTTTAGCGCTGACTACTGCTGAAGATTTTTTCTGGCGAGATTTTTGCGATAATTATTTAGAGATCATTAAGAATCAACTCTTTAATCCTGAACTGTATCCAAAAGAAACAGTAACAGCTACACGATGGACTTTGCGCCATGTTGGTTTAAGAATTCTACAATGGTTTGCGCCTTATTTGCCACATGTTACCGAAACCTTGTATGGATCTCTCTACCAAACCCAAGAACAAACAAACTCTATCCACACAACAGAATATAACACCCATCAAAAAAAGTTTAAGTTTGAAGAAAGTTCTAAAACTGCCGCCATGTTAATGGATATCATTGCAGCAGTTCGTAAGATGAAAACTGAAAAAGAACTTTCCCTCAAGACACCTTTAAGTAGTTTGACTCTGCACAGCGTTGATAAAGACATGATTAAAACCCTGGTCCCTCATGAACAATTGTTAAAAGGTATTACGCACGCCGAGATCATTACCTACGGAACAGGTGAAGTAGAAAGATCAACACTTGACCAAGAGCACGAAAAATGGTTTGCTATGCTCGATCTCGACCATATTAAATCAGAGGACAGAGCGTGATAACGATCAAAAATACCCAGAGAAAAATTAAAGTAAGCACCACACACATAAAGCAAACAGCAGAAAAAATCTTAGACGAACTTGGTTATAAAGATTTTGACCTAGGTATTTGGTTAACTACGTCTGCAACTATCAGAACCTATAATCGAGATTTTCGAGACAAAGATAAACCCACAGATATTTTATCTTTCCCTTACCATTACGGCTTAAAACCAGGTCAAAAAATTAAGGTAATCGAAGAAGAAGATAAAAACGTGGGAGACATTATTATTGCGCTCGACTTTGTTGAAGGTCTTTTACCGCTTTACAATGTTAGCCTCAAAGAACGTGTCTCTATTTTACTTGTCCACGGCATTTGCCATCTTCTAGGATACACTCATTACGATGAAGACAATGATGAAAAAATGAGCGCCCTTGAACGCAAAATTGCAAAAAAATTAGGTCTTAAACAAAGTTAAAAACCTGAATACATAATTTGCTATGGTAACTATAACAACTCCCTCACTAACCATAAAGTTAATGTGCTTACTGTACCACTCAATAATGCACCCCAAAGCATATCTACAATGGTCATAAGAATGGGCCATTCTTTAAGCGTCGCTTGATTAGTTAAATCATAGGCTCCATACACAATAAGTCCAAAAAAACATCCGCGCAAAAACACAGAACAAAGAGAGCCTTCAACGTTAGGAACAACTACAAAATAGACAAGCGCAAAGGCATACAAAGTGTAAAAAACAAAAGCCGGCCAATACTGTGGAGTATTTGTCATAAGATGACCAATCTGGCTTACGTAAAAGTTTTTTGCTACTAAAAGAATCCAAGGAATATCTATTATCGCTAAAATTACCAGTGCCAGTCCATACAGTTTTAGCCAAGAAATATTGTTCATTTGTTATCCTTTGCTAGAGTTAAATGTATCTCAATACTAATAAAGAAAAAGGAGAAAGAACAATGAAAAAGATAGGTATTATTTACCATAGTGGCTATGGACACACTAAGCGTATTGCTGACACGCTCTTTGAAACACTCCAAAAAGAAACCGGTGTTGAAACAAAAATATTTACGACAGAAGAAGCAATAGCAAACCTTAATGAGTTTGAAGACTACACAACACTTATTTTTGGCTGTCCAACCTATATGGGTGGGCCAAGTGCACAATTTAAAGGATTTGCAGATGCTACCTCTAAAAAATGGGTGAATTTTGAATGGAAAAATAAATTAGCAGCCGGCTTTACTAACTCAGGTTCATTATCGGGAGATAAATACAATACACTTTCTTACCTTGTAACACTCGCATGCCAGCACGCTATGCTATGGATAAGTTTAGGAATAAAACCTACTCAAACTAAAAGTGGGCATGGAGCATCTGCAAATGAAATTAACCGCATAGGCTCTTGTCTTGGCCTTGCAACACAATCAGATAATACAGATCCAGATAAAACCCCCGCTCCGGGAGACCTGGAAACTACTAAACTTTTTGCAAAAAGAATTGCAAAAATTACATTAGAAACTTAATTTTTTACTACCAAAAGACCAGAGTTGTTACTCTGGATCATTGAGCGCAACATAAAATGTAGACTCTGGAAAGCGAGCAATAGCATCCGTATCCTGCTTGTTTGACTCTTCTTTAAAAATAGGTTCTAGTTGACTTACCCTGGCTGCTTTATAACGTTGTGTATCCTTTAAAGGAAGCATAAATACAATAAACGAAGGATTCGGCAAAGATGGAACTCCAAGGCGACCATACATTAGAGGAAGACCCAACAATGTCTGTGTCTCTTGGTCACATCCTCGTTGAACGAATACTTCCTTCTTTGAAGAGAGTTTGTATTTTGCTGTTTTTGTTGTTCCCGCCTTTACGTGTGCTGATACTACCTTATTAGGATCGAAGCCAAACGCCTCACCCTCAGTCTCCCCTGCCATTAAAAAGAAATTAGTGTCCTTGTCTTTTTCTCCTTGCAATACTATTTTAATTTCCCATTTTTTTTGTTCTTCTGTATCTCCACACATAAGAGCAAACGTTACAACAAATAATGCTGAAAATATTTTTTTCATGATAATTCCGTCAATCCCTAATAAGTTTATTTTTTTTGATCTTCAAAAAATCGTCGTTCAAGTGCATCTGCATTTTCTACAGAATTTCGCATCCAGTCAATTTCAAGGTCAAGCTGCTCTTCTTCAGACAGCTCCCAGCTTATACCAGAGCTTCTTAAGCGTCTAGTAAAATCATACAAACAAAGCGCTACACTAACGGATACATTAAAACTTTCTACAAAACCGTACATTGGAATTTCTACTACCTCATCTGCAAGATCAATAGCTTGTTCTGTGAGCCCTTCATCTTCTACACCAAACAAAAACATTGTTTTATCTTCAACAGGCAGGTCTGAAATCGCTTTTGTTGCATGCGGAGAAGTAGCAACAATTTTATATCCCTCTTTTTTCAAAGACTCGATACATTCTTGAGTAGCATTATTTGTTTGATTTTCTTCTGTGCGGTAACGATCCACTGTAAGCCATTTCGCTGCCCCAAGTGAGATGCCCGCATTTACATCAAACGGATTTCGCCCCTCAATACAATGCACATCTTGGACGCCAAGACCATCACAAGTGCGTAAAATGGCAGAAGTATTAGAAGATTGATAAATATCTTCTAAAGCAACAGCCACACGACGCGTCCTTAACGGCAAAATTTTTTTTATTTTTTCTTGTCTATTTTTGGTTACAAACTTTGCAAAGTAATGCAAAAGTTCTTTTTTTGTATTGTTATTCATACCTTTATAATACTACATTTTTTAAAATTTGCAGATTTTTTAAAATCGTGTTTTACTATGGTCCAACATCACTAAAACCCCTTTTAGGATATTAATATGAAAAAACGCAGCGCACTCGTATTTCTCTTAATTTTCTCCCCTTCTCTCCTTTCTTCTCAAACACAAAGCCCATCTATACAATTTATTTTTGATAAAGATTCTCGCCCCACCATTATTCAAGGTGGCTCAACTACCGCCTCCGCCACCCTCACCTCAGAAAGCCAAACTGAAATTAAAAGCGAGGCAGATCAAAGAGCAGATCAAAGAGCAGATCAAAGAGCAGATGCAAATCAAAAAGGCCAGAAAACAGATGTTAATGCTGCACATAATCCACAATTTTTATCTCAACAAAGTCTTGGTGAAAACTTTGAAACTAAAGAAATTTTCAATAAAGCACATGAACCAATAAAGGTTTTGACCTTTAAGAATGTAGTTCTTGCCTCCGCTGTTATAGTTGCTTCTGGCTATGGGGCATATTACTTCATTTCTTACAGAACTAAACGAATACTTACAAGCAAGAATAGTTGGAGCAATTGGAAACACGAAATATCGTTTGAACAATTCATCACCTTGCCACGCTTTAAACTTTCTGAAGAATTAATGGAACACATTCAAGCACGCTATATCAATAATCAAAATCCTGCTGATCACGTGTACCCTATGACAAAGTTTATCGATGAAATTAACAAAGAAACACGCATTCTACGGAACTATTTATGGACCCTAGAAAAAACAAAGCAGGCGCGTTTAACTCGATTTTTACCTACCGCTAACATGAAGGTCACTGCAAAAAACAGGCTCGAGAGACTTGCGTATCTCAAAGCACTGTTCTTTGATTGGGCTAAAGAATATAGATTCACTAAGTCTCGTTCATCACATGTTAGCGCTATTGTTGCTGCCACTTAAGCCAAGACGAGAAACAAAGTATTTAATATCATCATCACCAAAACGAATACCAACACCCATAAACGCATTGGCGTTATGTTTACTGATAAAGTCATCGGCACCAAAGTCAAAGTAGATATTACGTAGGAAGAACAATCGGTTAATCCACTTAAGATGAGGACGTTCATCAAGATAACGATCTCGACCTCGGAAATCGAACGCTTCAAAGGAAGTAACCCAACGAACATTCTCTGTTCCAAACGGAATATCGTAATCAACACCTAAACCAAATGCGCCCTCAAAGAGACCAAATCTAAATGCAAGTTCTCTAAATGTTTTACCAAACTGGAACCCATACTTAACTGCGTCACGTTCCCATTTGATTTCTTCATACTGCGCTGGATATTGCCATAACGCATCTACGGAAACACCCATAGCAACAGGGTCCAGCGGTATGCCATTTATATCTTTTTTAATTAACTTAACATCGGTACGCTTAAGTTTTCCTTTGAGTGACCCCATCATCTGAATTAAATAGAAGTGATCTTGATTTGGATGAACTCGAATGTCGACGTACCCTTTTGAATCTTTAAACTTAAAGTTCTCTGCCGGACGATACATAGTTTCAAAATGAGTATCGAATACAATACCCAAACTCTCTACTTTAGAGAAGTAATTCTTAAGACCTTGTACTGCAACTTTTAGATCTTGATAGGTTTGATCTTCGTTAACCAACTTACCAATAAGACCTTTTCCTTCATTGATCTTATCCGCGACAGCCTCAATACTTCTAAAACCATCTCGTGTTTGCAATGCAGCCTCTTCAATGGCGTCGGCAGTACTTTCGAGCTTGCCTGCTACAGAACCAAAGTCACGGTCAAAGACTTTTGAAATTTTCTCCACACTCTCTTTGAAAGCTGGAAGAACATCAATTTCGAGTTTATTAGCAACACGTCTGATATCTTCTTGTAATGGCGGGAATCCAGTACGTAGCTCACGAGCAAACTCACGAATATCCCCTACAATTGAATTCACATCCTCTTCATTTCGAGATGCGATTCTGTCGATAATATTAGAGAAGTTTGCAATTTTTTCTGCGGCAACATTAATGTTCTTAAAGGTTTCTCTCAGTTCGTTTCTGCCGTCAACGCCGCCGATTGTTGATTTAACAGAATCAGTAATCTCTTCTATGTTATCTGCAATCTTCCCAAACTTTTGAATAAGTGTATCCACCGATGCTGGCGCTGTACCCGGATTACCTAATGGTTGTCCTTTTTTCAAAGTGGGGAGCAAGGAATCTCCAGGGTTTAATTCAAGAAACTTAGTTCCAAGAAGACCATCTTGCCGAACTGTGGCAGACGCATTGGAATGTAGTTGGAATTGACGATTAAGCATAATGGTTGCTTTTGCACGATACTCATCGGCACCTTCAATCAACGTAATACCCTGAACCCAACCAACTTTAACACCCGCAATTTTAACATCTGATTTAGGAATAAGGCCCGAAACATCAGCAAAAAAAACTGGGTGAGACCTATAGTTTCCGGTATCTAAACGGAAGACTCCAATTTGAAAGGTCATATAAAAAAAGATTGCCAGTGATCCGAGAACAAATATACCAACACTCGTTTCCGTATTAATTCGCATCGTTCCCTTTTTTCGCTCAAATCCAATAAACTTTTATCATTTTAATAATCTCCCCATCCTTCATTGGTGCTTTTTCCAAGAGGGCGAGGAGTTTTTGGCCTACTCTTCCAACTTTTGCATAACATAGCACAGAAAACAGGCGTGGCTCAAATTTTGGGCCTAAACTGTTAAGAAATTCTATTGGTAAAGCACTATTTTTCCCTCCATAAATAATTTGTAATGCTTTACTTAAATCTTCAGGCCCCTTGATCTCGGCCACGTTCACCTGTTTCAAAATTTCTTTTGCGAGGCTTGGTGTCATCTTTCTATCAGAATAGAGTCCAAACGCTTTCTGTAAAGATGGAGAAATCGACCACAGACTTATTAAACTTTCTCCATGAACAGTAAAGAGGTCTGTTAAATACACCTGTTGGTGAGGCTTTGCCGCTTCATCAACATTTTCCTCTTGAGATAATTCAGAAGGAGTATAAAAGATGCGATTATCAAAAGTTTGTGTCAATTTTTTGTTTTTCAAGAATTCTGTTGGTGTTAAAAGTGGTCTTTTTTGTGTGCTAATAAAGGAGGTTACTTCCTCAGCAATATTTTTATCTTTCAATAAAGGCGCAAGTTTTTCCCCTAAGACTTTATAAAATTTTTCTGTGTCCTTGCCTTGAGGAGAAATAAATTTATGAATTTCATAATTATAAAATTTATTACAATCTATTTTGCCATTTTCACAAGAAATACAAACTTTAAGTTCTGCATCTATTCCATCGGTTTCATGCTTTAGTATAAATGTTTGCCATTTATTTTGAACCTGGAGCATTATTTCTAACAATTTTTTTTTATTTTCTTCACGCGTTGGTTCTTCTCCTTTTTCTCCATCTTTTTTTTCTTCTTTTGGTGGAGAAAGCTTTTTATCTAGCAACATTAACTGAGACATAGCAACCGAAACACCTCCCAAAGCAAGTTGCCGTGCACGTTCTCTATCGAGCGTAATCGATACATAAGAATTATAAAGATTGCCCATATAAAAAATTTGAGTAATCAGTGCTGCTCCCATGGCCAACATAATCATCGTAAAAAATAAAATGTATCCCTTTTTAACCATTACGCTTCCTCATTGAATATTGCATTCCTTGCATATTCCGCTGTTGCTGTTCAGTGAAACGTTGATGGTACATCTCACTCATCGATGGTAGTGTTGCAGACTTATCAACAAATGTTGGTTCCAAATCATAAAGCGGCGCGTACCATACTACAAAACTTGATGGCCGTTTTTGTTCATCAATGAAAGTCATCTCAACTTTAATAAGGGTAGGATAAGAAGGACGTTTACTTTTTTTCTCTTCTTCTTCATTTTCAAAATAAGGCCAATCTTTTACTTCTTTAAACTCTCTCTTTTCTTTAACGTTTTTCTTTTTTTCTTTTTTGGCTAACTTTTTATTTTCTTCTGTTAGCGACTTAGATTCTTTTTCTGGTTTTTGAGAAATCAAGAATGAAATTTTTAATTTCTCAATACCATCAGAAATAGTGAATTTCCTCACAACATCTTTGGCTTTTTCTGAAAAGGCCTCAAAATCAAGGTTGTCAGACTGCTGACGCGCTAATAGCCAGAGCCCTTTATGTTCAGGATCTGGCTCCAACCTGTAAACAACTCGTACCAACCGCGGCGTTTGTTGCCCATACATGGTTATAGGATTAGTTGTTAAGCAGGTAAGTTCTACACAGTTACCATTAGTGTCATTTTTAGAAAAAAATACGTGAGGAACTCGATATATTTTTTCTTTAGGTTTTTCTTTACCGCTTTTTACTTCTGCTTTTTTTTCTTCTTTTTTGTCGTCACCAGATTTTTCTTTTTTATTTGGATCACGTTCATCTTGTAAACTAATTTTTGGTGCAGTAACCCCAGAGAAGTCTCGTTCAAACTGCTGCTGAACTAAAGTAAACCGCCGCTGCACAGAAGAAACAGAATAAATTTTTTGATAAGTTTTACTCATCGACCCTATACTTTGAAACAATATAAAGGACAACATTGACCCAATAATCATAGCAAACAAAACTTCTAAGAGAGCAAATCCATTACGAAGCTTCATCTTTTCCTTCCTTCTTAGGCGGATCAAATTGATAACTTATAATGTCATACTCTTTGTCTTTGCCCCATTCATACCACTCTCCTGTTGCCACTTCTTGAAATAGACCCGTAAAGCGGGCCAGTTCAGACTTAGGATTAACAGGCTTTTTATGGTAACGAAGCTTTATTGCAGGGTCTTGAATTGTTTGTTCTCTAACCGTTTGTTCATCTTCTAGTGGTTTTATTTTTACAACAAAAAACATATTTTTAATATGATAAAAACGATCAATACGAAAAGAACTTGTCATGGTATTCTTAAATACTTTAGTCTGCACCATCATAAACGTAGTTAATAAAATACCAATAGTGGCTAAAGCAAGCATGACCTCCATAAGCGCAAAGCCGTTACGCTGATGGAATTTGAAATTCATCATACCTCCTAAACTGTAAGGTAAACGGATTCAGCACCAAACTTATTTCAGTCCCGTCTTTATCAACCGACTGATCCTTAGTATCAAGAATGTTAATAATAACTTCTTGTGCCATTCCCGAAGGCATTACATAAAACCATACTTCATCTGTCTCACCATGCGCTCCACGAGCGAGCATTTCATCCTTACGCTTTACAAAAAACTGTTTAAAATCAAATGCTTCTGGCCAACGATACTTAGTATCAACATAGTGCAGCACAATAGGTTTAAAGACCTTTGAGCCTTCGTCGGTATACAAGCCTGTTTCTTGCTCTACTGCTACACTTCGCTGCTTTAGATTGAACTTTACGCGTTCTATTTTTTCGTTCATAAGCCCGAGTTGGAAAACTTCGCTCATTAAAGCATTAAGGCTGGTTACGAATTTTTTACGTTCATAACCAGCTTGCTGTCGTAAATAATTGGGAACAGCGACAGACGCCAATCCTCCCAATATTGCCAGCGCAACTAAAAACTCGAATAATCCAAATCCGGGTTTTGTGTTACCAGGCACTAATCCTGTCTTCTTCTGGGGCATCTTCACCATCAGGCCCATAAGAGTAAAGTTCATATGGATGCGCACCTCCAGGCGTTAATTCATACATAAAATCTTGTCCCCAAGCGTCTTCTGGCAATCCTCCACCCTTTACATCAATGTATGGTCCTTGCCATTTCTTCGCTAAGGGACTGTCAGCATCTGGTTTATCAACAAGATCATCTAAGGCACGAGGATATCGACCTGTATCGGCATTATACCGATTGATTTCATTTTTAAAGAGTGCAAGTGTGCCTTCTGTTCTTTTCATACGTGCATTTTTTAAATAAGAAGAATACATTGGAATACCAACACCAGCCAATATACCCATGATTGCAACGGCAATCATAATTTCCATCAAGCTAAAGCCTTTTTGTAGACTTGAAGTCATACTTATACCTTTCATACAAATTACATTACTAAGTTACCCATACTCATTATTGGAAGCGCAATTGCCATAACAATAAACCCAATAATCAACGACATAACTACAGTAATAATAGGATTCAATAACGTTGTCAAAGTATCTGCTAACTCAGACAGATCTTCTTCGAAAGTTTTACCAACACTCAATAACATAGTATCCAAGTTTCCACTTTCTTCACCTGTGCGAATCAAATAAATAGCCATAGGAGGAAAAATGTTGGTTTGTTTTAAATACTGAGAAATCTTACCTTCTTTAATGATTTTTTCTCGCGCTTCTTCTAATGCTTTTTTCAATACTCTATTATCTACAATGCTACATACAATATCGAGCGATTGAGATAGATTAACACCTCCTTCTAAGAGCATTCCAAGCGTTTTAGAAAACTGAACAATTGCTCCTATACGAGTAAATAACTTTATAATTGGCAAACGTAACTTAATACGATCCATCAAGAGTGCTCCTGAGGGAGTCGAACTCCAATAAGAAAAAAGGAGTATTGAACTAATCAATGACACCAAAAGAATTCCATAGTGATATACAAAGAAATCAGAAATGGTCATAAGAATTTGAGTTGGTAAAGGAAGCGAGCCACCCTGATCGGCAAACACTCCGGCCAATTTAGGAACAACAAAAGTCATAAGCCCAGCAACTACACAACTCACAAGTACTAATTGAATAAGTGGATACCGCAACGCACTACTTACTTTCTTTTGAATCTCTTCTCTTCGCTCTAAAAATTCGGTCAACCGTTCTAGGATAACTTCTAACCGGCCACTTGCTTCACCTGCTCGCACAAGTTGTACGTAGATGTTCTCAAAAATGTGAGGATACTGTTTCATACCATCGGCCAAAGATTGTCCTTCTTTCAGACCATCTTTAAGCGTTATTAACACCCTATGCATTTTTCCTTCAAATTGATCTTGAAGTAATTCGATAGAAGCAAGAAGGGGAATACCAGATTTTAAAAGTACAGATAACTGTTTAGTAAATAGAATTTTATCTTTCAGGGAAACGGATCGAGAAAAAATCCGCTGAAAAAAAGATTCTTTTTGTGCCGCTTGAGCTGCAGGAACTATAGAAATAGGAAGAAGCCCTTTGCGTTGCAATAATTCTCGTGCACCTCCTGATGAAGGAGCATCAATCTGCCCGCTAGCTTTCTTGCCATCCCGAGAAAATGCTTGATACGTATACAGAGCCATTAAACAACCTTTTTATCCATAGTCTTACTGTTAAACCCAATTTCATGGTACACTACACATAAATTGACCACTTTAGCGAAGGACCTGATATGAAAATAACACATTTATTTTTTTTAGGCCTACTTATATGTACTAGTTCTATACATAGTGCAAAAGAAGACAAAAAACAATTATCTGAACCAAAAATAAAAAAGAGAGTGACTCGTGCCGAGAAAAGAAGACTTGCTCGAGAAGCTAAAGCTAAAGCCAAAGAACAAGCAAAAGTAATAACCAAACAAGAAGTTGATGAATATCTTTCTGTACCAAACGCAACAGTAACTCCTATTCGCTTTACCCACCAACAACCAAACAAAGACGCAGAAAAAAAATTAAACCTTTTCTTTAACCGCATTGAGTTTACTCATAATGGCATTAGTTCATTCTTTGCGCACACATTTAATCGTAAAGAATATGGCACAGATTTTTTACCTCACAACTTTACTCACCTAGCCCAATTTATAGAATACAGTCAACAAGCTAACCAATCTCCCGAATTCACAGAAGGAGTTTTGCGACTCTTTAATCAAAAAATTAAAATGTCTTCTTATGTAAGTGCACCGGCCTTTGAAAGGCTTCTTCTACAAACCTCTCCTTACTTTGAATATCAACTTGCTCAAAAAGAAACCCCTCTCTGGCATGGCCTCAAAGATCACATCACTTCAACATTCAAGACAAAATTCTCCTCCCTTCAAAAGCAGCCCATGCAATTTTTTGAAGATCTTTCTAAAGAACTAAGCACTAAACTTACTGTTGAAAACTCAACTCCAGAACGAGTTCGATTCACTTTATTGCGATTGTTAACGAGCACATGCGACAAACTTGTCTGGTCCCCAACTGATCAAGCTCAAACCTGGAACTCTTTTAAAGCTATTGGTTCCACCCTTGAACGTCTTCATAAGAAAAAAGTAATTCCCGATGAGCTCGATGCCAATGATATATACTGGTCTTTAATTGAACGCTATGCTTATTTTCTAGAACTAGTTGGTAGCCAACTATCTCTTGAAACCTGCGGAAAAATTAAATCTGACCTCAAAGAAAACAACCTAACATGGCTCCAAATTCCTGAACAGGAACCGGGATTGCAAACCAAAGTAGAGCGATTAGCCGAAGTATTGCTAGAAACCGAAGCAAAGATTAGAGCAAATAAATATGGACTCATAACGGATACAGTCATTCTAAGCTAGTATTGACATTGATCGATATATAACTACCCTTACATAAAATGTTTAACGCTCCTTTAGGAAAGGGTATTCCATGATCAACAAAAAAATTACATTTGGAGTATTGTTCGCAACCAGCCTTGTAGTAGGGCAAAATGCAATAGCTAAAGAAAAAACTTTACCAAAAACTAAGCCTTACTTGCGCGTAGTTGCTAAAGCTCTTGAGATTGCTGCTGATAAAACAGAAGGAAAAATAATATGGGAATTCTTCGATAGTGCTAGTGCTTGGGCAGAAAAAGATCCTCGTCCTCAGGGCAAAAAGATGTTACCTATTTTCCAAACATTATCTGAAGTGATTAAGACTCCTAAGAAATCTACACTAGAAGAAAAAGAAAAAGCACTTGAAAACTTTATTCGATTATCAGATGAAATGACTGTTGATGATAAGGTTACTCGGTTTAACGATCAAGCTGCATTAGCAAAAGCTGCAAATATCTTAGTGAACAATGCCTGGTCTCTTCCTGGACAATACCTCAACGGCCTTCTTATGGCACAAAGACTTATAACAGAAGGTTTAGCAGCAGCATTTGGTGATACAGAAAATGCTCTATTTAAAGAACTTAAAGCAGCCAATATTATTCTTAAACGTGCATGGAATCATTCTGAAAAAGAAGTAACCAATGCTCTTATGTCTCTTGAAAAAAATAGTCCGATCTTCCTTACCGATATTCTCAAGAAGATGGAAAATGTCGACAAAGAAACCTTTAAATTCAACCGCGATTTTAAAGAATACCAAGAATGCTTAGCTTATATGCCTCAACCTCAAGCGACGACACAAGCATAAGAACTTTTAAATTCTAAAAATTAAGGGCCTCAAAAGGCCCTTTTTCTTTGCTCTATTTAAGCTTAGTTCCGATCTATTAGATTGCATATATATCTTGAAAGCTCTCTACCTACTGGTCCTATCAGTGTTCGTTAAAAAACCGTGCTCAAACTAAACCCAATAGATGCAGTTTGGAATGACCCTCGAGCATTAAACGGAACCTGCGCGAAGACAGATCCTTTTGGAGAAAAACGAGCATCAGGTTTCAGCTTTGAAGCATCCCAATTAAACTGTATTATTAAATCGTGCGTGGTGCTTTCTTCCAAGGCAATATTTTTATTAGCAACCATAGTAGAGTAGTTTTCTGACAATACAAACAACTTTTCATCACCTGTTTTTGTATGAGCGTATGCAAAACGTAAAGAGAAAGCATCAGAAATTTGAGGCTCTACATAAAGATTAAACATTTGCACAAAGCCATACTCTTTGCGTGTAATCGCTTTTTGCAAAAGCAAATAGTTGGTTTGTAATTCATCAGTCATGATACGACGATTTTTAGTATGACTAAAAATATGCTCGAATGTTGCGCTTACACCTGCCCAAAAAAGTTTCTTAAATCGTAGATCAAGCCCTGCCCCAAAAGGAACCGAGTACGCTCCATCATTACCAAAGGGTAATGAAAACGCTTTATCTTCATTCTTTTTTATACCAACAGGAAACGTAGCACCAGCTCGAGCTGTTACATTAACTTGCTTTAACCACTCCCTATTTTGAAAAAATTGGCGACTCCATGAAACTATAAATGTAAAATCTCCAACTCCGCGCTGTTCCCAATCCTGTAGATTAAGACCGTCACCTAATTTAGCAACATTAGAGAAGAAATTATTAGTCAAAAGCTCACGAGTTAAACGATCTTCTCCTGTTACATCTTTGGTTTTATTTTCCCATGTAATGTTATCAAATTTCATATGATAAAAAGGAAGATTAAAATCGAGCGTCCATTGATTATCAAAATGATATTGCCCTCCCACAACACATTGAAATCGTGTGATAAAGTCTCCATTCACAACATACTGACCACGAACCCCAGTGTCACCATGTCTATTAAGTTGCTGTCCAATAGCAACTGCTTCACTACCAGACGGCATGCCCTTCAGCATTGCCAAAGCATTTTGTTCTGCAAATAAATATTGAGGACTTGGAACTTTGTCACCATTATTGTTGCGAGCTTTTTGAGGTATTCCAAATGCAGCACGAATAGATACATTTTTATCAGTATCTTTCTCTCCAAGAGGCTTAAAGTTAATATCATACGAACGAAGAGTGTTTGTCCTAGCTGTAAGCTGAGCTATAGCGCTAAGCATTACTAAAAATAAAATCTGCTTTTTCATGGTGTTACCTTTTATTCAAGAATGAGAAATCCATCACTTGTGGGAATAATTTTTGAACCTAATGCAGTACTAGTTATTAGTCTGCCAATTTCTAACTGTTCTGCAAAAAGCGGTATAGCCCCTAATGATTTAGGCCTCAAGATAGCTCCCGCTCCTAATGTAATAGGAAAAGCATGCGCTGAAGCTGCTGTAGCATTATAAGTAGATTGTGTGACCGTAGATAAGGCACCATCAGTTGCAAAATAGTTTTTATAATTTCCAAAATGTCCTTGCGGTTCTCCTGCCGTAGAGAGAATATTGTCAGGAATATATTCAACCGTTGTTGCCGCAATCGCACTACTCGAAATATCTCTTACTGCTAATCGATACACTGAAGAAAGTTGTTGCCCTACAGAAGCAGCCAGTGCATAGATCATACCACCCCCTGTCTGTTGAGCAAAATCAGTTTCTAAATGTGTTGTTCCAATAGGAACTAATCTTGTAACAGGAGTTGGCCCTTCATTTAAACTAACCAAAGTCCAATCAACATCGCTCGCACTTGTTTCTGTTGAAATATTTTTACTATTCCCCACTCGATACAACCCTTTGCTTGTTGCAAGAAGTGCAAGCTTATTCGAAACAACCACATCTGAAAAACTTTCAAATGATTGCAACCCTAAATCTTCTGGTGTCGCTAAAACAGTAGGTGTTACGGCTCCATTAAGTTGAGATGCTGGAATACGATCGAACGTTTTATTAGTCAGTACGTACAAAAATTGCCCATCTGCTAATACCTTACGAACATGAGTATAACTTCCAATTATTGCAAAACTTTTATTAGTCCCAATGTTTTCAAAAGATTTTTTTAAACTTCCGGCAGTCCAGCCTGATCCACCAGATGTTGCGCGCAAAATAGCAACACCGCCAACACCACCAACAATAACATAACCACCATTAGTTGTTGCATTCATAATCGTTGCAGCAGAAATCGCTCCTACCGTATCTAACGCACCCCCAGAAATAGTTATAAGCTTTGTGTTTGTAGTTCTAGCAGCATCAAGCACTCCATCTGTAATAGCAACATTGTCTGCATGAGAGAAACTACCAATATGAGGAACAAAAAGATTAGAACCATTGTCTTGTCCTGTCTCTATGAGCATGATTTTTTTATACCCAGTAGCAATCATCATAGAAAGACGCTCGCCCGGAGTTGAAGTAAATGCCGTTGTTTCTTTTGGAAAGTCAAAGAGCCCTTGAACTGCACCGTTTTCTGTAGTAAATGCTCCGTTAATAAGCCCTTCAAATCCTACAGCACCATCACTCGTAGTTCCCTGAAGCAATCCATTTTTTGAAGACTTTGCCCATTTACTTGTTTTAACTGTTTTAATGCTAGAACTTGTTGCGCCTTCTAAAGTAAATGAATGGCCAAGAGTTGATTGATAACCAATTCCATACACTTCATCTGTTCCAGTTACTCCACGCATAACAGAACGCCACGGAGTCCAACCTTTAATCGCACCGTCTGCATCAAGAAGAGCCTGAGAAGAGTAGACGCGAACTTGGTCTTCACCGGCGTCAACAGATACGAAAACAGTATCTTTATGTACTTGCATATCAAGCACCGTACCAGGCGTTACCAGCTCATCTGTTCTCTGACCACCAACTTGAGCTGCAATATCTGTTTGAGCAGTTAGATGAGACTCAGTAGAAGCAGGAACTTGAAAACCCCTTCCTTGAAGAACAGAAATTTCTCGAGTTGTTTTAAAAAATGCTTTTAAGTTGGTTCCCGCATTAATTGTTTTACTTGCTAGCGTCCCCTGAGTTGTATCCGTGAGATAATCATTATCACCTGCTAGCAAACTCGCTGGCCTTTTGTTTACCAATGGCAATGCACTGACTGTTGTAGTTGCATTTGAACCCGCAGCGTTTCCTAATGTTATAAGGTAACTTGCGCGAGTTGAAGTATGCATTGTTCTTACTTTTTGAATGTCAGCAACTACAGAAGATCCAACTCCACCAACAATATATGTTGTTCCATTAAACGCTGCAGTAGGAGCAAAAGCTGAAAATTTTAACTTAGGAACACCATCAACATTTTGTACATAACCAACAATTACGCCTCGTGCTCCATCGCTCCCGCCAGAAGCGCCTGTGGCTTTTACACAAATATAAAGTCGCTGCAAAGTATCGTCCCAGTGCATATCTATGATAGATGGATCAATAGAAGCAAGGTCACTCGTGATTAAAAGTTCTGTACTAGAAAGATTCAGAGGAAGTGCCTTTACTCCTGTATCACCGGTAACGGCAGCCACTTGCTCTAAACCACTGTTTATTTCTTTGATTAAAGCAACCCCTGCACCCGCAACACCAAAATCTCCGCCGTTCTTTTTTACAGCTGCAAAAGTGTAAAACTTTGACCCTGCAACTTTTATAATGCCCGCTGTTGTTGAACCAGCAGAATCGGTTGCACCCTGAGCATCTTTGACATCTTCTACTTTTAAGACAGAACTAACACCAGTAGAACTTCCACTTGCTATGTAATACAAATGTTCTGGCGCATCAGCTCGTACCACTAAAGGCCCGTTACTGAAGTAACCTACTAATGAAATTTGTTCTCCATAAAGTGGATTGTCAGAATTCTTAATACCATTTACCCAAGCTTTTTCTGGAGTTAACGGTAAAAATTTTGTTCCTAATGACTTTACACCCGAAAGAGCATACTTCTTTACATCATCAGTATCATTAACATTTGTAGCATCATTTCGACCTACAAATAACTCTGATGAATTATTATTAAAATACTTTGGAGCAATATTAAAAGAAAACGTGTTGCCAGCGGTTGCGGCAGTATCCCCTTCTAACAAAAGTTGTGTTCTCAGTGTTGTACTACTAATAAGTGCTAAAATTAAAAGATATTTTTTTGACCAAAACATAACAAGCCTTTTTATAAACGTAAAATTACCTAGCAATCTATCAATTATAAGCGAAATTGAAAAAACTACTAGAAGTTCTATTAAAGGACCCTCTTCACAAAATCACCAATACATGCTATACATAGGCACATACAAAACCATAGAGGAAACTATGCATACAAAGATTTTTTCTGCTACTACTATTGGGGTCAATGCTTATACCGTTGAAGTTGAAGTTGATCTCTCTCTGGGTATGATGAACTTTTTTATTGTTGGGCTACCAGATATGGCAATCAAAGAAAGCCGACAACGAATTCAAACTGCTTTAAAAAATTGTGGCATTAAACTTCCAGACAGACGCATTACTGTAAACCTTGCGCCAGCAGATTTAAAAAAAGAAGGCACACTTTTTGATCTTCCAATTGCTATAGGTATTTTACAAGCAGCAAAACTATTACACATCGCTCCTTCCTTCTTAGAAGAAACTTTATTTATGGGTGAACTTTCTTTAGACGGGTCTATTAAACCTATCAAAGGTGCACTAGCTATTGCTTATGATGCAAAAAAATTAAATAAAAAAAGATTAATTGTTCCCCAAGCCAATGCTCGCGAAGCTGCACTTATTAAAGATGTAGAAGTATTTGGTGTAAAACACTTAGTTGATCTCATTGCATTTTTGCGTGGGGAAAAACCAATGACCCCAGAAGCACCCTCTATCCCAAAACAGAGTATCACAAAAGCCAAGCTTGATTTTTCACAGGTGAAGGGTCAAGAACAAGCAAAACGGGCTTTGACAATTGCAGCCGCAGGAAACCATAACATTTTATTTATCGGCCCCCCAGGATCGGGAAAAACGATGCTTGCAAAACGCTTGGCAACCATTATGCCAACAATGTCTTTTGATCAAGTACTCCAAGCAAGCAAAGTATATTCTATTAGCGGCAAACTTAACGGGACGCCCATTATAGAAAAACGCCCATTCAGATCTCCACATCATACTATTTCGCAAGCAGGACTTGTAGGTGGCGGATCGTACCCACAACCTGGTGAGATTAGTCTAGCTCATAACGGTATTCTATTCTTAGATGAACTTACAGAGTTCAAACGAGATACATTAGAAGTCTTACGACAACCACTTGAAAATAAATTTGTAAACATTGCGCGGGCACAACAATCGATCACGTTTCCATCTTCATTTTTATTAGTGGCAGCTCTTAATCCGTGCCCTTGCGGTTATTACGGAGACAAAAAGCGTGACTGTTCATGCTCACAACAACAAATTAATAAATATCTAGATAAGCTCTCTGGACCACTTCTAGATAGAATCGATTTACAAATTCATGTTCCTGGAATTGAATACGAAACGCTCAAAGATAAGCATGTAAATGGTCAGACCTCTGCCTCGATGCAAGAAAAAATAGCACAAGCTACCACTCGACAAAAAAAACGTTTTAATAATGGAACAAGTCAGAACGCTACTATGTCTGCAGACCAGGTTGAACAATTTTGTATACTTACCCCAGAAGCCGAGCAACTCATGAAAAAGGTCTTCGAAAAACTTCATTTAAGCATGCGCGGATACCACAAAGTACTTAAAGTTGCTCGTACCATTGCTGACCTTGAGGGGTCGGAAACGCTGACTGTGCCTCATATTCAGGAAGCTCTCATGTATCGATCTGTAGACCATTACTTTGAACGCAAACGAGCTTAAATATAAAAAGGTTCACGCTTGTTTTGCCTCTAGAAACTCCTGTTTGAGCTGATATTGGTCATTGACAAGCTTATAAAGCCTGATATGCTTATATTACTTCAATTTTGAAATCAAGATGATCGCGGGGTAGAGCAGTCTGGTAGCTCGTTGGGCTCATAACCCAAAGGTCGCTGGTTCAAATCCAGCCCCCGCAACCAAATTTAAGCTTCGAGAAATCGGAGCTTTTTTAGTGCCCAAACGAATCCTTACTTAAAGATGCTCGCTTTTTTTTTAAAAAAAAACCTATATCCTTTACCTGAAGAAAATAATATTTCATTTTTATAGTACTAAAGAGGAGAGATTTTGAAGCACACAGCACTTTTTTTATCCATATTTTTACTCTATTCCTTGCAGGCAGCAGATGCTCAAGAGCAAGTAGATGGATTAGCTGATACCGCAAAAAGCAAGACAGAACAAAGTTCTTTCCTGGATACACAACCTGGAAAACTTAATCTTAACAATTTTTTAGAAAGAAAGGCCTTTCTTCAAAAAGAAGAACAAGCATTTCAACGCAAAAAATGCTGTATAACCGTTGCTTGTTGTCCATGTATAGTAGGACTTTGCATAACTCGATCAATTGGGCACTGTTGTAGATGTATGTTTGGTTGTGAAAAAAATTAATCTAAGAAATAAAGCTCAATATCAAATGTTTTACGTGTTTTATAAAGTACATAAAAACAAAACATCATAATAGGGCCAACCCAAAGCCAATAACCAAAACTTTTAATCATGAAAAAGTGTCCCCATCCAGTTGCAAAAAGCTTCTCTACTAGATTCCTTGAGAGTGTGTATATAAAGTAAAATGGTGTTAAAACACACAAAAGTTGTATGGTATACTTTTTAGCGAATGCCCCAAACACATGAAGATCAAGTTTAAAATTATGATAAGCATGTAGAAAATAAAGCGCTAAGGTCATCTGTACAAGGCCAGAAAGTGATGTTGCAAGAGCCAATCCAACTCCTCCCCAAATACCTACTAAAACATAATTAAACAGACCATTAAGTATTGTTGCAATAATAGCAATATACATTGGTCGTCGAGTATCATGAAACGAATAAAAAAAATTAAACAAAATTTTGTTGAGAGAAAAACAGAAAAGCCCTGTCAAAAATCCAAGTAAAATCATACCCGCTTCAGGAACTAGATGAGAAGGAAACTTTGAGGAAGATGAAGCAAACAAAGTTAAGAAAATATCTGTAGACAAAAAACCCATAATAAAGGTTGCCGGAGCCGTTACCCAAAAAACAAACTTTGAGCATTCTTGCAAATAGAAACTTAATCGTTTTGGATCAGAAATAGAAATCCTACTAAAGTGAGGCAACATAATAGTTGAGAATGCTACTGCAAAAACACCTAAAGGAATCCCCATAAATCGAGATGCATATTTTATAAGTGTTACAGAGCCAACATGCAAGTATGAAGCAAATCTTTGATCAATAATAAGATTAAATTCCATTACACTCATACTTAAAAAGCAAAGCATAAACTTAGAAAGAACATTTCCGAATGCTCCCAAAGTCTCTCTTCGTGGCATATGAAACATAAAGTTGAGAGAAATGTAGGCGAAAATATGCATCAAAAATTGTGCCAGACCACCACACAAAATAAATACACATAAATATTCAACCGGCAATCCGCTTGAAAGACATACCAATAAACCACCAATAAAAAAACCGTTTAAAAGTACTGGAGAGAAAGCAGGAACAAAGAAATGATTAACCGATTGTAATGCCCCAGCAAGTAATGCACTACTTGATAAAAAGAAGATAAACGGCATTAAAATACGTAAGCAAGGAATTGTTGCCGCAACCTGCTCCGGAGAAAATCCCGGAACAATTAAACTCAAGGTAAAGCGAGGCTTCCACATAACTAATGCACACAAAAGAAGCACAGTCCCTTCAAAAGCTAAAAATGCCAATGACATAAGCGCATCTGCCTTTTTCCTGCCATCTTTTTCGTACAAGTTTATAAATGTAGGAACAAAAGCTGCAGTTAAGGCACCTTCTGCAAATATTTTCCGTAAAGAGTTAGGAATTAAGAAAGCAGCTGTAAATGCATCTGCAAATACCCCTACACCTAGATAACGCATTAATAAAATTTCTCGAGTAAGACCAAGAAATCTACTAATAAGGGTGTTTCCACCAACTTGAAATAACTTTTTCAAAATACCTTTTTTGGAAAGAGCCTCTTGCATAGAACACCTTTTTGCTTGTTTTTATAAACGATTAGGAAGTGCGGTTTAGAATACCATCTTTTAATCTAAAGACTACTTCCATTTTATGCGCCACCTCTTTACAGTGAGTGCTCACAACTAAACCCATTCCCCATTTTTTTTGACAGAGCAAAATCATCTGTATCAACTGTGTGCTACTTTGATCATCTAAATTTCCGGTTGGCTCATCTGCTAATAAAAAATCTGGTTCAGAAATAAGTGCCCTAATAAGAGCAATACGCTGACGCTGCCCTCCCGAAAGGGTACCAGCTTGACAATCTTTAACCCCGAGAAGATCCAGAAAACTTAAATACTCCTGAGCTTTTTCTCGAGCTTTGTTCTGAGAAATACCCTTTAGCTCTGCTGCTAAAACAATATTTTCAAGAACTGTAAGCTCAGTAATAAAAGTGGGTGTCTGCACGACAAACCCTATGTAATCTGCCCGCTCTCGAGAAGTTAAAGTATCAAGCGATCTTTTATTTAAAAAAATCTTCCCCTGCGTTGGAATATCGAGCCCCGCAAGCAGATGCATAAAGGTTGATTTACCCGATCCAGATTCCCCCATAAGTGCATAAGAGCAGCCTTTTTTAAAACTTACAGACAAGTTGCTAAAGATCGGTTGCTGATTAAATGTTTTTGCTAACTGAAAAGTTGCAAGGTTAATGGCCTTATTCATCATAACTTTCAAACAAAAAAAGAAGGTTTAAGGGGGCATTGTTATGATACTTCATTATCTCCTTTTTAGAAAGGTGTTTTGCATGTATATGTCTACCAATTCTTGTTTTGATCCCCAAAAGCTCTTTAAACTAGTAAGGAAAGTCACTCAAACATATAGAGAGGGGGAGAGACAATGAGGACAGTAAACAAAAGCGTAAGTAACGAAGAGAAGATCGTAGAGACACTACCAATTATTCCGACCATGGATGTGGTAGTTTTTCCGCACATGATTGTTCCTCTTCTTGTCATGGACGAGAGAATTATCAATGGTATCAATCAAAGCCTTGATGGGTCCAAGAAGGTGCTGCTTTTAGCGGCTAAGAAGAATATAGACGATCAACAGGGAGCAATTGGCACCAAAGATTTATACGAAGTTGGTACTATTTCTTCTATCATGCGATTGATAAAAATCCCTGAGGGGGGAGTGAAAATTTTAGTTCAAGGAATCGCAAAAGCTCGCGTAAAAGACATTATCACTGATGAAGATATTTTAACTGTGCAAGCTGAAGAAATAGCTTTGGATGATCAACTCGAAGGAGAAGATCTTTCTCAACACATAAAGCTTATTAAAGAACAAGCTGAAAAAATAAGCACTTCTAATCACGCATTCAGCCCAGACTTCCACATTATTCTTTCTAAGATGCACGATCCAAATAAAATTGCAGATTTTATACTTTCACACTTAAATCTCAATGTAACTGAAGCGCAAGATCTTCTAGAGGCGCCTACTCAATCAAAATTCTTAGAAGGCATCTATCTACACCTAAACAAAGAAGTCGAAGTCGCTGAAACACAAGAGCGTATCAGAAGCAAAGCGCGCGACTCTATGAACAAAGCTCAAAAAGAGTTCTACCTCAGAGAGCAACTCAAAGCTATTAAAGAAGAGCTGGGCGAAGATGACACAGAAGATATAGAAAAATGGCGAGCACGAATAGAAGAACTTGATCTTCCAGAAGAAGTTACTTCAGAAATTACTCGTCAGCTCAATAGGCTCGAAAAAACCGCTCCTGACTCTGTAGAAGCAACCGTAACACGCAACTATCTAGAAACAGTCCTCACCCTGCCTTGGAAAGAAGAAACTGAGGACAACCTCGATATTAAACATGCTCGTGAAATTCTTGATGAAGACCACTATGGACTCGAAGATATTAAAGAACGCCTCTTAGATTATATCTCTGTACGAAACCTAAAAGAAGATGGAGCTGCCCCTATCCTGTGTTTTGATGGACCTCCAGGAACCGGTAAAACATCTTTAGGAAAATCAATTGCTCGCGCACTTGGTAGAGAATATCAGCGGATTTCGCTGGGTGGCGTAAAAGACGAAGCAGAGATTCGAGGACACAGAAGAACCTATGTTGGTTCAATGCCAGGACGATTTATTCAAGCAATCAAAAAATCTGGCAGCAAGAATCCTGTTTTAATCATCGATGAATTAGATAAGATTGGCGCAGACTTTAGAGGAGACCCTTCAGCGGCAATGCTCGAAGTGCTAGATCCTCAACAAAACAAAACATTCTATGACAACTATCTAGGTGTACCATTCGATCTCTCAAAGGTAATTTTCATTGCAACTTCTAATAACGTTAATGCAATCTCTGACCCACTACGAGACAGAATGGAAGTCATTACCCTCTCTAGCTACACCATTCAAGAAAAAATCAACATTGCAAAACGCCATTTAGTTAAACGAGCACTCGAAGCTACAGGCCTAGAAGGCAAAGGTATTGAATTCTCAGACGAAGTCCTTAAAGAGCTTGCAACTAACTACACACGAGAAGCTGGAGTAAGAAGCCTTGAGCGCTTACTACGAAAACTCTGTTCAAAAGCAGCGCGTACACTCGTAGAAGAAAAACGCTCACTCGTATTTATGGCAGAAAACCTTGAACAACACCTTGGGCCAAAGCGACCGCTTGATATGGATACCGAAGGTAAAGATCAAATCGGCATTGTAAACGGACTTGCATGGACAGCCATGGGCGGTGTGATGATGAAAGTAGAAGCAGTCCTCATGGAAGGTACAGGAAAAGTTATTCTTACAGGCCAAATGGGCGACGTAATGAAAGAGTCTGCAACTGCAGCTCTCAGTTATATTCGTGCACATGCTAAAGACTTTGGCATTCCAAAAGAGAAGTTCACCAAACATGACCTGCACATCCACATGCCCGAAGGCGCTGTTCCAAAAGATGGTCCTTCTGGTGGTATCGCAATATTATCTTCTATTTTGTCTGTTCTTACTGGACGTGCCATTAACTCTAGATTTGCGATGACTGGAGAAATTAATCTCCGTGGAAATGTAACCGCAATCGGTGGCGTCAAAGAAAAAGTCTTGGCTGCAAAGCGTAACAAAATAAAAACGGTGATTTTACCAGCACAGAACAAAGGGGACATGGTAGAATGCAAAGATCTAGATAAAGACATCGATATTGTATGGGTAGAACATGCAAACGAAGTTCTAGATCAAATTCTCCTTCCACAAGGAGCATAACCATTTAAAAGGCATATATGAACGAACCACTTAAAGTCTTAACCATTGGTGGGGCCACACAAGATATTATTATAGAATATCAGCCTAAAGGTTCATGCATGTCTGTTACCCAAGAGCAAGAAAAACAAGTCTTTGCGTGCAAAGAAGGATCAAAAGTAGAAGTTGAAAAACTTCATTATGCAACGGGAGGCGGCGCCACAAACGCCGCTGTTTCGTTTAAACGTCTTGAGTTTCAGACTGCTACTTTTTTTAAAATTGGCCCAGATCAAGCTGGTCAATTTATAATAGATAAACTTAAAAAAGAAGACATCACCCCTTACTACGAAACCATTAAACTTGATCAAACCGGAACGTCTTTTATTATCCCTACACCAAAGAAAGACCGCATTGTTTTTGTTCATCGTGGCGCAAATACTACCCTTACAAAAGACGATATTTCCGATGATCTCATTGCCAATCAAGACTTTATCTACATTACATCACTGACTGGCCAAGCAGCGCGCGCACTCCCCTATATTACCAGAAAAGCAAAACAGCTTATCACCTCTCGTGGCCTTCGCGTTGTTGTTAATCCTGGCACCAGCCAACTAACTTCTGATGTTTCTACTCTTAAAGCCGCCCTGCCTTACATAGACCTTTTAATTCTTAATGCCGATGAAATGAAACTTTTAATGACATCTCTCAAGCCACGATTTTTTAAATCAAATAATACCTCTTTAATTTCTGAGGGACCATCATTGTTACAAGAAATTTTAGCTCACGACTCAATTACTTTTACTTTAATAGATTATTTTAAAGAAATTTTATCGTACGGTATTAAACGTATCGTAGTAACCAATGGTAAAGAAGGAGTCTACATTGCTACACAAGATAGTCTTTATTTTCACCCTGCATTGCCTGGACCGGTGGTTAACACTGTGGGCGCAGGAGACGCATTTGGATCTTGTTTTGCCGCCATGCTTGCACTTGGTTTACGTATAGACGATGCAATTCGTGCAGGGATTGCTCAAGCGCAATCGGTAATAAGTTATCAAGACGCAAAGAAAGGGCTGCTCACTATTCAAGCTCTTGAAAAAAAATTAAAAGAAATTGATACTACGTTGCTCAAAAGGTTTGACTTCTCTTAAACAAGGGAGACCTCATGAAGAAGTATCTTTTTTTCGCTCTTATTCCTACTTGTTTATTTTTTACTACCTACTGCAAAAAACAAACTGCTCCAGCCAAAACATCTTTCTACAAATTAAAAGTAAAAGACGTGCACGGCAAAGAAGTTTCTATGAACCAATTTAAAGGCAAAACTATTTTAATAGTCAATACTGCATCTAAATGCGGCTATGCCAAACAATTGACAGAGCTCGAAGCTTTGTACCAAGAGTTTAAAAAAGATCTTATTATTCTCGGTTTCCCAACTAACGATTTTTGGGGACAAGAACCAAAATCAAATAAGGAAATTGTGCAAATGTGCTCTCTCAAAAAAGTCACCTTCCCTATGTTTGCAAAAACAACAACCAAAGGAAACACAATTAACAACATCTATGACTGGCTTACAGATACAAAAAAGAATGGATGGAACAAAAAAAGCCCTGGATGGAACTTTAATAAATATATTATAGACAAAAAGGGAAACTTAGTTGCTCATTTTGGCGCTGGAACATCTCCACGGTCAAAGAAAATAAAAGAGCATATCAAATGACTAAAAAACTACTGTTAATCTTTATAGCCTGCATTACACTTCATGCAACCGATAATTCCCCAGGCAGTACACTACCTCCTAGCAGTGAAGTTATTCAAAAAAGAATTGATTTAGCCATGAATATCCTCTCTGCTTCCTTTAAGGACAACAGCCATACCATACACCAGATAGAAGAAGTAGAATACGAACTCAAACAAAGTGATAAAGAACTTGAAAAAACAAAGGATATATCATTAAAAAAGAAAATTAAGCTAGGAAGACGCTATCTAGAATCTGCTCGACAGGCGTTAGACAAACAAGAAGAAAAACACAATCCTTCCTACTACGACGTCAGTTCAATTTCAGACTACACTTCACGAGATTATTCATTTGACACACTCATTATTGCTCAATATCTAAAAGATAAAAAGAAAGACAAGAATCCTTCTAAGCAAGCACCCGAAAAAACAGTTCCATTCTATAAACTATTCCTTGCGCTCCTGGTTATGAATTTATTTCTGCCATAAACCCCTCAAACTTTACTTACTGAAGGGCTCAAGGCATACTTATCCTATAATAAATTCATTACTATAGAAAGATATACAATGATCAAATTAAAAGCTTTAGCTTTAACACTTCTCACCTTTTTTACTGTACAATCTGCTGAAGGAACTGAAAAAGATCTAAAAAAATTTAAAGCTCTGACTATGGGTATTGCTTGCAACACTTGCCCACAGTCAAGCTTTAGCAATAAAACATATGTAAAGGACACTCCCTTAATGCATCTTTCTACTCTCCAGTTTTTTACAACATATCAAAGTGATAAAGAGAAGAGACAAGGGAAGTAAACACATTCTTAAATAAACATGCTTAATCTCACAACAATGAAGCTGTTTCCTTTTGTCATTTAAAACAAAAACTATCCTCAATCTTTACAATATTCCAACAAAGCTTTAGCCTGGAATAATCAGTCTTTATAGCAGGCAAAGGGCAAAATATGGCACAAGTTGAATCAAGATCCGGAAAAGTTTTACGTATCAGTGGCACAATCATTGATGCACAATTTCCTCAAAAGTATACGCCAAGCATTTTCAACAAACTTATTATTTCTATTCCTACAGAGAAAGATCCTAAGCAGGTTAGAAAAACTGCTGTTGAGGTTGCTCAACAACTGGGTGACGGTGTTGTTAGGTGTATAGCACTTGAAGACATTGCAAATATTAGTCGCGGATTGTCTGTAGAAGATACTGGTGAGCCTATTAGCGTACCAGTTGGAAAAGAAACACTTGGTCGAGTCTTTGATGTTCTGGGTAACCCAATAGACAACAAAGGTGCAGTCAAAGCAAAAGAAGCACCATGGCCAATTCATAGAGATGCGCCAACTTTGATTGAGCAAAACATTGCAAACGAGATTCAAGCGACCGGTATTAAAGTTATTGATCTGTTATGTCCATACTTAAAAGGTTCAAAGATTGGCCTCTTTGGCGGCGCCGGTGTAGGTAAAACTATTTTGGTAATGGAACTTATTAGAAACATTGCTATTGAACATGGCGGATTTTCTGTTTTTACCGGTGTAGGTGAACGGACAAGAGAAGGAAACGATCTTCTCTTGGAAATGACCGAGTCTGGTGTTCTAGATAAAACGGCACTTGTTTTTGGCCAAATGGGTGAAATGCCTGGCGCACGTTTACGTGTTGCCCTTACCGGTTTAACCATGGCCGAATACTTCAGAGATAAAGAAAAAAAAGACGTCCTCTTGTTTGTTGATAATATTTTTAGATTTGTTCAGGCCGGTTCAGAAGTATCTGCACTTCTTGGCAGAATGCCTTCTGCGGTAGGATACCAACCAACACTTGCAACCGAAATGGGAACATTCCAAGAACGAATTACTAATACGGTTAATGGTTCTATTACTTCTATTCAAGCTGTATACGTTCCCGCTGACGACATTACCGATCCTGCCCCTGCAACAACATTCATGCATTTAGATGCAAACACAGTACTTTCTCGTAAACTTGCAGAGCTTGGTATCTATCCCGCAATCGACCCTCTCGAGTCAAACTCAAAAGGATTAAACCCTTACATTGTGGGGCAACGGCACTATTCGGTAGCCCGTAAAGTTCAGCATCTTTTGCAACGCTATAAAGAACTACAAGACATTATTGCTATCTTAGGTATGGATGAACTTTCAGCTGAAGATAAAACAACCGTAAAACGTGCTCAAAAAATTCAAAAGTTTTTAACACAACCGTTGTTTGTTGCTGAAAACTTTAGCAATATCCCTGGAGAGTTTGTTCCAAAAGACACCACCATCGAAGATTTTGAAAAACTCGTTAATGGAGACTGTGATGACCTCCCAGAGCAAGCTTTTTACATGGTAGGAACCTTAAAACAAGCGTACGAAAAAGCTAAAAAACTAGGAATTAAAAAGTCTGAAAAATCATGATTAAACTTATAATCATCAGCCCAAATTCAAAAACTGAACACGAGGTTGTTTGGGTAGAAGCCAATACTCCCGAGGGCAACTTTATTATTCAACCAGAACATATTCCTACAACGTTAATGCTCTCTCCTGGTCAAGAATTAGTATACTGTTTCCAAACCGGCAAGCACGAAACCATAACTCCCGAAAATGGCGGAATCCTCCACGTCGCCCGCACAGAAACAACCATTCTGCTTTCCTAAAGTTGACAACCTCACTAATGGTTCCTACTATCAACCTCATTAGATATCTACAAGCAAACTTTTTGGAGACTTAGATCAATTGATTTTTCGCCATAACTGCAAACTGAAAAGAATACATTTTATAATCTCATGTATAACAATAGATAAGGATTTCTATGAACACTACGTTTAAACTTTTACTTCTCTCATCTTTAATTTTTGCTGCATCGATAAAAGCTGAAGAAGTAACTATGCCTCCACACTTTATTAGTCACATATCTTTAGAAGAATATCAAGAAGCACAGTTTTTAGAAGAACACAGAGATAAATATATTGATATTTTTATAAGAATAGAAGAGGCTATAAAGGATTTATACCTACAAAATGAGAGATTCACATATAGTGGTTGTGAAGGTCAAATTATCACAACCTTACTTGAAGGCTGCCTCGCAGAGTTCAGAAGAAATGCTTGCGTTGATTTTTTAAACTACGAAGCAAGTTACCTTGATACTGGTAAAAAAAGAATAAAAGTATCTGATGCTGTCTATGACTTTTTACATGATAACATTATTGCAAATAAAAATAATAAGATCTCATGGAGTCCTTTATTCCATAAATTAAAATCTTCTGGAGCAGAAGAAAAAGATTTCTACAAACTCTTCTTTTCTTTATGTCGTTTCGGTGAACGCTTAGGAGAACTTTCAAAACTGCTTCCTAAGGCAAACAGTTAGTTGAATAATTCTATTGAAAGAATTCCCATGAACACTACCTTTAAATTCTTACTTCTCTCATGTTTAATTTTTGCTGGATCGGTAAAAGCTAGTCTCATCTCATCGCATGTTAATGACTATCAAAAACAACTGTATGAAAATTATCTATACAAACACCTATGGTGTTATTCTAAAGGATTCTATCAGGTTCCAAATAGAACAATAGATACTCCTGTAAAAGCCATTATTCTATACAGAGCAGCTACTTTACAAGACGTAGCTGAAAGACTTCACTTATCCCCAAAAACAATTCTTAAACGAATGAAAATGTGGAATCTAAAGATTCCAAAAGAATAAATGCTACATAAGGAGAGTAGTTGAAGAAACTTTTAGGCACTGTAACCGGCGGTTCGTTAACCGAAGGTTTAGTGATGCGAATTGCCCCAGAAACAGATTTAGAAACTATTAAAACAGGTAAGTTTGTGTCTGTTGTTGGCACACATCATGTCTTTTTTTCTCTTATCACAGACCTGTCCCTTGAGGTTACCAACCAAGACATTCTTTTATATCCACCCGGTGAAGACGAAAAACTTTTACAAAAGCTTTTAAAGAAGCAGGGCATGTACGCAACTGCAGAGCTCAAACCAATGGTAATGCTCAACAAAGAAAAAGAGGTAGTTCCGGTAAAAACCGTTCCTCCACATTTTGCAAAAGTGCATGAGGCAACCAAGGAAGATGTTGCACTCATCTTTGGAAATGAAAAAGATGAATCTAAGCGATACTTTAATATTGGCTCTCCACTTGATATGGAAACACCTGTCTGCATAAACCTTGAACGCCTAACCGAACGATCTACTGGCATCTTTGGCAAGACAGGAACTGGAAAAACATTCTTAACACGACTTGTGTTAGCAGGATTAATCAATAGCAAAAAAGCTGTCAGTCTTATTTTTGATATGCACAGTGAATACGGATTACAAGCAAGAAAAGAAGGCCCTGGTAATACTTTTGTAAAAGGGCTCAAAACTTTATTTCCTGACCGTGTTGCAATATTTTCACTCGATCCTGAGTCAACTCGTAAGCGAGCTGGTGCTCCTGATGTTGAAATTACTTTAACTTATCAAGACGTACGCGTAGAAGATATTATCTCTTTGCAAAGTGAACTTAATCTTCATACGACCGCATTAGAGTCTGCTTATTTAATTGCCACCCGCTATAAACATAATTGGCTACAAGTTCTTTTAGAACAAGAAGATATTAAAGAATTTGCAAACTCCATTGGCGCACATCCAGAATCTATTGCTGCACTTTACAGAAAACTTAAACGTATCGAGCGGTTCCCCTTTTTTAAACCAGGCAAACCAGGAGCAACCAAAGCTAAAAGCTCCGTAATAGACCAAATGATGGAATTCATTGCTAAAGACATAAATATCTGTGTGGAATTTGGAAACTACACATCTTCATTCTGCTATTTATTAATCTCGAACATTATTACACGTCGTATTCATAGCGAATATATTGCACGAACAGAAAAATTTTTAGGGTCTCAAAAAACAGAAGATGAACCTACAAAACTTATGATCTGTATCGAAGAAGCGCATAAATTTTTAAACCCAACTGCAGCAAAGCAAACTATCTTTGGTATCATTGCACGAGAAATGCGTAAATATTATGTTTCACTTTTAGTTGTTGATCAACGACCATCAGGCATTGATGACGAAGTGCTATCTCAATTAGGAACAAAAATTGTAGCACAATTAAACGACGATAAAGATATTCAAGCTACTTTAACAGGTGTTTCTAATGCATCAACACTCCGTTCTGTTTTAGCCACATTGGACACAAAAAAACAGGCGCTTTTATTAGGCCACGCAGTTACCATGCCAGTAGTTGTTCAAACACGTGAATATGGAGAAGAGTTCTATAGAAGCATGACAACCATTACGGCCAAAAAAGTAGACACTGTTATAAAAGAACTTTTTTAGTGTAAAGATAAGCTTAAAAAAAATGGATCAAAATGGCCGCTGACGAACGTTTTCCTTAATTTCGTTTAGAATGTACGTTTTGCTTTAAGCTTAAAACAATTTTTTTAGACAACTTTAAGCTTAATTTTTTCGAGTAACCCCTTCTAGAGCAAAGTTAAGCTTAAAATGCATTCCTCTTTTTTTTATGCTACAGTTTTACTTCTTCTCTTTTATTTATAAATTTATTCTCTAAAAAAGGACGTTCTGAAATGGCACAAAAGGCTCCAAAAAATCGGTTAAAAAAGTTTGCTATTAAAGATATTGAAAAAGAATTTAATACACGATACTTAGTACACAACGAAGTTAAAGACAAACGCATAATTAACTGGGATATAAAAAAAGATAAAGAGTATACCATTAATCCTGGCCTTAACGATCGTCTTGAAAAAAAATACGGACACTTAATTAAAGAAGGCTATGTCGCCCCTATGTACATTAAATGGGTTAATAAATTTGTAGAATATGGAGCCTTTGCAGCTGCCGATATAAAGCGCGGAGAAATGGTATGCGAATATACCGGCATACTATGTATGGATACTAAAGAAGATGTAGACAACCTTTACGTGTGGGATTACCCATCTTTTTTTTATGAAACAGTTCCGGGGAAAAAGCGTCGAAGAAAAATTAAATTTTGTATAGATGCAGAAAAACAAGGCAATGTTGCACGATTTATTAACCATACTACGCGTGAACATCAAAATGTAGGGGTGCAAATTGTACCTGCACAAGGCTTCTGGCATGTGGTATACGTTGCTCGCCGAGATATAAAAAAAGGGCAACAATTTTTAACACATTATGGTGTTCAATATTGGCGCGATAGGCAAATTGTTCCTGTTGCTATAAAACCATAATAATACAATTTTACGTTCACACATTCGATGATAGTAGAGTTTGACTATGAAACACACAAAAACTTTTATCTTTATTTTTGCTTTGGGAACAACTTGCTATGTGGCTTACTACTCAGTTCAAAGAAACACACTTGCACCCAGCCAACCGCTTAGTACTTTAACAATTGCAACTACTGAAGCGAAGGAAAATCAACAAGGATTTACTTCGGACATTATTAAAGACCTATCTCACCGTATGACACAAAAGCCAATAGTCCATGTTTGTTCAGTCGAAAAAGCTATAGAAGATATAAAAAAAGGACAGACCCATTGTGCCATTCTTCCTAGAAAATTGATAAAACAAGAAGAAAACCTTGCAATTACATCTTTAGACAATACGCAAAACCCTAATGTACTGGTTGTATCTGCCCACAATCCACAATTATTTAAACGCACATATGCCACACTGTTAGAAATGTCAGAAGACGGTGCCATAAATGATTTTGCGCATAAATGGAACCTCACCTAAGTTGACGGTCAAGCATAAATACTCTATAACTATCCCATTCTTAAACACATTTCACAAAGGAGTTTCTATGAAGAAGCGATCATTATTTTTAGGGTTGTTATTATCATGCTTATCTATCTCCGCTGACGGATTTAAAAATCCCGAGACAGCAGAAGAAGCGCTTTCTTATTATAAGGATTCACAAACTCGTTTTGTTGAATTACTTTTCTCTGATATTCATGGAACACTGAAATCTCTCACATTTCCTTTTCATAAAGTTGCTGGTGCTATAGAAAAAGGAGCATATTTTGATGGGTCTTCTATTGCTGGGTGTACCAACATTAACGAAAGTGACCTGCTTGCTAAAGTAGATCTTTCTGGTTTCTTTCTAAGCCCATGGACCAAGCAAATGTCCACTGGCTACCTTTTCTGCGACATGTACACTTCTCCTACAGAAAAATATCAAGATTCTCCTCGCACTATTTTAAAGAAAGCGATGAAGAAAGCAGAAGATGCTGGATATAACATTAATGTTGGGCTCGAACTTGAATTCTTTATCTTTAAAAAAGATAATAATGGAGATTTAGTTCCTGTAGATAGCAGTGGATACTGTGACGCTTTACCAACCACAGAATTGGAAACATTTAAAAGCGCTCTTTTAAATGGTCTTTTTCTCGCCGGTGTTGATATAGAAAAAGCTCATCATGAAGTTGCTCCAGGACAATATGAAATCGTATTGCGCTACCAAAACCCTCTCCGAATAGCTGACTCTTTACTTCTTACCAAGCACATTACACAACGTATAGCTCAGCACTTTGATGGGTACTATGTAAGCTTTATGCCAAAACCAATTACCGGAGTAAATGGTAGCGGCATGCATGTTCACTGCAGCCTGTGGGATATTAAAGAAAATAAAAATGCTTTCTACGATGCAGAAAAACCTGGATTCTTATCAGAAACAGCGCATTACTTTATTGGCGGAAACGTTGCACACTTGCAAGAAATGACCTTGCTTCTCAACTCCTCAGTAAATTCATATAAACGCCTTGTTCCAGGATACGAAGCACCTGTTTATCTTTCTTGGGGATTCAAAAACAGAAGCACTGCTATTCGCATCCCAGAAACAAGCACTGATGAACTTATAGAAACCAATGGTGCGCCAACAAGAATGGAATTCCGTTCTGCTGACCCTAGCTCTAACCCTTACCTTCTTTTTGCTGGTATTATTAATGCAGGGCTCGACGGCATTGCAAACAAAACCGCTGCTCCTCAACATATTGAGCATAACTTATACCGATCAACCAAAGAAGAGTGCGAAGAACTTAATATTAAAATAATTCCAAGCTCTCTTGGTGAAAGCGTTGCTCTCTTTAAAAATAGCGATCTTATGAAACAATCATTGGGAGAATCACTCCATAAAAAACTTGTTTCAATTAAAGAAAAAGAGTGGGATGATTACTCAGAAACAGAAAAACATGACCCCTTCACTGTTTCTCAATGGGAAAAACGTTACCACCGTTTAAAGTCTTAGAGAATTATTGAAAGTACCCCTTCTTTAGGCTTAAAGGTTGAGCTTGACAAGACTAGGGGGGGGTGCTAAAATCCAACTCATAATCTAAGATTTGAATTCAATTGAAATAAAAGAACGTCCCTAAACGAACAATACTTTTGTATTGTTCACCCCCCTAACCCTTCAGCTTAATTCTTAAGTTGAAGGGCTTTTTTTTGCATAACTTTTATGTCAGCATTGATTTTGTCCACTGCATTGGATCAACAGGAATATTATTAATACGCTGTTCCCAATGCAAATGATACCCAGAAGCATAGCCAGTTTTCCCAAGTGTCCCGAGAGGACTTCCTTTTTTAATTGGTTGGCCCGCTTCTAATCCTTCTGGAAATGAATCAAGGTGAAAGAAGAGTGAGAAAATTTTATGGCCATGATCAATAACAACAGTGTTGCCGCTATAAGCATAACGTTCTTTTACAACAACCACTCCATCTTGGGGCGCCCACACAACACTTTTTGGAGTATTGGCAATATCTATAGCCTTATGGGCATACATTCCTTTTTCTTGAGTTGTTCGTACAACTCCATATTCTGTTGCAATCCATTGTACTTCACAAGGAGTGTAAAACGCACCATTCCAAAGTTTTTTACTTGGAGACTTTTCAAGCAACATTTTAATTTGATCTTCCAAGAGTTGCTGCGAAACTCCCATTTCTTTTTCTTCTTTTATCTTTTCAGCACTCACATGTAAACGTTGTTTCTTGAATGGAAACGCCACTACTTGCAACTTGCCTTCAAGTGTCACCACATTGTCAACTGGATCAATACAATCGATAGAGAAAGGATACTCATTAGGTTTCTGCTCACACTCAACAGGAATATAAGTTTCATAAATAAGTGAATCTTTTGCCTCTGGGAAACAAGCGTATTTTTTACTTAACAAATGAACTTGCGCATCTTTTAAAGGCTTACTCGATTGAAACTGTACATGCAAGGTTCTCCCTTGAAATACTCGTGAATCATTAGATTGCCGAAGGAAGGCAGCCTGAAGAGGAGTATTGTCAACATTAAAATTATACTCTTTAACACATTCATTCTTTTTAAAAGTCCCATCTGTAAGGCTTACTTTTAAAACATGTGCTCCGTTAGTAAGTGTGCGAGAATTTAATGCAAATGGATGTTCAAATGATTTTTTTCCAATAGAAAAATTATAAATCAACGGCGTTCCATCCAAAAAAACAGATATTTTGCCGACTTTATAAGAATGAGATCCGTTCACAACACAGGAAATATCTCCTGCATAATAACCTCCTTCTTTTACCCCACTTAAAAACGACTCTGGGACGCTGATATTAAAAAAGTACTGATAAACATTGTATCCGACCCAGCCTCCTCCCGATAAAAGTAATAACCATAAAAAAGTTCTAAGCATTTTCATAAAATCTCCTCGCCTCAAAAACAAGTTGGGTAAACAAATGACTAATAAGCATTTGCAGCATACCGAAAAAAAACATTGATTCATAGAGGGTCTGTGCTATAGGGTGAAAGCTATTCATCTTAAGGTTACAACATTATCGGATAAAAAAGGATTAAGTAATGAAAAAACGCTACATTATTCTTACCCCACTGTTGGTAACTCTTTCACTCCATGCACCACCTCCACCTCCACCTCCGCCATCGGGTTACCAAACTATGCATGTATCAACTCAACCAAAAATGCTTGTGCCTCCACAACTAGAACAACAACCTTCTTCAATGCGCCAAGCTATGCCTCACCCTGCACCCTCTGCAACTCCAGGTGCACTCAACGCATTCCTTGCTGATAAGCAAATACCTAACGGTCCAAAAATTAGAGCCCTTCATGGACCACGATCTGGACTTGCACTTTCTGGACAAACATACAAAATTCGCCCAGGAGAAAATAACAAGGTTCCTGCCGGCGCACATGCTATGAGTAATGGCGCAATGTTAAGCTGCACACAACAACACCGTACACCAATAACTACAGGTCAACTTTTCAACGATCCTGAATTAGGCCGCGCCTATCAAAACTTTATTGACGCTGTACATGAAGTCCCTACTTTCATTCCAATGTTTCGCAATCTTCATATTGTTGCTTTACACCAAATTTATACTCACTTGGTTGGTATTTATATCACTTTAAATATGACTTATATTACCGACATTAAAAGCTATCTTGCATTAGAAAAACGTTTTGGATTAAATAAAAAAACATTAATCATTAATCAATTAGTTAAAGTTATTCAATCTCAACTCACTCAAGCGCTCCTTACACTTTTACCAGGAGTACCTCTTTCTTATTCCATACAATCTGGCATGAGAACAATTCACAGAGACACATTGAGTAACCCCGATGCTCTTGTTTTAGATTTAGAAACTGCGGTATTAACTGCCATTGGAGCTTCTCCCGTTTCTAATAACGATGCCATACAACTCTACTCAACCCTCACTTCACCTGAAGCTCAAGAATTAATAAGAAGAAATAAAGAAATTAACATTAGAGATCTTGAACAAGGTCTTAAAATTATTTATCAAGGAGCAGGTTTTGTAAAACCATTAGTAAAGAATCGGCCTGTCGCTCAAGCTGTTGTTGCCGCAATTAATACTATTGTGGGCGAACACGCTCAAAACACTTCCGAGTCAAACTATCAACAGATCATTAAAACTATAGAATCAGGATCAACTGAGGGAATGACCAAACAACAAATGAACATTTTTAAAGAAACAATTAAGCAACTGGTCTACGGGGTCCCTCTGAGTCAACAAGTTTCAATCGCAGAACAACTAGGAAAAATGATTAATTCCAATAATGAAGAATCTCTTTCTCCTGAAGTTTTAAATGCTTTTAATGGAGTACTTGGTTTTGTTCTTCAAAGCTATGAACAGCGAACCTCTACCATGTTAGAGGCTATTGTGAAAAAGCTCGGAGTTCTTAATCCAGAAATGCAAACCCTTACTCCCATGGAGCAAATTCAACTTAAAAATCTTGCTGTAAAACTTACAGGCAAGCAAGGGAAACAAAGCTTACAGTTTGATGAAATGACTCCATCAGAAAGAGAAGTCATAAGCCTTGGGTTCATTATGGTTGGGTCTTCAACTTCCAATGCTTTTTCAAGATTAGAAAAGAATATTTTAGTAGGTGTTGGCCACGAACTTGAGCAAGGGCCAATCTCCCTTGCAGATCTTAATAGCATTCAAACAAGATCTATTGAAAAAGCATTAAACGTTTTCACCACCTATACATTTAAACCTCTCAATAAAGAAGAGATGCTTTCTCAATTTTCTCAAGAAGAGCTAGACGAACTCTCTCGGTTATGTGGCGACATAAATTCTAGTCAATTCAAAAATTTTGAACAGTTTTCTAAACGACAACAGCAATTATTGTTACGAATGTATCAAGGGCTTGTTACAGTAGTTCAAACGCGCCTATACGAACATCAACAAGCAAGTGAAGGACTCCGAACCATTTTTTCTAGCAATCCTCTTTTACAACAAGCTTTATTCCAGGGCATCTCGTCAAACCAATACTTAGCCCTCAATACAGTAGATAAAATTCTTCAAGAAAATGGGAATCGATTCTCATTTAACATGCTCCCAGAAGAAACACCTCGAGCACAACCAGGAGACACTCAAAGCAATCCACCAATTTCTCCCAAACAGGCCCTATCAGAACTGTTCACAATAAACAAAAAATCAAACAACGCCTCTTTCCTAACCCTCTTGCTAACCCTTCAGAAACAAAATAATACAAACCCATCCTTACAAAACATTATGGGGCGCATGCCTTCAAATGAAGAACAAGAATACCAAGCAATTGGGCAAGCGCTTTCTAATCCAAAGTTTAATTTCTCTGATTTAAACATTGTCCAAAAAAGACTACTTGTTCGTGACTTTCAAGAACTTAAACAATCCGCTACTGCTCAGTCTATAACAGAAGAAGGGCGGACATCTCTCTTAGCCGGCACACCTGCAGCACACCTGCAAACAATGGGAACATTAATCGAAAACACTATGAACTTTACCAAAACCAAAACATCGTTTTTGTGGGTACTAAAACAATATCTAATCTTCTTTAACCTCTACTGTTCAACCTTGCAACAATACGAATCTAACGGCTACGTAGGGCTTACAAAATTCGAAGAATATGCTCGCAACATAACAGAAAAACTACGTGGGACAGAAATGGAAAAACTGAACCCTCCAATCTTTTTTTACAACAAAGAAACCCTTGGTGGTATTCGCATGCTTCCACAGCTTGCAAGAATCATAGAAAACACAGAAGTTGTTCCCTTCCCAACCTTCCCCATGATTCTTGCTTTAGAAGGAAGCACTATTGATCCTCTTGATGGAAAAACTTATAACAACGAAGTAAACTATGGGAACTTCTCGTTTAATAAATTCTTCTTTATAGATACTCAGCAACCTAATAATGTGCAACCAAATGAAGATCCTCAGGCCTATCAACCTGCTCAAGAACTAACCGGTAAAGCAGCACAATCTATTCAATGGATTAAAAAGTTAAACATTCCAGCATCTACAAAAACAACCACCTATCGAGTAGAAGATGCACAAGGCCAACAACAAGATGTAAAGGTAAAGTCATATAATTTTGCTTTTTTCCCAGACAATGTTCCTCCAGGAATCAGTGGCTTTTATGCAAACATCCCTATCTTTGCTAAAAATCCCGTCGACCCTAGAAGAGCGTTAATCCGGTTGTACGAACAACCTATTTATGCACAACCTCCATGGCTCAACTCCCCTGGATTTTCAAATAAAAAACCCGACAATATCCCTGGTGTTGTTACCGTACTAAGAGGATGCCTTGGAGACTTCTCTTCTATTTTAAATCTTGATATTTTTGATCCTTGCATAAGCGTTATCTTTGCTTCTGCACTAGCACTACCAGACAGAGAAACATCTTTTAATGATATTCAGTCTAACCCTCAAATTAAACAGGCGATGGGGAAATGCTCCATTTACTTAAAAGCAAAACGGGCGGAGCTACAACGCATGTCTCAAACTCACCAAATTAATGCTTCAACCGTTTCCGGACAAACAAACATCGGAGGAACAGGGCCCCTTCCATTAAGCCAACGTCTTAATGCACAATTGCTTCCTCAAAACATTACAACGGATACTCCAGGCGGAGGAGTTGTATTATGATGTATAAAAGATTTTTTCTATTGCTACTTGCTACCTCTGTTTTACATCCACAAGAATATCCGCACAATGTTCCCATCACACAAATTTTCTCTACTCCCGATTTAAGACTTTCTGTTCGACAAAACAACCAAGTACAAGAATTACTGCATACTATCGAAAAAAGCTCTGTACACGAACAAATAGAGGCCGCTCAAGAAGCAGTACGTATCTTAGAGCAAGAGATAGAACAACGTCGCCTTATATATGAAACTGCTGACGAACAAGATAAAGAATTCATTGGTTACAAAGCAGGAATCTTAATTGCACAGGCACATTGGCTTAAGCATATAGCAAAAAAAATGAGCTACTGTTTACCACTCCATAAACAGGCCTCTGGGTTTTGTAAAAAACACTTTAAAGAATTAAAAAGAAAAACTGCACAACTTTTTAGACGTTCTTACTCGAATTTAAACCTCACAAATCAATTACTCTCGTACGCACAACTTGAACGCGAACACATTTTTAGCACGTACCCTTCAACTCTTGCTCATGCTGTTATTAACGAACACAAGGACCTTCCCGAGCTCATGGCATTTTGGAGTAGCCAACGCAAACAGTGGCTCCTACTTAATGAAAGCAAAAAATATTTGTATCAACCCAGAGTACAAGCAATGGATGCTGCAGTCGAAGCTACGGAAGAAGCAATAGCATCAGCCGAAGAAGATGCTGTGCAAGAGGCAATAGAGGAGGCTGCACGCGATGCCATAGCAGGCGTTACTGCATCACAAGCCGCAGAAGATGCAGACGGAGCCTCGTCCGTAGGGGCTGAAGGGTTAAATGCTGCTGACGCAGAATCAGTCGAAGAAGAGATCGTTAATCTCAGCACAGAAGCAAACGAAGCTACATCTGAGCTCGTTGACACTGACGAAATAGAAGGCGCTCTAAGTAAAACAGCGCAAAGACTCCAATCCTTGTGGAAAGGACTTAAATGGGTGGGGAAAGGGCTTCAAGATGCCTTCGAGTATGTTCCTGGAAAAACAGCCATAAGTAAAGTTCTTGAAGTAGGTATGAAGCTAGCTACAGGTCCTATGAGAGGACTATGGAGCCTGATTGGCAGGTTTTTACCCGAGGCTGTCGACATGGCAGACATAACAGCTTCTATGAGCGAAGGAGCACTTGCTGCCGCTGATTTGACTCCCGAAGCACTAGAACAAGCGAGTGACACAGTAGAAGAATTTGCAGCACAAGGCAAGAAATTGGCTTCAAGACTTGCAAAAAAAGGATTCGGGAAGCTCCTTACCAAAAGCGTAACAGAAGATGAAATTGCAGAGTTGAGTGAAAGTGCAGCCGCTGCAAATGAAGGGGATGGCCTTTCAGGAGCAATAAGAGCGAGAATGTCACAAATACGCGGACAAGCCGCTGAAGCATTAGAATCAGAAGGGCCAGAAACTGCATTTGGTAGAGCATGGCGATGGCTTAGAGGCGGATCAAGAAGAATGATTGGTCGAAGTTTACGCGCTTTGAATGAAGGAGCGGGAGAGGAAATTGGCCAAGCCGCCGAAGCACTTCGTCTGAGTGAAGCAGGACTTGGAGGTACCGGTGTACTTACCAAGGATACAACAGAACTCCTTCAAGAAGTAAAAGCATTTAGAGAAGAGCTTATGACACCCCTTACAAAAAGTGGACGCGTTCTAAGAATGATGGGAAATATAAACCGAGCATTCGCAGCTAACTATCCAATGATCCATATGGCTGTTTCTATGACACTCTTTATGGACATGATGATGGGTGGACAACTTGCTATTTCTTGGGAAAACCAAGCGCAAGCAAAAGAATATATTTCGATGACACAACAAAGAAACAAAATTAGCTCAGGACTTCAATCAGAACTTTCTCAAATAGAACTTACTAAAAAAGCTAGTCTGAGACAGCTCGATGCAAACAAGGCAAAAATGCTTCTTGATATACTAAAAATTAATAAACAACTAGGCACAGGAACCGTTCACGAGATAAATTATGTTGTACAATCAATTTCAGGATTTACACCACAACACATCTACCTCTCCGAACCCATGATGTATGACCAATATTTTTACTATAGCCCAATGTTAACACCAAGCGCACAGGAACCATTGTTCCCCCGTGGAAATGAAGATAGCCCATGGATTGTTCGCCCTAAAAATCCTCCTATCCTCAAACAAAGGGCTGCAGGATGGATTGTAAAGCAAAGCCAATCAGATGCTCCTACCGCTCCAGGTACAGGAGAATGGATTGTAGGAGAAAAATCTTCGCGAGAGACCAATAATCCAATTATCTTTACCCAACAATTTAACATTCCCGAACAGTTCCCAACCAATCCTGTTGCACATACATGGTACAATCCGTTTCGAGCAGGTAACTGGATTTTTAATCCCGATGAAAATGCTTTCATTCAATACCTTATGCAACCCATTACTAGCAGCTCTGCCCCTCAAGGCGATGCCGCTCAAGCCCTACAAAACAGTATCTTTACCGAGTACATTCCTCCAGTTATCTTAAACAAAGACGGAGTTATGACCTATATTGTTCAAGTAGAAATGAAAATCTACAATGCACAATTCCCATTCTTTGCCGGTATCTTCTTTAACGGTGGCCGGTGGATTTCTGGCTCTTCTGATTTGAGAAAACAACATCGTCTCTTTGGCTTATATGGAGCACCTGATAAAGAGATTTCTCTTCGCGCAGCAGAAACGGCATATATCTCAGAGAAAAATCAATTACAGGAAAAAACATCTCTCACAGCTCTTGAGCAAGTTCTTGCGTTGCCAACAACAAAAAGAGAATGGGAAGAAAAATATAGATCTCTTATTCCAAATCCTTTGTATCCAAATAAAGAACAAAATTCTGTTCCTTTAGAAGTAGGTAAAACATATATTCTTACCGCTGCAACTCAACCAACGCGCATTATGCTAAAACTTGAAGAAAAAACAGACCAAGGAATGATACCTATATTTGGACCTTCTACCATTATTCATCGTAATCCATTTGTATTTATTTATCACAACATTGGATTTGTTTCAGGTGGATGTTCAGCAGGATTCAAATTGATACAACCTCAGCAATTAGCGTACACAGAAAGTATGTTAGAAAAATTTAAAACAGAGATAGGTCTTTCAGAAACAAGAGAAGTGGGCAGATCATGAAAAAAATAACATGTATTCTTTTTTCTCTGTTCTTTTTTATGTACGGAGCTGAACAAGAAGAAAGACAGGTAGCTTCGCGGCAAGAAAAGATTCGAGAACAAGAACAAATGTCTCAAAGAGAAACAATCTCGTCAGAGCAAAGCCAATCTGCACAGCGAGTTACTGAACAAGAAGAAAGCCCTCAAGAGCAATCGGAAAAACAACGCCGCATATCTGCTGAACAAAAAGAAGAAGAACAGCAAGCCATGGAAGAAACTCGAAAAAAACAAACAATGGCGGGAAGCATGGAAGTTTTAGAAAAATTTTTCTCTTTATTTCCTAACCCAGAAGATCCCCAGTTCCAACTACTGCCCAACTTAAACAAAACTATCAGCTTAATGTATGAAGAAACATTACGCGTACCCCCTCTTATTTTCACCGCGATTAAAAGATTATACGCTCTCATACAAGCCCTTACGCTCGAAGAAAGCAACATACACTTAAAAGAACTTTCTCAACAACAACAAATAGAGCTCAATAACCAAATACTGCAACGCTGTATAGACTCTCAACTCTGGCAAGAATACAACAAAAAATTTGCTGTTGATTCTTTAGAGTATGGAATGTCTCTTTTAAAAAGCATCCACCAAGAAGAAAAAATAATTTTCACTTATATTCCAAACTTTGAAACTGCGTACTACAGCAAAGGATATACAGATATTCGTAATGGCGCAGAGCTTGTTCGTCTTTCACTTGTGTTGTCAGACAATATGCGAGAGCGATCTATTCAACAAACAAACTGGGCAAAAATCAACACCGTAGACGAACTTTATGGAGCAATGGAACAGTACAGAGAAAGCCAGCTTTACAATTTGTCTCAAAAAATTCAAACACTCTTAAAAAGCTCTAGAAAGTATCCGTTTCCGCAAGGCGCCGCCATCATCAATCATAATGGACAAATTGCTCCAGCCTTTAATCACTTTCTATACAGAGAACCCAATGGACGTCTTACTGTTTCTGAGTATGCACAATTTATTATGAACGTAGACAAAAACAATCAACCTTACCTAACCCCTTTTGGTAATTTCATCTTTAGTTACAACAGCAATGAGTCTGGACCCTACCTTGCAAAGAACCCTGTATTTCATGATCTTTTTACTGAAACAGAGAATGGCCTAATGCCACAACCACTCTTCTTAAGAATGCTCGCTTTTGATGCTATCAGGTTTTTAAACGCACATATGGCTTATCTTTTTACTGCAGAAAATTTAGAACCCACAATGCAAAAACTCGTTTCTTTAGAACAAAGAAACCCAGGTTTTTTACAACAGTTTCCCAATATTCTCCCCTATATACCAGCCGACTATCCATACCTAGAAGGAATAAGAGAAATGATGCCGCTGGTAGCCGACTCGCCTGGAAGCCAATCACAACAACAACCATCGGTGCAAAGCTGGGATAGCTTTTGGCACTCAGTAGGCAATGCATTTAAAACAGCAGCTGATGCCATTGCAAAAACAGCAGTAAGCGCTTGGGCTAATATAAAAAAAGCCGGTAAAGCTTTTGGAGAAGACCTTGCAGATGGAATTGGAGACTTTTTTAAAGGTACAGGATACTTTTTTGCAGCTGCGGCACTTGCCATTGCAGACCCTAAAGATGGTGCAAAGTTTTTCCAACGATCATTCAGCGAATTCTCTAACATGGGCAACGATTTAGCCCAAACAGTAGATCAAGTAGGCAACATTGTAAAAGCAGGGTTATCTGTAGCTGATTCAATTGTTGGCCAAGGTCTTGGAATAATTATAGACGATGAAAGCTTCGCAAAAGACACCTCCGGCCTTTTAGATGCTCTTGGAGACGGCCTGGTAGATTCCCTAGATGATCTTACTAATTATACCATTGAAGGCACTTTCGATACATTCCGACTTACTGCCGAAGCCATGGTGGTTGTAGAATCTCTCGTAATGGCAGCAGTTACCGCTGGGCAAGGAGGAACTTGGTCAGCATTTAAATCAGAAGGTGATTACTTTGCAAAAGACGTAGTAAGCAGTATTTTAAGCGAAGTCACCTTCTTAACCGATGCAGTGGGAGCGGTGCTTTCAGCACTCATGAAGAGTGTTGCCTATCTCTGTGACGCTATTGTTGCTCTCATTGGAGATGTAATAGCAGACGTTGTTGCGCTTGCCATTGACATGGTTGGAGGAAACGGTTTAAGCGTTTATAACAAAATTAAAAATGGTGTACACAGGTGGCGTCGTACCATCATTGGAGGTCTTTTACTTGTGGTTGGTATTGCTATAACCGTAGGGAGCTTTGGATCGCTTGCAGAACTGAGTATCCCAATGGCTATTGCTGCAGGGACTATGATGGCTGCCGGAACTGGAATGATGGTTATTGGAACCATGGGAGATGTACAACAAGACATTGCCGCGCATAAAAAACAAAAGCAACAAGATGCTATTTTAGCAGCCTATAAGCAAGGCATCCCCGCACAAGAAAATGCTGCCAAGGCTGTGCAAGAAGCTTCTCTGATAGAAGCAACAGTACAATTTGCTACTGAGAAACAAAACTCAGAACGTGGCCTTGTTTACTACCAAAATTTCTTAAACCAAGAGTTTAACGCCACCATTTCTACACAAAGCATGGCTTTAGGAAACTTCTATCAGAAGATTACTATGCCCGATCCCTATACCGCAGTTGAAAGTTCTGATCCGGGGCAATTGTATGGCATTAAAACTAGTAGAATGGCCCTTAACCCCGCAGGCGGAATTTATTCCTTTAATGTTGCACGCAATACATTTGCACAAGAAACAGCAACCACACCAAAACAAACTCTTAAAACCACACAGAACTCTTTATTTACCACATCACCTGCATCCACCGGTTTCTGGCTTAATCAGAAAGATCTCTCTAATGTATGGGGGCCTGACGGCCTAGAGGTTGAAGTACGATTCCGGACCATTTACGAAACAGAAGGAAACTTCTATGTTGGCATCTTTATGAGTGAACAAGTTATGGACATTCCTCTTTTGCATGCACTCAATAAAAATTATAAGGATGCGTTAGAACTTTCTGGACCTAATGCTGGTCAATACGTAGATAAAACATGGGAAAACTTAGACACCTTTAATAGAAACCTTCTTAACTATAATACCCTCAGTCGCAGCCTGGTTATCTTTAAAGAATATGGAGCGCCACCATCACTCGGGTTCTATCAACACCAAGGTGAAGGTGATGGGTGGTTGAATAGAAACATTGAAGGAGTTACCTATCAGCGTGGTGTATGGTACCGCATGAAGATGAAGGTCCAGGAGCAAACAACACAGGTTAAATGCTGGGAAGAAGCTACAAATGAACCCTATGGATGGGTTACCTTCCAAACACCTCAAGCAAAAAGGCTCCCTGTAATAGAACCAATACAACTTCCGAATGATGCCGACCCCTTTGAACTTATTGTTACCAAGCCAGCCAAAAAACAACAGCAAGCACCTCCAACAACACAAAGGCCTATAGATGAAAATCATCAACAAGACCAAAGCTCTAGAACTGGAGCCTGGCGTGTTGGAAGAACTCAAAACGGTCAACCTCAGACACAGGGATGGCGAGTAACAAGAAGACAGGAATCTGTTCCAGAAACAGGAACATGGAAAGTTAAAGAAGTTATAGATGTTCAACCAAAAGTAGTTGCATGGACTATATCGGGCAAGGAGCAGCAATCTCAAAGCAGAAAAATTTCTGAAGCATTTGGATCTATGGGAGTGATCTCTTCTGGTGTTGCCGTAGAATACCAAATACTTTCTCCGGCAACCCGACTCGAAGTTGCAGGACCAAGAAAAAAAGAAAATCAACAGGTTATAAACTCGTTTAAACAACAAGGCATCGAACTGAATGAGAAAGATCGAGAGCATAAATGGCTCCTTGAGCATGGAACTGCACCTCCACAACAACAAGGCCAAGAACAACAACAAAACAACTTCCAGCCTCAAGGCGATCCTGGGCAAACACCTCAAGAAGGCCTCGACCAAGGCGATCCTGGCCAACCGCCTCAAGAAGGTCCCAATCAAGACGATCAGGGCAAACCACAACACCAAGCACCCGCACACAGCACCTTCTGGTATTTACAGCATGGGCAAACCCCACCATCACAATCAAACATCAACTCAAAAATTAGTAGCGACGGCAAATTTGCAATCATGGGCGGTCCAAGTTAAGTATGTTTTTGAAACTCCTAAAAATGAGGGTATGCTAGAATACTATGAAAGAATTAGTTACACAGTTACCCTCATTATCCGGCGTTTATCTTTTTAAAGATGCAGACCAACAGGTCATTTATATTGGCAAAGCAAAAGACTTAAAAAAACGAGTCTCGTCTTATTTCCAAAAAAAAGACGATTGGAAAATAGAAGCCTTGCTAGAAGAAACAGCCGACATAGATCATATTATTACCAAAAATGAGCAAGAAGCTTTACTGCTTGAAGCTGAACTTATTCAAGACTACCAACCAAAATTTAATGTGCTCCTCAAATCTGGGCACCCATTCTTGTACTTAGTTTTCACCAAAAACACACTTCCTCAATTAAAAATTACCCGAAATAAAAAGACTGCCGGCAAAAGATTTGGACCTTTTATTCATAAGCAACATGCTCGCAAAGTATACGATTTTATTGTCTCGACTTTTAGACTTTATACTTGTAACAAAAAAATAGAAAATGGCTGTTTAGATTACCATTTAGGAAAATGTGCTGGAACCTGCAAAAGCAGCTTCAATCCTTCTGACTACCTTTTTAGAATAGAACTCGCAAAAGATGCTCTACGTAAAAATCACAACAATTTTTTAAAAAAATTACAGGAACAAATAAAGATTTATACCAGTGAACTTGAATTTGAAAAAGCAAAACATCTGCACGAATACCAAGAGAACATAAAATCTATATTTGCTACATTAGCTTCTCGATTTAGCCCACATAACTACCTCACAGAAATTCTTGTTTCTGTCACACCATTTAAAGAAGCTGAAAACTACCATGAAGCTGCAGAAGAACTGAAGACCATGCTCCACCTTGATGGTACTCCTGAGACTATTGACTGCTTTGATATCTCTCATTTTCAGAGTAGTCATATTGTAGGTTCGTGCATTCGATTCACCCATGGTCAACCAGACAAAAATAATTTCCGAAGATTTAAAATAAAAACACTTGAAAAACAAAATGATTATGCCGCTCTCCAAGAAATCGTCAGTCGTCGCTATAGAGAAGAAGAAAATTTACCCGACCTTGTTTTAATAGATGGAGGGAAAGGACAACGAAGCGCTATTGTCCCTTTACTGACCAACACTCCTTGTGTAAGTTTAGCAAAAAAAGAAGAATTACTTTTTAGCGATTACCATAAAGAGGGTGTAGCGCTTGATGTTCAAACCCCTGTCGGAAAACTATTGCTATCTCTAAGGGATTATGCTCATCATTTTGCTATTACGTATCATCGAAAATTAAGACATAACAATAAGGAAAGATAGTAGTGAAGTCTGCATCTATTTTGTTTTTAACTTTTTTTTCAATACAAACTATCCATGAAAAAAAAGATATTTTACTTCCAAATGATTTGCCAACTCAACCAAAAATTTTTTTTCATGGATCCCACAATAAAAACATTAAAAAATTTACTCCTCAATCGATTTCTCCAAGAAATAAAAGTGAAGGCGACGTGGTATTTGGAACCCCTCATTTAGCATTTGCTGCAGTTTTCACACTTCCTCATAAAAAAGATCGCGGCTTTCTTATTAGATCTGGAAGCATATCTAATGGCCCTCTATTTCTTCTTTGCGATTCTAAAGAAAACCTTTTAAAGCACGATAAGGGTGGTGCGATTTATTTCTTACCAACTGAAGGGTTTTACTGCGATCTAGGACTTTATGGTATATCTCGCAATGCCTGGCTTAAAAATCCTTCTCACTATGACTCAGTATTTCTTGACCAATGGGTAACCAAAAAACCTGTAACCCCAATATATAAATTTGAATTTGACTCTACCCTTACAATGCTCTTAGATTTAGGAATGCAAGTTTTTTTCACCTCTAAAGAAAATATTGAAAAATATAATACAAGCAACGAAGAAGAAAGAAGGCAACTTTTAATAAGTCTTACTTCAGAAAATGAAATTGAAAAAAGAAACTTCCAGCCTATACCTATACACGATAAAACAAACCAATCTGGGTTTATTCAAAGCATAAAAAAATGGCTTAGCAACCTATTTTGATACAAGAGGGGAAACTATTATGACCAACGATAACTTTACTACCGCCAGTCAGGAGCTTCTTAATAAAGCCGCAAGCCTGGCACTTCAACTTAAAAATCCCAAGCTCTATCCTCTCCACACACTCACAGCAGCACTTGAAAATGAGTTTTGTTTATCTTTTTTTAACATCGCTGATGTTCCTACTCACGAACTATCCCAACTTCTCAAAGGTGAACTCGCTTTGTTACCACAAGAATATGTAGATCAGATTAGCCTTTCTTCTGAAATGCAAACCTTTTTACAAACATGTAAAAAAGAGGCCGACAAGTTTGGCGATGCGTATATTAGCTTAGAACACTTTATTATTGCCTGGGCCATAACACCCTATCTACCCAAATCTATTCGCGAGTTCTTTGATCGAAATAAATTTACCGAAGCAACCATTAAGCAAATTATGCAAACCATGCGTAAAGGCAAAACAGCCAAGGATAAAGACGCAGAAGGACAATACCAAATCCTTGAAAAATACACACAAAATATTACCAAGCAAGCCGAAGAAGGAAAACTCGACCCCGTCATTGGTCGACACGAAGAAATTCGTCGAGTAATTCAAATTCTTTCTCGAAGAACAAAAAACAACCCCGTACTTATTGGTGAACCAGGCGTTGGTAAAACAGCAATCGTAGAAGGCATAGCCCTTCGTATTGCTAACGGAGATGTACCAGAAGGTCTTACCAATAAACAAATCTTCTCTTTGGATATGGGCTTGCTTATGGCAGGAACTAAATTCCAAGGTGAATTCGAAGAGCGCATAAAAAACATTTTAAAAGCAATTGAAGAAGCTCAAGGAAAAGTCATTTTGTTTATAGACGAAATGCATATGATTGTGGGTGCCGGGCAAACAGGAGGAGGCGGCATGGATGCTTCTAACCTACTAAAACCCGCTCTTGCTCGCGGACAACTACGCTGCATTGGCGCAACTACTATAAAAGAATATAAAAAATATATAGAAAAAGATTCCGCTCTTGAACGTCGATTCCAACCTGTGCATGTTGAAGAACCAACACCAGAAGACGCTCTTTCTATTTTACGCGGCCTCAAAGAGCGTTATGAACTACACCATGGAATAAGGATTAAAGACCAAGCGTTAGTAAGCGCCGTTGAACTCTCTGATAAAAATATTGCTGACCGATTCTTGCCAGACAAAGCAATCGATCTGGTTGACGAAGCGGCCTCAATGGTAAAAATGTCTATCGACTCTCAACCAGAAGAGCTCGACAAACTTGAACGGAAAACTAACCAGCTCGAAGTAGAAAAAGTCGCCCTCACAAAAGAGAAAGATGATCCAAAAGCTAAAGAGCGGTTAAAAGACTTAGAAAAAGAATTGGCCGAACTTAAAGAGCAACATAAAACTTTATATAACCAATGGAAGGCCGAAACCGCACCATTAGAGAAAGCGAATAAGATAAAAGCAGAAATAGACGAAGCGACTAATCAGTACCAACAAGCAGAACGTGAAGGTGATTACGCTAAAGCATCAGAAATTAAATATGGCAAAATCGATAAATTAGAAAAAGAATTAGCTACCCAACAAGAGAAACTTAAAAACATAAAGTCTTGCTTAGTTAAACAAGAAGTAGATGAAAGCGATGTTGCAGCGGTGCTCTCACGCTGGACTAAAATACCAGCAGAAAAACTACAACAGAGCGAGAGTCAGCGTATTTTAAAAATGGAATCGGTATTAAAAGAAAGCGTTGTTGGACAAGACCAAGCAATAGAAAAAGTTACCCATGCTATTCAAATGCACCGCACAGGCTTAACCGACCCTAATAAACCAATTGGTTCCTTTCTTTTCCTTGGACCAACTGGTGTTGGCAAAACAGAGGTTGCCAAAACATTAGCAGACTTCTTATTTCACGACAAAAAAAGAATCATTCGTATCGACATGTCTGAATACATGGAGAAACATGCGGTTGCTCGACTCATTGGCGCTCCTCCCGGATATGTTGGGTATGAAGAGGGTGGGCAACTTACCGAACAAGTTCGTCGCAACCCATACAGTGTTGTTTTATTCGATGAGATAGAAAAAGCTCACCCAGATGTCTTTAACTTGTTCTTACAAATACTCGATGAAGGACACTTGACCGATGGTCAAGGACGCAGGGTTTCATTCAAAAATTGTATTATTATTATGACCTCAAATATTGGTTCTCATTATATTCTTGAAGCTGGAAAAGTTGATGAGAAAGTAAAAGAAGAAGTAGATAAAGAACTTCACAAAGCCTTTAAACCAGAGTTTTTGAATCGAATCGATGCAATTGTCTTCTTTAACTCTCTCGACGAAAAACAAGTTGTCGACATTGCAAAAATTAACCTCCAAAAACTTGCTCATCGATTAAAAGGGCGGCACATTGCATTAACAATTGGTGATAATGTTGCAAAATACATTGGAGAAAAAGGTTACGTTAAAGAATTTGGCGCTCGCCCTTTACAGCGTGCAATTCAAGAATACATTACCGTGCCACTGTCTCAATTTTTACTCAAAGACCCAGAAGTAAAAGATGTAAAAGTAGAAGTAAAAGAAAATAAAGTAGAACTTTCATAAAAATACTACGGAGTCTCATGCTTAAAAAGATTACACCATTTTCTTTTTTGTTTTTAACACTATTTTGCAAAGTACCTCTTTTTGCCGCTGCCCCCGACACTGCTGTTCTCGAAATAATTTGCAAATACATTGACAATACTCGCGATACAAAAAAACCGCTCAAACAAATTGAAGCGGTACGTCCTTCTTTTGCAATAGAAGATATTATTTCAAAGCCCAAGTGTCTCACAGCAACTGACACAGATTATCTTGGTTCTGAGGTAACCGTAAGAGTAATATGGGGCAACAAATCGATATCCGTATATTACCAAAATGGCTCTGCATCCTATTGTACACATCAGGATGCAGAATCGGGGAAACTTTATAATTCTCCCATTCCTTTTCCTTGCAAAGGGTGCGTAGATGCTACAACAGACATCATGTATCGATTTCCCCACCTTAAAAAACAAATGGAGACACAAAGACATCTTTACGGCTCCACACAATAGGAAGAATCATGGGTAAACCACTTTACACTCCATTATTATTAACACTATTTTGCAGAGTACCTCTTTTTGCGGCTACTCCCAACTTTGATCCTTTTCCTCCCCTCCCTAAGGAGAAACCATTACCAACAAAAGAAGTCCTTAATGATGCCTTGATAGATGCAGTTCGAAATAGCAATACAATAAGGGTTACATCCCTTATTAAACTAGGGGCGAAAATTAACACTAAAGTTCGCTCTCAAGAAAACAATTACACTGAGTCGCTACTATCAATAGCTACCAGCAATGTTGATATCGAGATGATAAGATATTTAAAATATATGGGAGCAAAATGAAAATTTTTATAGCAAATTGGAAAATGCAACTTGATATGGCCGAACAAATTAATTACTGCAACGATCACCTTGAAGTATTAAAAAAAATAGAAAACAAAATTGTACTCTGTCCAACATTTCCAGCACTGGTCACCATAAGCCACATGCTCAAAGATTCTGGTGTGGCCATGGGCGCACAAACCTGCTCTGAGTTCGAAAAAGGTCCTTATACCGGACAAGTTGCCGCAAAAACACTAGCTCAAGCAGGATGCTCTTATATTGTTGTTGGGCACAGCGAAGAACGGGCTACCGGAACTTCTCCTGAGCAAGTTGCGCAAAAGGCATTACGTGCATTAGAGGCTGGAGTTATTCCTGTAGTTTGTATTGGTGAAAGTAAAGAAGCACACGAGTCCAATAATACCGAAAATGTCTTGCGAACACAGCTAACTGCCCTAAAAGAAGCCATTGGTACCGCGCCTGCTTATATTGCTTATGAACCTACTTGGGCTATTGGGTCTGGAAAAACCCCAAACAAAGAGGAACTCACAAAAACAATAGGGTTTATAAAAAAAGAAATGCCCGGCTGTGCAATGCTCTACGGCGGAAGCGTTAGTCACGAAAACAAAAAAGAACTTCTTGAAATCGAACATATTTGCGGACTCTTGATTGGCAGAGCAAGTTTAAACTTCGATGAATTCTCTAAAATCTGTTCTTAACTATTTATATAAACAGCAAGCTGTCTATGAAAAGAATCCCGAACAAAGACAAAGATACATGAGCGTGGATTCCCATAACAAAATAATTATAGTATAGTATGTCTTAAATATTGATTTAAACGGAGTATCACTATGTTATTTGGATTAATGGTTTTTGGATTTGTTCTTTTGTGTTTCGCTTTAACTTTAATTATTTTTCTCCAAAAAGGAAAAGGAAGTATGGGTCTCGACTCCCTTGGTGGCGGTTCTCAGATGCTCTTCGGCGGTTCTGGCGGACAGGATTTATTCCAAAAGACCACCTGGGTATTGGTGACGTTCTTTATGGCTGGATCACTCTTCTTATCTATTATGAAAAGTAGAAATTCAACTAAATATATGAATAAAATTCGTCAACAACTCCCTCAACAAGAACAAGCTAAGCGATAAAAAAAGCCTTCAACACTTTGTAAAAAAGGGAAAGTGTTATGCAGCTGAATATTTTTCAAGTAATTGGTGAAGAAACCGTTGGTCTGTTTAATACTCTAGGCGCTTTTGTTCTTTTCTTTTTCAACATTATAAAGACTTTTCTTTCCTCTCGTTTGAAGCTACACAAAACTTTTGTACAGATGAAAATGATTGGTGTTGATTCACTTTCTATTGTAGTTCTTACCGGTGCTTCATCTGGGGCTGTACTTGCTTTGCAAAGTTATTTTGGTTTTAAGCGTTTTGGTGCAGAAGGCTTCATTGGCCCTGTTGTTGCGCTTTCCTTAACACGAGAACTAGGGCCGGTACTTACCGGATTAATGGTAACAGGACGTGCAGGGTCTGCAATTGCTGCAGAACTTGGAACTATGAAAATAACCGAACAACTTGACGCACTTAAAACATTAGGAATTGACTTCAATCAATTCTTAATGATACCGCGAGTGCTTGCTGGAGTTATTATCTTGCCTTTTTTATCTCTTTTTTGCTCAATGTTTGGAATCATGGGAGGCTACTTAATTGCGGTTCATACATTACACATCAATGGGCAGCAATATATAGATGGAATACAAACCTATCTTGAGTATTCAGATATTACCGGAGGGCTTATAAAAGCTTCGGTGTTTGGTTTAATTTTGACATGGGTAAGTTGCTATAAAGGTTATCAAACATCTGGTGGAGCAAAAGGGGTAGGTATCTCAACTACAGAAGCAGTAGTTGTCAGTTCTATTTTAATTTTGATAGTTGATTACTTTTTGACCGCATTGCTCTTTAATTAGGGAACAACGTGATTGAATTAAAAAATTTAAAAAAGCGCTTTGGAGAAAATGGCCCATGGATTACTAACGATGTAAACCTCAAAATTCCCGAAGGGAAAATGACTTGCATTATTGGAAAGTCTGGTGAAGGAAAATCTGTCCTACTCAAACAAATTATTGGTTTGATTAAACCAACATCAGGGCAAGTTATTATAGACGATATAAACATTACAGACTTAGATGAAAAACAACTAAAAGAAATTTTCAAAAAAGTAGGGTATGTATTTCAATTTGCTGCACTGCTCGATTCGTTAAACGTATTTGAAAACGTAGGCCTTCCTCTTTTAGAAAAAGGTATGACACGAGAAGAAGTAGAACCAATCGTTCGAGAGAAACTTTCGCTGGTGAACTTGAACCCAGATGACACTATGGACAAATACCCATCAGAGCTTTCTGGTGGAATGAAAAAACGCGTTGGTCTTGCCCGTACTTTGGTCACTAATCCAAAAATTGTTTTATACGACGAGCCAACAACTGGTCTTGATCCTATTACCGTACGCATTATTCACGAGCTCATGAAAAGCACACAAGACAAGCTTGGACTTACTTCTATTGTTATTTCACATGACCCTGAAATATTCCAATATGCCGACAATATAGCACTATTAAACGACAGAACCATTCAGTACGTAGGTGATGCAAAAACTATCTGGGATTCTGACAACCCCTATGTGCACCAGTTCATCCGCGGAGAAACTGAAGGGCCAATTCAAACAGAAATTGTAAAAGAGCAATAACTATTACATTTTACGCAAATGTCGCAATTCCATATCTACAAAATAACTTAAGACTGTTCTAATAACAACGAGCCCACCTAAAACTGCAAGAGTTCGAAAATCCGGCAAAATAATAGTTCGAATAACATCACCAGCAACCATAAATTCCAATCCAAACACAATGTGTTGGCAGAGCACCATGCGAGCACTTCTAAAAAGCATGTCTTTCTTTTTTGCCATGCAATCATTGACAATATCAAGAACCGACCGAACCACTCCCCAAATAATAATGGCTATGCCAATGTAAGAAATTACATGATGCACTTCTGTAACTAATTTCAATATCATTCTTTCTCCTTTTTAATTGCTTCTTATTCGCTCTTTACTTTAATTCCATTAAAAGCACAATCTCCCCGCCCCATTCATAAAAACAGATCTCTGGCTTAAGCTGCAAACATAAGAAGATGCTTATTTATCCTTTTACTCAAAGCTTTTTTACTATACAACCAAACACATCTACAGAGTGCTCAACTACAAAAACAGCATGAAATAACACAGTAGATAAAAGCAAAAGGATTCTTTTCATAACTAGTTCCTAGTCTTGTTTTTTACTTGGCAAACGAATGCAACCGCCTAGAAGAGCAGAAAGCAAGTTCAAGCAAAATTTTTGGTTAGAATTGGCTAATTGGCGATAAGATTCCATTTGAAAAAAAGAATCTGCGCCAACCGTACAATGCCTACCCGAAAATTCTAAAATTGCTTCTGACTCGGAAGGAAAAATAATAAACCCGTTTCCTTCATTTTTGTATAAAGTATATTGTACCGCGCTTCCTAGTAAACTGCTGAGTGGATTTTCTCTGACAAGCTCATAACTGCCTGTATCATCTTCTGTGCCTTTAATAACACCCGATAGAGTAAAAAGTAAAAATAAAAGTGCTTTTTTCATAATTGTTTTTCAAAATCCTTATAGAGCAAGCTTGGCTGGACTCCTTTGTTATCTTGATATTTATTGCTTACATACTGATCAAAATCACCATCAATTGTATGATAAAAGATCTGGCAAATCTCAACATCAGGATAAATACGAATAGGTTGCACACAGAAAATCTCAAGCGTCCAATACCCTCTAAAGCCAACATCTCCAAACCCCGCAGTCACATGAATAAACAGCCCTAAACGACCAATAGATGAACGGCCTTCGAGCATAGGAACGCAATTGTTTGTTTCTGTGTATTCATTGGTTCTGGCTAAATATAATTTGTGGCGCTCAAGAACTAACCCTTCGGGTGGAATAACAATTTGTTTAACCGTATTTTCTTTTTTCATATCAAGATGATCAGTATCATATACCAACAACTCTTTGTTAAGCGAAAGATTATAGCTGTTCGGGTTCAAACGTTTTTCATCGAACGGGGAAATGTTAATATCCCTTCCCAGTCGTCTCTTAATCTCTTTTCCTGAAAGGATCATAGTCGCCTCTGTTTTTTATAAAAAAATACCCTATTAAAAAATTCTTGTTTCTATACTATGATAAAAAGGTAAATTTATTAAGAAAAAATAACGGCTCTCGAGGGAAACAATGGCTACCAAAAACACTTTTGATAACCAAACCATAGAAGCAATAAAAGAAAAAAGCGCACTTTTCAACATTCTATCAAGCGAAGTTGCAAATGTTATTGTAGGACAACAAGACATTATCACCTTTATAGAGTTAGCAATCTTGAGCAATGGCCACATTTTACTAGAAGGTGTTCCCGGTGTTGCTAAAACTACCATGATTAAAGCAATGAACACTGCTCTTGGCTTAGGGTTTTCTCGGATTCAGTTCACTCCAGACTTATTACCCGCAGATCTCATTGGAACCTTAATCTACAATCCAAAGACTCAATCTTTCTCTACAAAAAAAGGGCCTATATTTGCCAACTTAATTTTGGCAGATGAAATTAACCGTGCTCCAGCAAAAGTTCAAGCCGCACTTCTTGAAGCAATGCAAGAGCGCCAGGTAACCATCGGTTCTGAAACATTTCCACTCGATCTACCATTCTTAGTCTTTGCAACACAAAACCCAATCGAGCAAGAAGGAACTTATAGATTACCCGAAGCTCAAGTTGACCGGTTCATGTTTAAACTTGAAGTTAAGTACCCAGAAAAAAAACATGAGAAAGAAATCTTAAACAAAAGCTTTAACCTTGACCAAATAAAACAGGTTGTTAAGAAAGAAGATATTTTCGAAGCGCAAGAACTCGTACAAAAAGTGTACGTGGACGATAAAATTAAAGACTATATTGTTGAACTTGTCTTTGCTACACGAAATCCAAAAGAGTACAAGCTCCATGATGTAGCAAACTATATTCAGTACGGTGTTTCTCCCCGGGCAACACTTGCATTACACCACGCAGCGCGGGCTCACGCATTTTTAAAAGCTCGCCACTTTGTTATTCCAGATGATGTAAAAGCTATTGCCCCAGCTGTACTGCGTCACCGCTTACTACTTTCTTATGAAGCCGAAGCCGAAGATGTTAAGACAGACATGGTTATCCAGAAAATATTATCTACGGTTCCGTCCCCCTAAATATCAAAACCCTTTATAGAAGGCTCTAGACTTGACAACACATAATGGAAATGGGTATCGTGTCCATAGAATGCTAAAAAGGAATTTTTATGAGACACCCGTTCTGGATCGTTAACAGTTCGCTCTTGCTTTTATTTATAGTCTGCTTAGGCTTTGTAGCCTTCTCCAGGCCAAGCATTCCTAAACCCAAAAAGACAGGCTCTAAGCAATCTGTTGCTGCACCACGTGTGGCAGCAATTAATATTGCACATATTTATGATAACGACTTGTTTAACACTTTTCATAAAAAAGTAGCTCCACCGGTAGAGCCTGATTACGCAAAACCAATTCCTCAACCTCCTGGACCAACTACTGTTCATATTCCTGAGGAACCCAAACAACCATTCTTGTCGCCGCTTGAAGTCACACTGAAGGGGGTCATGCTTTTGAGCGACGAAAGTAATAACATTGCAGTTATTGCCGACAATAAAACGAAAAAGGACGAGAATTACAAGGTTGGAGACCCAATAGAAGACGCACAAGTTGTGCGTATTTTACAAAATAAAGTTGTACTAATACGATCTAATGGACAACAAGAAACATTGTTCATTAACGAGAGAGCTGCAAGCGCCGACCCTGCTCTTATAGAAGACGAAGATGACTGGGAACACGTGATGAGAAAAACCGGTGACCATAGTTTCGCTATCGACCCTAAAGCATTCGCCGACCTAGTGCCAAGTCTTGCACACTTTATTGACATGTTCGATTTAACGACTGTATACAAAGAAGGTAAGAGCGTAGGGTGTCGAATAGGGAAAATAGCACACAACTCATTAGGGGCAGCAATGGGACTCGAATCGTATAGTATCATCAACAAGGTAGCCGGAATTCCAGCAACAACCACCAACGAGCGGCTCAATATTTATAATAAATTAATTGATCTTAAAGCAGGCGAATCCTTCCAAGCATCGATAACTCACGAAGGGAAAGTCCTCACGCTTAACTTTAAGATACACAGTTTTGGTATCGAAAAAACCAAAACCAAAAACGAAGAAGAAGACAGTATCCTTAAAGGACCGAGCGAAGAAGAACTGGAGCGCGAGCGCATGGCAACCCTCAAAGAACACTATGCTTTCGCACCAACTGCTCAAGAAATAATGATTGACCAAAGAAAAAAAATGCTTGCTGAAGGAAAAGCAGGGAAGTTAAAAGATTTTTCACTACCTAAAGAATCGTAAGTATGAATAAAAAAAAGAACAAACAATACATTTTTATTCTCATATTAGGGGCCCTGTGTTGTGCTCCGCAAAATGTTTTTGCTCAGCGTGGCATTCTGTCTAACATGCCTAAAAAAGATTCGACTCCAATCGATTTATCTGCCATAGGGAAAAACTCCTCAGAAGCTCCTCCTTCCGTTCAACACCAGACACTAACTCCTGCTCACACAGAACTACCAGTGCCTCCTAAGCCTTCCAAGCATTTACTAGATGATGATGAAGGGGAAGCACAAAAGGACGAGCCTTCACCGGTTAAAGAAAGCAATAAAAAAGAGATAGAACACACAGAAACTCCTGTTAAAATTAAAACAGAAAAAATTGGATCTGTGACAATTCCTCAGGTTCCTGCGCCTCCAGCCTTAGATAAAGGAGCTTTAGAAGGGAAAGTTAAGGTCCCTGAGCCTAAGAAAAAAGAAGAAAAAGAAAAGCTGAGTGAAAAAAATAACACGGACGAAAAGAAAAAGAAAGACAAGCTCAGTGAGCATCACAAAGAAAAAGAAGACGGTAAACCTAAACCTACTCAGGCCGAAGAGAAGCGTCTTCAAGAAAAATTAGAACAGGAAGAAAAAGAACACCAAATGGTGCGCTTCTACTTTGAAGATGCCACACTAGAGAGCTTAGTGCGTTATATGGAAGAGCTTTATGATGTTAAGTTCTTCGCTGATGACGACCTTAACCCTACCCCTCACGGAGGAGCTGTTCTTAAAGGTCATCGCATTACCTTTACCACCAATAAACCTTTAACGCGTGCCGAGGCCTGGAATCTCTTCTTGAAATTCTTAGATATGGCAGGACTCACCGTTATACCTGGTGAAGGTGATTCCTCCAAAACAGAGCATAGCGACCCAAACAAGCCTCACAAAAAAACTGTCTTCTACCGTATTACAACATTAACAAGCGCCAATAAAGAAGTTCTTCCAACATTCTTTAACACTAAAATAGACGATATTCCAAACAACAGCACTAAAGTTCGTTATGTCTTTTTCGTAAAAAATTCACCTCTAGGAACTATTCAAGAAGTAGTGAAAGCGTTCTCGAGCTCATCTGCGGGACCTATCCTAACGTTCCCAGACCTTAATGCGCTCATCATTACGGATAAAGGATCTAACGTCCGCTCTCTCATGTACATTGTGCAAGAGTTCGATAAAGAAATGCCAGAAGCAATGTCTGTGTTAAAACTTAAAAAATCTGATGCTGAAGAAGTTGCCAAACTTTATGATGTACTTACTCGAGCAGAAGCTCCCAAAGGCGCTGCTCGTTTCATGACCCAACGCAATCAACCAAAATCTCTTTACTTCCCTGCAAACGCTCGTATTATTCCAGAGCCGCGAACAAACTCACTGATTCTTCTTGGGCCCAAAGCTGCGCTTGTGAAAATTGAAGAGTTTATTATTAAACATGTAGATGTTGACTTAGACATGCCTTATTCTCCATTGCACATCTATGAATTACAATACACACAAGCAAAAAATATTGCACAAATTTTAAACCAGACAGCAACAAAATTTGGAGCGGGCACTCCTGCCGCTAGTTATGGAGGAGTGAGGGATGGTAATCAATATTTTGGGCCAATGACGATAACTCCAGATATCAGCGGAAATAGACTGATTATTAAAGCCGAAGAAAATGATTATATTAAACTTGTTGATATAATTAAGAAGCTTGATATTGTTCAACCGCAAACTATTATTGAAGTACTTATTGTCGATGTAACAACCAGTGACGATAAGATCTTGGGAACACAAATAAGAAACAAGTCTACTGATAGTTTAATTAAGAATGTAGACTTTCAAAGTACAGGGCTTCCTACCTCTGGTGGTAACTTTGGCGGTGTGGTAAATGCCGCAAATGGAAGCTTGCTGGGGAACCTAATTAGCCTTGCCTCTTCTGCCGCAACCGGGTCTACTGTTCTTTCTGTAGGAAACAATAATACCGGTGTATGGGGAATTATGAGCATACTTCAGCAAACTGCTAAAACAGATGTTATCTCAAATCCATTCTTGCTTGCAACCAACAACTATCAAGCTCAGGTGACCTTAGGAAGCACAAGAAACATTGCAACCAGTACGGTACAAGGAAGCGGCCAAACACAAACCGGTTACAGTGCAGATCAAGCAAACTTAGAGGTAACAATTACCCCTCAGATCAGTTCTGACGGCTCCATTCAAATGGCTATCAATATTAGCATTCAAGATTACTCAAGCGCCAATGTGTCGAGCGGAGACAAAACCGTAAAGACTGTCACCACAGCCGCCACCGTTCAAAACAGAGAAGTGCTTGTACTCGGTGGAATTGTAAAAAACAAGGTTACTCAAATAGTAAGAAAGACTCCTCTTTTAGGAGATATTCCTGGCCTTGGTTGGCTCTTTAAATCTAAATCTAAAGGAAAGGTTCAATCAAATGTGCTTATCTTTATCTCTCCACAAATTATCTACCCTGGCATGGAAGCAACAACCACAGAATATATGAAGAAAAAAGCCAACGTTACTGCCGCTCTTTCTCGCCACTCTGGAACTCATGATATTTCAGGAAAAGATCCTATTAACAGTCTTTTCTTTAGCGGAAGCGGACACGATGAAACGGTCAAACAGGTGGAAGAGTTTATAAATCAAAACTCTCCATCCAAAAAAAGCAAAAAGAAGAAAAAGAGAAAAGTTGCAAAGATTACACGCAAATCCTCTAAGAAAAAGAAGTTCAAAGGATGATAAAAAACCTTTTTTTCCCTGAACGCATAGGGTCGTATTTTCTTTTTAGCAAAAAAATAGTCGGCATCCACGTTACCAAAAATGCCGTGTACGCAACTGTAATAGTAGCCCAAGGAAACAAGAGATCAATTAAAAATGCTTATAAAGAACCCATAGAAAAACCTGAACAGATTGTCCCAGCTTTATCCAAAATAATGGGACAAATAAAAAACTATAATGCTGTAACAACAACAATAGACAGCTCTTTTATCATTTTTAAAGAACTTACGCTCCCTATTATTGGAGAAGAAAAAATAGCGCTCGTTCTTAATTTTGAACTTGAACCTTACTTGCCGTTTCCAATAGATCAGGCAAACATAGACTTTATCATTACCAAAGAAGACGCCACTACAAAAACAACTTCTATCTTAGTCACAGCTATTCAAAAAAAATATATTGCCGAGCATGTAGGGCGCTTTGCCAAAGCAAATCTACCTCTTGATGCCGTTTCTGTAGATATTATTAATATTTTTGGGTTGTACAAAAGCATTACCTCTATTAACAATAAACATACTGTTGCCCTCGTAGTGCTCGATGAGGAAAGAACTCATATTGCCTACATTAAAAATGGTGCTTTAAAAAAAATACGAACACTTCAAAAGAATCTTGATACAGATAGCGACGGTCTTCAGAAAACAAACTTTACACTTAATTCTTTTATCCAAGAAGAAGGCCCGTTAAAAAAAGTCCTTATAATGGGTGCCGCACCTGATGGATTCTTAACAAAAATAAAAACGGCTCTCGGGCTCCCTTGTGAATTTTTTAAGCTCGAAGCTTCTTTAACAACTGCTAAAGTCCCTTTCCCTACCACGCACAATGCACTAGACCTTCTAAGCGTAGCTGCAGCATATCCTTCTGAAATTTCCGCTGACTTCAACCTTTTAATGGACGAGTCAACTTCTCGACACCAAGAACGCTTTAACAGTCAATTTATTACGGGCATACTATTAAGCGTAGCAATTGCCGCTTCCCTTTCTATTCACACTTTTTTACAAATTCAAAATCTGTCCTCTATCGCGGAAAAAGCAAAAAAGCGTGCTCATTCAGATCTTAAGAAAAATTTTGCTGGTATCAAAGGAAAATCACTTAAAGAAGCCGTTAAAAACGCACGCAAACAAATCGAAAAAGAAGAAGTTATTTGGTATTCATTCTCAAGCCAAACTCGTCACTCATTTCTTCGGTATTTACTTGATTTAAGCACTAAAGTTGATCGAGAAGTCCTTGGATTAGAACTTAACAAAATGGTGATCAGTAAAGGGACTGTAACGCTTGATGGTAAAGTTCGTAACTTTGAAGCCATTGATGAATTTGAAAAACAACTCAAAGAAACACAACTTTTTTCTGATGTACCTCTTCTACAACAAATCACCTTTAGTCCGCTTATACTCCCTATTGCCAGCAAAGGAGACCTCTCATGACTCTTCTCCAAAAAATAAGAGGGCGGTTTACCTCATTTGATACAAGTGAATTTTACCGAAACAGTGCGCTTTTTATTGGTTTAATGGTATTGATCGTAACTGGCAGCATGTGGTTTTATTTTACAAGAGTACGACGTCTGCAGGGAGCACTTCGTGAAATCTATAAACAAGAACGTCAAGCAAAAGAACTTTTAGGGCGTCTTAAAAATGTACAAAAACAAAGCGAAGAAATTAATGCACTCTTAGAACAAGATAAAAACTTTAGAATTAAAAATTTTTTTGAAGACTGCCTCAAGAGACTCCGCCTCTCGGGAAATTTGAGAGGAGAAGCTCGAACCACTGAAGAAATATTAAAAAAACGCTATACTGAGGTAACATTACAAGCAACATTGCAAAAGATAAATACTCAGCAACTTTGTGAACTTTTGCAGATTATAGAGCAAAAGGGACGCATCTATACTAAAGAACTGGTTATTGTAAAAATGCCAGGATCAAGTATAGGGGTTACATTGACAATTGCCACACTCATCGCTCAAGCTGAAAAAAAACAGTAGGATAAAGGGGTAAAATTATGAACAAACAAACATTTTTCATATGGTTGCTTGGGTGCTCCCTATTGTTTACTTCTTCAACGAAAGCAGAAACAAAAGCTGATCATAAACATCAAACCCATGCTACAAAACACAACCACAAAACACATTCAAAGAAAAAAAAGACTGAAAAAAAATTTTGGTTTCGATACAAAGACGAACCTGTTGTAGACATTATTAATGATCTCGCAAAACGTAAAAACATTAATGTCGTATTACCAGCAGGAAAAGAGTCTGTAGTTAACAAATTAACCTTCCAGTACCCTGAAAAAATAACTTTAACAGAAGCATGGCGTAGAATGCTTTCTGTGTTAAAAATATGCGGCTACACAATAACTAAAGAAAATGATTTTTACTTTGTAACAGGAGCCGATCCTAAACGATTCAGAGATGCAAACAGACAGCCTTACCCTCTTTACTTTCATGTCAAACCCGAGGACCTTCCTGATACCGATGAAAAAATTCGCTACATTCATTACTTCTCTAACCTACAAGTTGGCGACGGTGGTCAAGGAGGCATAATGCCTTTAGTTCAATCATTACTCTCAAAAGACGCAACCATTGTTACGGATCCAGGAAGCAATGGATTAGTCATCACGGACTTTGCTCGCAACATTGCAGCTACTATGTTTGTAATAAACGAACTTGATTCTCATGGATTTACTGACGCTATTGATTTTGTAAACCTCAAGCATACTTCCGCAGAAACTGTTGCTCGACTTTTTCAAGAACTCATAAACTCCAACTCCCCTCAAAGACCTCAATACGGAGCCCAGCCTCAAGGGGGGCCAGAAGACTCTGCTTCTCAATACTTTGCAAAAAATACTCGAATTGTTGCTGAAATGCGAACCAACTCTCTTATTCTAATGGGAAAAAAAGCAGCACTAGATCAAGCAAAAAACTTTATCAAAAAAAACATTGATATTCCTCTAGACACAGGTGAATCAGTTTTACACATCTATGACCTACAATATTTAAAAGCTCAAGAGTTTCAGCCCGTCCTGCAAAACATTGTAAGTTCTTCTAATCAACAACAAGGGTCATATGGAAACCAATCTTCTGGAGGAATCAAAAACAACAGCGGCGAGCAATATTTTCAAGGCGTTATTGTTGCAGCTGAACAAGCAGGAGGAGAAAATCAAAGCTCCTCTGTAAATAATAATTACTGGGGAAACAATAGTAATGGATCTACTCCTCCTCCTAAACAAGCACCGCAAACTTCTAATCGGCTTATTATTGCAGCTCGAAGACAAGACTGGATCCGAATAAAAAAACTTATCGAAGAATTAGACAAGCCTCAGCTCCAAGTTGCCATAGAAGCTCTCATTGTAGATTTGAATATTACAGGCGATCAATCACTTGCCTCTCAAATGAGAAATAAAAAAGGTCTTGGTCTTAAAAATACGAATTTTCAAACATCTAATATTGGTGGCATTGTTTTAGACAACAGCAATAGTGGTGCTCAACAAGCTGAAGCTCTACGTGCAAATCTTTTAAATATGGCTTCTAGTGACCAATCAGCTGTTTCAGGAACGACACTTGGAAACGCTTCAGGAAGCAACTTGTTAAGCGGCGCTCAAGGAGGAAGTCTTCTTATATCATTTAAAGACAAGGCAACCAATGGCATGTGGCTTGTTACACAACTACTCAACAGCTTTAAAGACATTAAAGTCCTTTCTCAACCTTTCATTGTGGCAATGAACAATCAAAACAGTTCATTCTATTCAACCGATTCTCGTCTTTTGGATGGAGACACTACTACCTCACTTGGCGGAACGGTTAACCAAAAAACTCGTAAAAATGCCACCCTAGGAATTAGCGTTACGCCACTTATTAGTCATGGCGGAAAAATCAATATGGGAATCTCTATTAAAGTAGAAGAATATGGAACCAGTACAGAAACTCTCAACCGAAACCTGCAAACTAATGCAAATGTTAACGACGGCGAAGTGCTTGTATTGGGGGGATTAACCAAAACAAAAATCTCTGAGTCTATTATAGGAACCCCTGGGTTCAAAGACATACCTATTTTTGGTTGGCTCTTTAAAAAGAAAGTAAAAGCAACAACCAAAGAGCATCTTTTAATCTTCTTGTGCCCACGCATTATTCATACCGATCCCAACAAATACTTTGACCCTTACACTAAAAATAAAATGCTCACTATGAACAAAATATTAGTTGATGGAGAAAATTTCGATACGCTCAAAGACCCTATTACGCGCTGGTTCTTTGGATCTTCAAGTCATGATATTGCCTCAAAACGAATAAATGCTTTCAAAGAAACAAAAATGTACTCTTCATCTGCAGATTACTATGCCGATAAAAAGAAAGTGGGAGTAAGAAATATTACTGTTGATCCAAACAAAAAAATTGACCAACAATCTATTATGAAAACAGCATCATATATCGCTCCGCCACCAGTAAAAAATTCTGAAAAAACTCCAGAAGAAAAAGCTATAGAAGAGTTTATAAAAGTAGATCGTCCGGCTAAGAAAATATACATTGCCCAAACAGAAAAACCTACACCAAAAATAACAAAGAAGCCTGTAAAAATTGCTCTCTCTGAAGAAGATGAACTTAAAAACCTCTTCTCGTCTTTGGCGGCTCCTGCAGTTTAGCCTTCGTCTAAAAGACCCATTGTAAGAATGTCTTCAATATATAAAAGTCGATTATATTTTGCCATCCGTTCACCTCGGCATGGCCCTCCAATCTTAATTTGCCCTGCAGATGTTCCCACAGCTAAGTCAGAAATGAAGTCGTCATTGGTCTCTCCTGATCGATGAGAAACAACCACATTCGCTCCGGCAGCATGACACAATGTAATAGCCTCCAATGCTTCAGACACTGTACCTACTTGATTAGGTTTTATAACAACTCCGTTAGCGATGCCTTCAGTAAAGCCGCTTGCGATTCGCTTAGTTTGTGAAACAAAAATATCGTCCCCTACAATTTGTAGTTTGTCACCAAGCGCATTAAAAAGTTCTTTCCATCCCTCAATATCATCTTCTGCCATTCCGTCCTCTATAGAGTAAAGAGGGTACGTATCTGCAAGTTTTTGATAGAAAGATACCATTTCTTTTGAAGACAACTGCTTGCCTTCCCATTGATATGTTTTGCTTTCAGCGTTATAAAACTGACTTGCCGCAACATCAATAGCCAAAACAAAAAAATCTTTCAGCCCGGTACTCTCAAGTGCTTGAGAAAGGTAATCAAACGGCTCATAAACCGTTTCAAAGGAAGGAGCAAAGCCCCCTTCATCTCCCACGCCTGTAGCTTTGTTATTTTTGATCAAAATCTTTTTTAATTCATGGAACACCGTAAGAGCATATTCCAAAGAAATTCTAAAATTTTGAGCCCCAACAGGCACCAGCATAATCTCTTGAATAGCTAAACCGTTATTAGCATGCGCACCACCATTGATAACATTAACTAAAGGAAAAGGTAAAGAAATGGAGTCAGAACCGTAAAGTTCTGCTATCAACTCAAACACTTCTCGTTCATGTGCTGCTGCTTGTGCTTTACAAACTGCAATGCTTGCAGCCAATATAACATTTGCACCAAGCTTACTTTTATCAGAAGTGCCATCTAGGCTAATAAGCAAAGCGTCTGCAACCATAACATCTGGCTCTTTTCCAACAAGAGCTGGAGCCACAATATGATCAAGGTTATGCACAGCTTTAAGCAACCCCTTACCACCAAGACGATCGCCGCCATCTCGCAACTCTTTTGCTTCATTGCTCCCACAAGAAGCCCCAGAGGGGACAGACGCAGCAATAAATGTTCCGTCATCTAAAGCAATTTCACACACAAGCGCTGGAACGCCACGAGAATCAAATATCTCTCTTCCTGATAGTCTGGCAATTTTCACTACTCTGTTCCTTTTTTATTTTTAGTCCTTTTTTTTCCCCGGCAGCCTTGAAAGACCATACTCTCGTAACGCTTTTTGATCAACCAAAGAGGGTGCAGACATCATTGGATCATAGCCCCGTTGTGTTTTTGGAAAGGCAATTACTTCTCTAATAGAAGTAGCGTTGGCCAAAATCATAATCAAACGATCGATCCCTAAGGCAATTCCACCCAACGGAGGAAATCCATATTCAAGCGCCTCGAGCAAAAAACCAAATTTGTTTTTTACTTCATCTTCTTCTAAGCCAAGCAAATCAAATACTTTTTGCTGTGTTTCTTTATCGTTAATACGAATAGATCCACCACCAAGCTCTACGCCATTGCAGACTAAGTCATACGCCTGAGCATTTATATCCTCTGGCTTTAATGATTCCCATCCATCTTGAGGCTTAGTAAACGGATGATGGACAGCATTTAAACGATTTGCATCTTCATCACGCTCAAAAAGCGGAAAGTCTACCACCCAACACAAATTAATTAAGTTTGGTTTGATGAGGCCAAGCTCTTTTCCAAATGCTAAACGAAGGCGACCAAGAACTTCCCATGCGTCTTTATACGGTCCTGCAACAAAGAAAAGGGTGTCTTCTTTTTTCAAACCTTTAAATGCTTTTTGCGCTTGCTCAAAGAAATTGTCAGGCAAGAATTTTGCAACAGGAGACTCGATAGCTCCGTCTTCTGTAAAACGCACATACAAAAGCCCTTTAGACCCTAGATCTTGAGCCTTATTTACCCATCCATCTAACTCTGAGCGAGTGAATTTTTTATCTGTTACATGCAAGGCACCAATACGTTGTCCTTTGTCTAGAACTGTGCGCAAAAACTTAAGTTCTGTATCTTTAAATAAAGAAGCCGCGTCATAAATAGGAAGTCCAAAACGAAGGTCTGGTTTGTCTGATCCATATACAGCAAATGCGTGTGCATACGAAATCATTGGAAGTGGCAACTTTACCTCAACATCAAAAAGCTTTTTAAAGATATAAGCAAACATTTCTTCCATAGTTTGCCTTACATCTTCTTGCTCTACAAAAGACATCTCAACGTCTAGCTGTGTGAACTCAGGCTGTCTGTCTGCACGCAAATCTTCATCTCTAAAGCAACGCGCAATTTGAAAATAGCGCTCTACTCCACCTGCCATCAAAAGTTGCTTATAAAGTTGCGGGGATTGCGGCAAAGAATATACAGAGCCATGATGCAAACGACTTGGCACTAAAAATTCACGTGCCCCTTCAGGTGTGTTTTTTGTAAGCAACGGAGTTTCTATTTCGAAGAAACCACGAGACAAAAAGAACTCTCGCATTGCGAATAGAACAGTACTACGAAGCGCTAGTCGTTGTTGCATTTCAGGACGTCTCAAATCTAAATAGCGATAACGTAGACGAAGCTCTTCATCAATTTTTTCTGATTCATCTAATGGGAATGGTAATGTTTTTGACGCACTTAGAATTGTAATCTTATCTGCTTGAAGCTCTAGCTTACCAGTTGGCATCTTATCATTGACCGTTTCTTTTGATCGCTCAATCACTTTCCCGGTCACTGAGATTACAAATTCGCTACGTAAGTCATGACCAATCTTGTGAGCATCTTTAGAAAAATCTGGGTTAAAAACAACCTGCATAATACCTGTTCGATCTCGAAGATCGATGAAAATTAATCCACCATGATCGCGACGACGAGCAACCCACCCATTCAATGTAACTTCTTTTCCAAGAAGCTTGTCTGTTACTAAGCCACACTCTACCGTCCGCTTCCATGAACTCATATCATACCTCATTATTGTCTTTAATTAATGCCAAGAGGTTTAGTTTACCATATTCTTCTAACAAGAAAAGGAAAGGTCTTCAAAGAAGACCTCCCTAATCTACTCTTTATCAAGATATAAACTTAGAACTTGTAACTCATCCCTAAAGCAAAACTATAACCAGGATCGTTAGAAATCACAGCTAAGTTAGTGCTTGCTGACACAGAAGTTCTGTTTGCTGTATTCAAAAGCTTTCTTTGAGCTGCATTGAACGGTTTACCTTTAATGTCATTATAGTGAGCTCCTGGAACAAAAACTGCCCCAGAAAGAGATACTTCTACATCTTCAATTAAACCAACCTTTAAAAAAAGATTGAACTCTGTACCCAAGAACTTGTCTGCTAAATCAGAAGAGCTTAGCCCTGTTGCAATGTCAAACTTTGTAGTCGCTACTTGTTGCCAATACGCTAAAAGATTTGGATGCAAAGAGAATTTACGCTCCCAAGCTTTAGGCTCATATTTAAGACTTGTACCAGCGTAAATAATATTGCTAAACCCATCTACCACTGATGCAAACTGCGTGCCAGTGTTTGGAGCAGAAAGCGGACGCGTTAATTTACCGGCTCCCATTACAAAACCAGAAAGCACCTGGTTCCCTCGATATAATTCTTGGAGACCAATAAATCCTTGATAGTTCCCATCAATATTTGGCTCGTTGGGGTCTAACAAGTTTGTATTAGGATTTCTGTCACCACTTGCAACACCTGCTGCCGCTGCTATCTTTAGATCTTTTTTATAAAGCCAAAGCGCAATGTCAGCAACCATCATCCGGCCACCATAGGTATTTTCGTATGGAGAGCGGAAGCGAGAAAGGCTATTGTAAACAGTTACACCACCAGCAGTAATTGGTTGTCCATTAGAAGCTGTACTACGGCTTACATTATTAACTGCAGTTCTTTGGGCAGAAAAAGCAGTATTGTATAACACTTTGTTTGCATCAGTAACAGCATTACGGTTTGGATCAGTGTCATAAATGTCTGAGTAAACAAAAACAGAATGTCCTTCTCTATTAATGTTTTGAATTATATTTCTATCCCAGCCTTTTACTTTTTGACGACCAGAGTTAAACGCCACCTCAAAGCTTGCCTCTACGCGGCTCCATTCAAAATCAACCAACATGCCAAGCGTAGTGAGCTTGCTGTTTGCATCTGCCGAAAACTCAACTGTTTGCTCGGGAGCGTCGTTGTACAAAACATAAGGCTCAAACATTAATTTTCTGTTTTCACCCTTCATAGGAGTTATTTGGGCACGCGCTGCCAACAACCAATTAACTACTCCAAATCCACGTGCAGGGTTGTCTTTTTTGCCAAACGCCTGCGCTTGTGTTTGTGCAAACGTTTCGCTTGTGCTTGTACTTTTATTCTCTAAAACCGCACCGTACAGATCGTAAACTAAAAGATCTTCTTGAAGTGTTCCCGAAAATTTTCCCCCGAAAGCATACTGATCAACCGAACTGTCACTATAAAAACCAAGAGTTGAAGGACTCACAGAGTAAGCGCTACCCAAAGAGATCCCTTTTCCTAGCTGAAAAGAAAAAGAGCCAATAGTAAACGTTTGCTTTGGTATAGACATGCTAAACATATTTGTTAAGTCTAGCTCTAACCATGCCTCTCTTAACCACACCATGCGTGGCCCAATGTTGTGTCGGTGATCTGACGTATAAGCATCAACCGTCTTCACTTTTGTCCACTCTGTTCGCAGCTGCCTATTATTACCCCACATAGCACGCCCACGCGGAGCTAGCGTCATACTTGTATAAGGCGTATCTAATTTAAACTGAAGATCAACAGTAGTCTTTGTACCAAACACTTTGTCTTCAGATAAGTTTTTATTTAACAAAGAAGTGTGAACGTCACAAACAGTGCTTGTATCAAACTTACCTGTTACAGAGCCTTTAATATCTCCCTTCTTAAATGATAATTTAGGCTTTTTCGTAAAAGCATTATTGCTTGACAATAGGCACACAAATAGCAGTCGAGCTGCCAGTGAAAAATTCATAAAAAGTCCTTTGGACAAAAAATAATTAACAATTGCGGCTTTCAGAACTGAAAACCCCTTCCTTACAATATCTGTATCTACTAGCATGTTTTGGAACCATAAAAGTGCTTTTGATTTTACGCTTAACCGGCTATTTGTCAAGGTTGATTGCTTCTTATAAGCAGAGAACTATACTTAAAAAAAACTCTAAACCATTGAAGGTTTCCTTATGACAAAAAAACACAGACTGCTACTAGGAGCGCACATGTCCATAGAAGGTGGACTAAAAAACGCTCTGGAGCGAGGAGCAAGCATTGGGTGCTCAACCATTCAAATTTTTACAAAAAGCAATAGGCAGTGGTTTGCAAAAGAGATTGCCAGAAAAGAAGTAGAGGCGTTCAAAGAGGCTCAAAAAAACACAGGTATTGCTCCGGTTGTTGCCCATTGTTCTTACCTTTTAAACCTAGGGTCTCCACGAGAAGAACTGCAAAAAAAATCAGTCACCGCCCTTGCCACCGAACTCAATCGATGCAGCCTGCTTAACATTCCTTACCTTGTGTTGCACCCAGGATCACGCTTAAAATCTGACCTGAACGTCTGCATAGAAAAAATCGCCCACAACCTTGATGCTGCTTTTGCAAAAAGCAACGGAATCACCATGGTGCTTCTAGAGACAATGGCAGGACAAGGCTCTGTCGTTGGGTCTACTTTTGAAGAGATTGCTAAAATTAAAGCGCTCACAAAAGAAAAGAAAAGGGTTGGTGTTTGTGTCGACACTTGTCACATTTTTTCTGCGGGATACGACTTTACAACAAAAGAAATGTACAAAAAGCTATGGGACCATTTCGACAAGACAATAGGTATTAAAAATCTCAAGACTATTCATATTAACGACTCAAAAAAAGAGCTCGGGTCTAGAGTTGACCGACATGCTGAAATTGGAGAAGGTACTATAAGCACTGAAGGGTTCAAGCTTTTGCTTAACGACAAACGGTTCTTTGATATTCCTAAAATCCTTGAGACCCCAAAAGCATCACTCCAGGACGACAAAAAAAATATGAGCAGGCTCAAAGAGCTTCTATCCAAGGAAACAAAAAATTTTTATGGGATTTAAAAAAATGGAGAGAAGAGAGAAAGCTAAGAAAGAACCGCTTATACACCGAGAAATCTCTTCCCCACCATTTAAATACGCAGTGTTTTTGTAAACCAAACAAGGCTTGAGTGCCAAGTTTTGCTTAATAAAACATATTGCTATTCTCGTAAATGTTGCACAAAAACACAAATCCGCAAAAAGCAACAACTCCGCAACACTCTGAGGCAGCCAAAAACGCTCTAAATCAAAGGGCCCTTGCCTTTGACAATGTTGCCCCTGCAAAAAGCAACGCTTTTTGGTGTAGTCTTTCGAGAAAAGAGAGAAGAAAAAATAGAAATCACCAGAAACGTGATTCCTGCAACGGATATAAGAAAGGTCTGAAGGAGGGATAATACCCCAGAAGCAACTAGATATCCAACCCCAAACAGAGCTAACGCAAAAGCCCCTGAAAAAATAAGAATTTCATTTTTCGACCACCCCTTTTTCAACAAATACAAACAGTAGTGATCAGGGCTTCCATAATAAAAAGGTTTACCTTTACAGGTTCTAATAACAATAAGAGAAAGAACTTCAAACAAAGGAAGGGTGAGAATAATAACAGGAACCAAAAACCCTGTTGGGCTATGGAACCCCCAATTAAAGAAAAAAGGAACAACAGCTAAGAATCCTCCTATAAACAACGCCCCTGCATCACCCAAGTAAAGACGCGCTGGAGGCTTATTGTAAAAAAAGAAACCAAGCAATCCTCCCAAAAAAATACTAAGCAAAAGGACGGCATAAGGAAGATTAAAGAGAAGAGCAAAAAAAAGAAATGACAACGTTGCACAAAGAGCCAAAAGAGTTGCAAGCCCATCCATAACATCAACAAGATTAAAGGCGTTTACTACACTAAGAACCCAAAAAAAAGAAAGAGAAGAGTTCACCCATGAAGACAAAAAAACTTCTTTCAATGAGATCCCTGCCAACAGAAAACTTGCTGCTGCAAGCATTTGACCTACAAGCTTCTGAAGCGGAGTCGTCACCCATAAGTCATCTATCAACCCTAAAGCAAAGAGCATTGACAGACCAAACAATAAAAAAACAAGGTGACCTTGAAAAGGCAAAAAAACAACAAAGGAAACCAAGAAAGAGGAGAAAATCGCAGCGCCCCCCAGGTAAGGAATGGGTTCTTTTTGCTTTTTTATTTTTCCGTCCGGAGCATCGACAATATTATAAACAAGAGCAAACCGTCGCAACAAAGGCGTTACGATGAGTACAAAAAAAAACGCAAAGAGAAAAGCCACTACAGCCAAAAACATCTCACCACTACCTTTTCTTTGCTACCCCTGCTCGCTTAATAATACCTTAAGAGACAGGAACCTTTAAGTAGCACTCAACAACGTCGTCAACGTGCCACTCATCAAACCCTTCAACTAGAAATGCACATTCAAAACCTGTGTGCACCTCTTTTACTACTTTTTTATCTCGCTGCAAACTTTTAATTTTGCCTTTTCCAACTTCCCTGCGACCGCGTCTAATAACAACTTCTCCGGCAGCAGAAAAGCGTCCTTCTCTCACCTGACAACCAGCAATAACTCCAAGCTTTTTAATATCAAAAACCTTGAGAACTAAAGCTTCTCCGATTTTTGCCAGCTCCATTGCCTGTTTCTTGTCTTTCTTGAGCCGCTCTTCAAGCTCTTCAAATAGTTTGTAAATTACCTGGAAAACCTGAATATCTATATTGGCTTTTCGGGCATAAGAAAGAGCTCCGCTATCAGTTTTAACATAAAAACCAACTATCTTTGCCGATGTTGTTTCGGCCAAAATAACATCACTCTCCATTACGTTTCCGATTCCCGAATGCACAACAAAGAAAGTTTTGTCCCCATCTTTTGACAGCTTTGCAATTCCATCAAGAACCGCCTCTAGCGATGAGTTTGTATCCGTTTTCACAATAAGAGGAACTGTTTCCTTTCCTGCAGCAGAGGCAAGGCGGGAAGATAAAGAGCTTCGTGACTGCTTTTCGCCTCGTTCTCTACGATAATCTTGCTGCTCAATAACGCGGAACAATTCTCCAATAGGAGGAAGCTGATCGAAGCCGGTAACAGAAACAGGTGTTGATGGGCCAACCTCTTTACAACGAATCCCTTCGGAATTTGTTAAAGAAGTAACTTTACCCTTCACTGGACCCGCACTAAAAAAATCTCCAATGCGCAGAGTCCCCTGCCTACACAACACAGTTGCAACAGGGCCTCGTCCTTTTTCAATTTTTGACTCTAAGATATAGCCTTGAGCGGGAGTGTCTTTTACCGCCTTTAACTCCATAAGCTCTGCTTGTAGCGCAACCATTTCAAGTAAATGCTCTATGCCTTCTCCGGTCTTTGCCGATATAGGCGCGCACACAATGTCGCCCCCCCACTCTTCAGGAAGCAAATCATGCTGAGTAAGCTGCCGCTTAACAATCTCAAGGCGGGTCTTGTCGACCTTGTCCACCTTGTTGATCGCTACAATCAAGGGGATTTTTAATTCTTTAATGGCTTTAATAGACTCTATCGTTTGAGGCATAATGCCATCATCAGCCGCCACAACAAGAATAGCTTTGTCTGCCACAGAAGCCCCGCGTTGTCGAATTTTAGAAAACGCGGCGTGACCTGGAGTGTCTAAAAACACAAGGTCTCCATGCGAGGTTTCTGCGCGATACGCACCAAGATGCTGAGTAATTCCGCCTTTTTCACGTGACGCAACTCTCGACTTTCTAATGTAATCCAAAAGAGACGTCTTCCCATGATCAACGTGCCCCATAACAACCACAACAGGAAGGCGAACCTCTCCAACACTTTTTGAATTTTGAACACTGTCTTCTTGCTCAACAACTTGTTTTTTACGTAAGACAGGCATAACCGTCTCAACCTCATGCGCTGCCGCTAATTTTTTTACTTGATCTGCAGACAAAATATGATTAATAGTACACACTTGCCCCTGTTTTAGCAGCGAAAGAATCACCTCTCCAATAGGGCTACCAGTTTTCTCTGCAAATTCCCCCAGACTCATAGCCGCAACAACCAAAGGTTTTTCGATCAATGAAACTTTCTCTGCTTTTTCAGCACGAATTTCTGATTTTGGCCGAAAAGAGCGTCTTCTCGAAGGTTGCCGTACATTTTTTGACGACCTTGGAGCAGACTTTACCTGACGACTAGAAGAAACATTTTTACTCTTTTCCATTTGACCTACCTGTTGTTCTTTTGTAGAAGCTATTTTTTTCTCGGAAGACACATATTTTTTATTAAGAAACGCAAGCCCTTCTTCAGGAATGACCGACATATGACTCTTAAGCGCAATGCCATTGCGCTTGAGCTCCTCAAGGAGACTCTTGCTGGAAACGTTATGCTTTTTAGCAAATTCGTATATTCGCATATATTCGCCAAACTCACGACCTCTTTACAAAATGCTACAGCTCCTCGCTTAGTTTCTGCTCAAGATCTTCTGTATCGCTTTGAACCAGCTCAATATTGACACCTGTCAACTGAGAGGCCAAGGCTATGTTTTGTCCCATCTTCCCAATGGCTAAAGAGCGTTGATCGTCATCAAGCCATACACGTGCTGACGCTCCGTCATCAGAAAGTTCAACTCTATTAATCTCTGCAGGTTTTAAACTGCTTCGAATTAACGACTCTGTGTCGTCTGTCCACGAAACAATATCAACCTTCTCGTTGCCTAGCTCTTTTAGGATAGGCTTGATTCGCACCCCTCCAACACCAACGCATGTCCCTACAGGGTCAATGTTTGAGTCGTTAGAGGACACGGCGACCTTGGTTTTGTAGCCAGCCGTTCTTACTATTTTTTTTATCTCTACAAGCTTCTCAAACACCTCTGGGATCTCTAACCCAAAAAGAGCCTCTACAAAAGCAGAGGAGGATCTGTCTAAAATAAGTTGGTTTTCGTTTCGAGGAACTTCCAAAACCTCCTTCAGCAAGGCCCGCACAGGGTACCCTACCGGCAACTTTTCCGCAGGAATACTAAGCGATTTTGGCAAGAACGCCATAAAATCCTGGAGCTTGACCATGATGCCGCTGCGCTCTGCTTTGTGAATGGTCCCTTGCAGGATAGAACCTTCTTTGCTTTTGAACTCATCGTAAACGGCTGCGCTTTCTATTTGGCGAATTTTTTGAGCAATAACTTGCTTTGCTCGTAAAATCTCAATTCGACCAATGGCTCCATCAAAAGGGACCCATAATGCTTTTCCTGCAACAGCTTGGGGGTCTACCCCTTTGGCTCTCCGCAAGCTAATCTGGGTCTCGTCGTTGTCCACTGAGGAGACTACATCTTTCTCTGTTTCTACAACCAAGGTGTCGGTTTTCTTATCGAAAGAAACTCTTAGGCGCAATTCAGGATATCGCTTTTCATAAGCAGAAAGCATCCCTTCGCACACAATACTATTCAGGACCTCTTTTTCCAGGCCCCGCTCATCGACTAAAGCTTCTATAACATCAGAAAGACTCACGAAATCATTCCCCATTGGATCAGTTGTTATCATAAAATTGAAAACTAGATACAAGCCATTCTAGCATAATTGAAAAAAATGAAAAGAACTTCCCCTTTTTTTTGAAAAAGTATAAATAAAATTTTTTAGAGAAAAGTAAACACTTATTACTGTTTCCTAATAATATTATATATATAATAATAATAAGCATCTCCTAAAAGTGTGGATAACTTCCTTTTTTTTTCATCAATACCTTGACCAGCAGGCAACATTCGGGCTTAATTTAAATGTGGATAACTTGTGGATAACCTGTGGATAACTTGTGGATAACTTTTTTTGAGTTCTGGAAGTAGCCTCTAATGGGGGAGTATGAAGGAAGGGTTTTTTAATGGCGAGGATAGGATAGGGGTTTGAGGGCTTTTCGAAAACTTTATTTTGAGTTATCCACAAGTTATCCACAGGTTATCCACAGGTTATCCACAATTTCTATAATGAAAATTACCTTTTATGAAAGGTATAACAAAAAAACGCTTTAAATTCTATTTGTCTTTTTGGTTCGAAGATTTATAGGCTTTTTTTAAATCTTCAGCAAAAATAGAGAGGCGCGAGTAGTCTCTGAGTATATAGGCGGGATGATAAGTCGGCAGAATGGAGAGGTCTTTATAGGGGTGAAGGTCTCCACGAACCTTAGAGATTCCCTTTGAGGTTTTTATCAAGGCCTTGAGGGCCGAAGCTCCAAGAGTGCAAATAATTTTTGGACGAATAATTTTAAGCTGTTCTTCAAGGAGAAGCTTTCTGCAGATGGCGATTTCGTTAGATAGAGGCGTGCGATTGTTTGGGGGTCTGCATTTTACAATGTTGGTAATATAAACAGACTGTTCGTCGATTTGTAGTGAGCTCAGTGTTTTGCTAAGTAGCTTCCCTGAGCGCCCTACAAAAGGAAGACCCTTAAGGTCTTCGTCGCGTCCCGGCCCTTCTCCTAGGAGCAAAAGAGAGGCGTCAGGGTTCCCTCTTCCAAATACAACATTCGTTCTTTCGCTGCTAAGAGGGCAGAGAGAGCAATTTTTATACGGCGCATAGAGCGCTTCTAAGAGCCCTTGTTTGAGAAAAGCTTTGTCCATCCGTGTTTTTCTTTAAAAAAGGTTGAATCGTTTGTTGCGGAGTATAGAAGCTTCTTATGGAAATGTAAAAAATGTTTTCATGTAAGGAGGTAGGATTGCAAAAAATTAATCCATGTTTGATCGGTTAATGTAAACGATGATCTGTGGTAAGAGGGATGGATGTGTTTCTCAGGGAAATAGATAGATAGCCCTGATGCTTGCGCCCTCTTGGTGCCCACCTTGTTAGCAATGACTATTTTTTTAATTAAATCTTTTCCTTCAGAGAGGTAATCTTTTAAGTTGCGCAACAGGGTGTTGCTTTGTTTCTCTGGAGGGTTTATTTGGGAGACGTTGTGTAGGAGGTTTTGATAAAAATGTTGTAAATCTATAAAGCTTGGGTCGTCGAAATGCGTGCAATAATGTTTATTTCTGCTTATGCGAAGGGCCTTAAGTAAAGATTTAGATCGTTGTTGCTTTATGCAGTCAATTAAGGTTTTTCCTATGTTGTTAACGTTCTTTTCTAGCTCTGGAAGGAGTGTAAGGTCAAGGGCAGACAAGGTGTAGTCGTCTGTTGCTTTATAGGTTTTTGCATAGCTTTGTACAATGTGCTTGCTAAATGTTCTTGGAGAGATTGTTTCTTTGGAAAAAGGGGCAAGAACTCGTGCGTAGTTCCACCCTGTCCCAAGTTCAACCTCTTGAGAGCCCACCATAACCTGGCTATGTTTTTTTAGGGATGACGCAACTTCAATCATAGACATAAGGCAGGCGTCAAACCCTATCAAATCAAACTTTCTATTGTTCAATGATGTTGCGCAAATCGACTCGAGAGCCTCTTGCAGATGTTTTTCACTCAAAAAAGATCCCTCTGAGTCGTCAAAGCAGACACCTTTCAAAAGGCGCTGCTTTTTGATTTCTACGCTTCGTAGAAGGTGGCATGGGTGTTGCGTTCTGCTTTGTTGTTTTGCAAAGGCGAAAGCAAAAATACTTGAAGACAGGTTGCGTTTGCACGGTTCAGTTGCTCCTGCTCCATGGTCCCAAAGGATGAGTGAATAATGTTCAGCGGGATACTTTTTGATAGTTTCATTGCAAAAATTAATAAGTTCTTCTTTTATGTTGAATGTTTTTTTGTTGTCGGGTGTTTCTTTGAGCAAAATAGCTTCATTTTTTTTGATGAACAGCACCTTTGCTTTTTTTGTTTTTTTTTCGCAGCAGTGCATGTAAACAACAATGTTTATGTTTTTGTTGGACCCTGCAGCTTTCATTTGTTGTATGTTTAACGTTCCGAACGGGTCAAGTTCATTGTTTCTTTCCATGAAAACCATAAACGTATGAGGTTTTTTTGTGTGAACAAGGGTGCCAATTGAGAGAAGAAAGAGCAGCCGTAGTCTTTTTTTTTCCACAGCTTTGGCCTACAACATTCTTCGGAGTAAGAGTAGCCATTTATAAGATTTAGCAAACGGAGTTATCGTGTAAGATGTTTCTATTGTTCGTGATGGGAAGTAAATAGAAAGCCCTTTTGCTAAGGGAAGGTTTCTGCCGGTATAACTTGAAACAACGCTCTCTAGTAAAGCGGTACGGGCTACTGTGAGCTCTTTTTCTAGTGCAGCTTTTATATCGCCCGCTTCGTCTTTGATTCGCATAAAACTAAGTGTTTCTGTAAGGTTTGATAAAAAATGATGAAGGTCAATATAGGTAGGTTCTGAGAAGTGTGTGCAAAGGCGCCTTGATCTACTTGCTCTAATGAGTCGAGAAACTGTGTTGTTTATTTGATTATCTAGTGCCGTTAGCAACAAAGAAACCACAGAGTCGAGGGACTTTTCTAAAACATTCATTTTGGCGAGATCAATAGCTGACTGAGTGTAGTCGTATGTTATACCAAGATAGTTTTGATGGTAGGCATAAGTTATATGCTTGCAGAACTCTTCAGGGTTTAAGGCTTTTTTTTCAAAAGGCTTGAGTATTGCGTGGTAAGGCCACCCTGTTCCTAGCTCTATTTCTTGGGACCCAACCATATAGTCTGCGTAGGGGCTTATTAGGTTTCCCATTTCAATCATAGACATTAAGCAAGCGTCGAAACCTATGAAGTCTATTTTTTTCCCGCCACGAAGTTTTGTTGTCACTTGCTTTAAAGCGTAGGCAAGTTTTTGGTTTGTGAGATATGTTCCATAGGTGTCGCCAAAACAAACACCACGGTCTTGTTTTTGCCTGAGGTAGTCCATGAAGCCAATGCTGCGATTAAGCTGTAGCATGTTTGTTTCAGGGTTAAAAACAAAGAGCTCAGAAGCACTACTTGTTCGGCCTCCAATATTGTCTAAGACCCCTATGCCATGGTTCCATAAAACAACTCCAAAGTGGTCTGATGGGAAATCTTTCAGTGCCCATTCGCATGCATCTATTAAAGTTAAAGGGCTTCCAAAATCTAGTTTTTGTTGAGCTGAAGGATGGCTTTTGTTGACTTGTGTTACTTTGTTTTTTTCTATAAACAAGCGCTTGGTTTTTTCATGAGCGCCTTGTCCGTCTAATTGGACAACAACATTAATATGTTTTGTCGAACCAATTTTTTTCATGTCGTCTATATTTCTTCCAGCAAAATAAGCAAGGTCGTTGTCTCCTGCTATATAGATTAAAAGTGTTGTGTGTTTTTTTTGTCTCTTTATTCCGTGAACCAGTAACGGAGAGAGGGTGCAAAGTAGGAGCAGTAAAATTTTTTTCATATGAGCCCTTTTTTATTGTGGAAGATTTCTCTTTAAGATAAATCTTTCCTCTTTTCTTCAGCAAGACTTTTGTATTGCATAATGTTTCTTTGGTGATCAACATGTGTAATCCATAAAAGAAAAAAGGACAAAAGAAAGCTTAGCTGAAAGTCTAGAAAAAAAAGATGGAAGGGGTTGTAGAGCAAAAGCATCAGGCACGCTGAGCAAATTGCATGAAGGGGGTGAACTTTTGATTGTGTGAGCACTCCTATCTTGTAAAAAACATAGACAATAAAGGCGCGCGCAAATGAAAGACTCGACCAAGAGAAAAGGAAATAAAAAAGAATGAGGAATGATAGGATGCCATGTTTTTTATTGAACGATAAAGGAAGTGCATTTAATAGGTAGTGCCAAATCATAATAAATACCACTAAGTGTAATCCTGATCGGGCAAGATGGTGCAGAATGCCCCATTTTTTAAAGTGTTGCTTGTGAGGGGAAAGCGCGGTCATTACAGGTTTTCGATTGCCAACAAAAAGAGAGGAAAATAAAGAAAAGGTCTCGCGAGAGAGCTTTTTTCTTAACTTGATCTGAATAAGTTCTCGTTGCCAAAAAAGCCAATTTAAAAAGGAAAATTTAGGGCGACCTTTGATCTTGTAGCGAAGTTGTTGAGGGAACGCGGTTGCAGAAACTCCTTCTCTTTTAAGGTAAAGAGTGAATCCTTTATCGGTTGGCTGGTTAATGGTTAGGGGGCCGCATTCAACAATGTCTTGCACCCTTCCATAGAAATGTTTTTTTGAATAAACATAGAGAGTAAAAGAGGTGGGGACCCACCCGCTTTTACTCTCTATGTTAAAGACTTCTAACCTTATTCGATGTTTCCAAAAAGAGTTGTCCGTAAATGCTTTGTCTGTTACCTTCCCTTGTATAACGGTGTCTTTTAAAAGAGGGAGAGGGAGTTTTTGGAGAGAATGGAATGTATGCATCCCATATCCTAAAAAGATAAAAAAAAGAATAGGGAAAGATTTAGAGGAAGATTTTTTGGCAAAATAGCATCCTGTGGCAGATAGAATGAGTAGGGGGTACAGGTGATAGTATGAAAAGAGAATTCCAGCAATAACGGCTAGCGTTAACCAAAAGGAATAGGGCAGCTTAAAAAGCAAAAAAGCCGAATTTAATTTGTTTTTTTCTATATGTATAAATTTTGTGAAGAAGTTTGTAGCCATGGAGAGTCTTTTTTTTGGTTAAATATGCGTATTGGAATTAAGATTGTGTCTTGTCGTAAGATTAGCCTGAAAGATGATAATAGCCTGCTAGTGGCTTTTTTACAAGATGAGAAGGTCTAGTGGGGCAATGAATAGGCTTAATTGCGATGAAAGCAACGAGTTTGAGGCCTCTATTAAACGTTTTTGAATTTTTGGTGTCCTGGTTTGTTCGAGTAGCAAGTCTTTTTCGTTTTGAATCGTTAGGTAGTTTTGATTGTTTAGAAGTTGAATAGTTTTTTCTTGTTCTAAATGTGTAATCTTTGTTATCAACAGCTTTGCTTTTTTTGTTCCTTTATCGTTTAAGTATGTTTCGTGAGCGGTTTTTAATTTACTATAAAGCTCTACATTTTTTAGGTTTTTGAGCCCTGTCTTTAGTTCTTTTAGCAAGGAGCTTCTAAGTTCTGAAACAGTGAACTGTTTTGTCTTAAAGAGAATGCTTTCGTCTGCTCTGTCCATTAACTGAGCTCGTTCTTTTTGAAAAAATGACTTACATGGCTGACTCAAAGAAGTTGAGGATTGTAAAAGAGAAGAAACTGATTTAAGGAGTTCTGAGTGTGGTTGTGAGAAAACAAGATCTTCAAGGGCATTAAGAAGGTTTAGTGCCTCTTGTATCTTGTGTAAAAATTGATATTCAGGAGTGTTTTTAAGCTCTGTTAAAAGTTGATTAACCTTTTTCCAGTTTTTTCCTTCTTTTAAAAGACTGCCTTCTTGTTTGAGAATAGAAACCTTTTTCTTTAAAGCGGCGTCTAGGGGTTGAGTTACGGTGGCTCTTATTTTTTTGAGTTTAATATCTAAAGATTTGGTGTCGCAAGCAAAACAGCCGCTTACTATTAATGATAAAGAAAGAAATAAATTAAGCTTGCTCATAGGGGCCTTTGGCGCCAAGGGTGGCAAAATGTGCGTTGCTAATAAGTACAGATCGGTGTACCATTCTTATGGTTTGATTAGTACAAAGTATAGAGGAATAACAAATGCAGACAATGGTTTTTAAGAAAGTTCTTTTAAATGGGTTAACAGTGTTGGTTAGGCCTGTGAGCCTGGTTCCAAAAGTTGCTACACAATTAGTGTATCATGTGGGTTCAAAAGATGAGCAAACTGGTCAAAAAGGGCTTGCTCATTTGATTGAGCACATGATTTTTAAAGGAACAAAAACTCTTTCTGAATCTGACATTAACGTTATTACCGAAAAACTGTCGGGTTATACTAATGCTTACACATCACACGATGCCACAGGATATATTTTTGATTTTCCAACACAGCACTGGAAAGAAGCGTTGCGTATGTATGCAGATTGCATGGAGAACGCTCGCTTTGATGAGCAAATGCTTAATTCTGAAATGAAGGCAGTAATTCAAGAATTGAAGATGTACAAAGATGATTACTTTAATGATCTTGCAGAAAAGATGTTACAAGCAATGTTTGCCGACCACCCCTACCATTATCCAATCATTGGATTTAAGCAAGATTTATGGAATGTAAAAAGAGATACGCTTTTTAATTTTTATAAAAAACATTATGTGCCCAACAACGCAGTACTTGTAGTTGTTGGTGATGTAAAACCAGAAGAGGTTTTTGAAGAAGCTGAAAAGATCTTTGGAGCTGTGAAAAAAGATGAAGCATACACACGCCCAGAGTTTTACCATGGGAAAGAGCTGGGTGCTACAGCTGTTACATTAAGGCGCGACGTTAAGCAGCCATTTATGTTGTTGGCGGCAATTCTTCCAGGGGAAAAAGAAAAAAAACGATACGTTTTTGAAGTGTTAAGTGTTGTTTTAGGTCGCGGGAAAAGTTCGCGATTGTACAAGAGGCTTGTTGATGAAATGCACATAGCAACCGATGTTGCGGTGATGCTCGATCGCCTAGAAGATGCATCAGTAGCTTTTATTTATGCCGAGCCTAAAAAAGAAGAAGACATAGAAACGATTACAAAAGCAGTTTACGAAGAGATTGCAAAAGTAATTAAGGATGGAATTTCTGAGCGAGAATTAAAGCGTGCAGTTAAAGCAGTCAAGGTTGCGCATGTTAAATCTCTTGAGAGTAATAATGGTCAAGCGCAAGCCATTGCAAGTAGTTTTATAAAAACAGGTGATGAAAACTTTACGTTTACATACATTAATTATCCTACAGAAAAACTTGAACAAGAAATTAAAAATTTACTGCAAAAATATTTTTCTCCATCGGTTATGCATTCAGGAAAAGTTTTACCTCTTGATGAAAACGGAAGAAGCTTGTGGGCAGACCTGCAGCGCTTATCTGACCAAGAAGACGCGCGTATTTTAGAAGGCCGAGTGCGTGAGCTTCCAGTTGAGCAACCAGTACATGCAGGAAAAGTTGAAATTAAAAAAGCAAAGCCGTTTACTTTTCATAAACCCAAAAAGTTTGTACTTTCAAATGGCTTGAAAGTCTTTACGCACAGCAATGAAAATCTTCCTAAAATAGACATTATTTTATCTTTTAAAGCACGTCGCCATTATGACCCAGCAGAGCTTCAAGGCCTTTATAGTTTTATGTGTTCTATGCTTGTTGAAGGTACAAAAAATTATCCTGGCAATCAACTTGCGCAAGCAATGGAAGATTATGGAATGTCTTTGGGTGTTGAGCCGGGATTCATAGTGCTGAGTTCGCTGAGTGATGATTTTGAAAAAGCATTAGAGTTTTTGAATGAGATTTTAATCAACGCAACATTTGATGAGAAAGAAATAGAGAAAGTGCGTGATCATCTATTGACCGATCTTACTATGTATTGGGATTCTCCAAGGGATTTCTCTGGTCATTTAATTCGAGAAAAAATTTACGAAAATCATCCTTATTCCCAAAATTATTATGGAACATTTGAGAGTGTGAAAAAAATTACACGCAAAGATTTAGTTGATTTTTACAAGGCGCATATGTCTCCTTCGGGGGCACGAATTTCTATTGTCGGTGACCTAAAAGAGTGCGACATTCAGTTTGCTTTAGAAAAGCATCTTAGTAGTTGGGAACGTGCCGCTGTGCATGATAAGATATGCCCTGCTTTACAGCAGGTTACACAACAACGCGTAACTTATCCTATCAATAGAGACCAGGTTGTACTCGCATTTGCAGGTACTTCTGTAGGTCGTAGCCACCCTGACTTTGATAAGCTTCTTTTGTTTGACCAAATCTTTGGTGGTGGGTCTTCTGGTTCTATGAACTCGCGTCTTTTTGCTTTGCGCGAGCAAACAGGATTATTTTATAGTATTTCTGGATCTCTCATTGCAGGAGCAGATGAAGAGCCTGGCATGTGTGTGGTTCGAACTATTGTTTCTAAAGATCGTTTAGAAGAAGCGAAAAAAGCAATTACAAAAACAATGAGTGAAGTAATAGACTCTATAACAGAAGACGAACTTGAGCGCGCAAAACAAACATTAGTCAGCAGTCGAGTTGACCATTTTTCTTCTAATAAGTCTATGGCAAGTGCATTTATAGCAATTGATCGTTTTGGGTTAGGTGAGGACTATTTTGACACTCGTGACATTGCGTTAGAAAAAATCACCCTTGAAGAGGTAAAAGAAGCAGCGCGAAAAATCCTCAACGTAGAGAAGATGGTTACATTTGAAGTTGGTCGCCTAGAGGATGAAAAACAGTAAGATACTATGACTCACAAACAAGATCCATTAAAAGGCTTTTATCAGCGTTTCTCTAAAGAACTTAAAAAACAAGAAATTTCACCAAAACTTTTAGAGCATTTTAGGCAAGCAGTGTGGAATTTTTATCATCAAGAGAAGCGTTTATTTGCGTGGCGAAACACAATTGACCCATATAAAATTGTAGTTTCTGAAGTTATGCTGCAACAAACTCAAACGCAACGTGTTGTTGAAAAATTTCAAACATTTACGCATGAATTTAAAACGTTCGAAGAGCTCGCTAATGCGCCTGTAAGAGCAGTTTTGGCTGAATGGGTTGGTCTTGGTTATAATCGTCGCGGTTTGGCACTTCATGGTATTGCTCAAAAAGTAATCAAAGAGTTTGATGGTCAACTGCCAGACGATCCAGAAGTATTAGAGACATTTAAGGGCCTTGGCCCTGCGACAGCATCTTCTATTGTTGCTTTTGCCTTTAATAAACCAACAGTTTTTATAGAAACCAATATTCGTGCGGTTTATTTGCACGCATTTTTTAATGACCATCAAGATGTTACAGACAAAGAGCTTATGCCTTTAATTGAATTAACAGTGGATTATGTGAATCCTCGTGAATGGTACTATGCATTGATGGATTATGGAGTGGTGCTAAAAAGGCTCTATAAAAACCCAAGTCGAAAAAGCAAGCATCACACAACGCAGTCAAAATTCGAGGGTTCTGATCGTCAGATTAGAGGGGCGATTGTTAAAAGCTTAGCGGAAAGATCATCGGCAACACTAAAACAATTGCACGCTCTTTTTCCAGACCAAGAAGAACGTGTAGAAAAAATCTTGAATGGGCTGTGTAAAGAAGGTTTTATTTTAGAGAAGGCTCGCAAGTATCAGTTAGGGTAGGCTGGAAGGTTTACTTTTTTGACTTATCGATAGACCGTTTTTAACCTCGTTCGGGATGAGTTGTCCCCTTGGTCAAAGTAGCTGAAAATAGAAAAATTATTTTCGAGCCATGTTGAGTGGCTTTAAGTGGAGTTGAAAATTGTATCGCAGGATCAAGCCGTCATTGTTTTTTTAGTTATTACAAACGTTGCAGGTATTTTTCTTTTGCGTCACTATGATGCTTTTTATAAAATTGTTCCTGTCAAAAATTTTGAGCTTTTGGGTTGTAACAATGGGGCAAATCATCAAGACGTATCAAGTCTTTCTCCTCAAGAGATTATGAAGAAAGTTATGAATGGAGTTGTTAACGGGAAAAACTGTAATGATATGTCTGAGTTGTTTTTAAAACAATTACAATTGCAGGGCTATAAAGCGCGAAAATTATTCGTAGTGAAAAGTGTTGGCGATCCTTATGCTACACACACTTTGGTTGAAGTGTTTGAAAAAACAAATGGGTTATTTATGGCCCAATATTTAATGTAAGTTTTAAGAAAAATGATCAATTAATTGGTGCTATTGATATTTCTAAACCGGTTCTTGATGGCTCTTTTAAAGATATAGAACAAGTTTTTTACGGAGAGGTTGCGTATCCTGACCGGCTAGAAACGTATCCAATTTATTGGTTAGTGCATTTTAATAATGTACTTATGTTTAGGTACGGGAAAGGCTCACCTTCTTGGTTTGTTCGTAATACATTTCAGTTTATTGCTCGCTATTGGCAAGGGCCTGTTCTTTATTACTTTACTGCAACAGGTAAGTCCAACTATTACTTTGAGCTTATGAATTGGTTCTATTTCTTTTTCACTTGCCTTCTTCCTCTTTTTATTTTTTTATTGGGGGCAATTAGTTTAAGTTTAATTGCTAGTCGATACTTTCAAAATAAGCTTCAGTAAAGGCTTTCCTTTTGCTAGATAGACTTTAAGTTGGTAGTATTATTTATTAGATAAGTCGCTTGAAGTGCGTTTAAGCAAAGGATGTTGCTATGAAAAAGAATATATTTTTAGGTTTAATGTTGTTGAGTTTGGCTTTTTCTGTTGAAGCTTCTTTAGAATCCGGAGAAAAGGAGCAGCCACGTAGTTTTCGTGCAATGTTATGGAGTTGGGTTCCCGCGAAAAGGTATGTAACTCATCAAACAATATATGGTGTTGCCGGCGGTGGAGCTGCATATACTGCTGCTCATTGTACTGGTGCCTCAGATGGCTGGTTAGGCTGGATTGGCCTGGGAGGTCTTTGTGGTGGTGTATGGCTTGGGAACAGACAGTATCGATCTCTTGAAGAAGAACGAGGAGAATTGCGCGGCGAGCGAAATGCTGCTCAAAGACGAGCTACAGGTCTCGAGAACGAGGTTAGAGGGTTGCATGTAACAAATACTCAGTTGATAGCAGCGAACGGGGTCTTAGAAGGCGAAAGAAATACTCAAAGAGATCTAGCAGCTAATCGTCAAAGAACTATTGAGAGGCAAAATGTAGCAATTACTGGCTTACACGAAGATGTTGCCGCTGCAAACGCTAGATCAGAACAAGCAGAGGGCGAATTTAAAGTTTCGATTGATAGTATCAAAAAGCAAACAGGGTTACACGCGATTGCGCATTTGGGTGCCGCTTATACTAATAATCGAAGTCACCAGCTTAACTTAAAAAAGTACGTTGCTGAAGACGATGAAATAAAAAATCATGTTGAGTTACTAAAACAACAAAACGTGGCGTATGTTGCAACTGCCCAGCATTTATTGGCTTCTCAAGGAGCTGAAATTGGTGGTGAGGTTCGGATGGCACTTCCTTCTGAATTTACAGGTCAGAATGGAGCTGCGGCTTTTGCAGAGTAAATTTTGTTAAATTGATAATTACTTAGGGAATTTGATTATGAACACAAAACAGTTATTAGTAATTACAGCTCTTTTGAGCTCAGCGCAAACAGATACGTTTGTTGGTCCAGCAAGAGCTACAGCACAACGCTTAGTTATGGCGGCTCGCACAAAGACTCAAGTGGCAAGAGTCGGTGTGCAAACAGCTAAAAGAGTGATTACACAAAAAGTTACAGAAAATCCAAAAAGAGCAGCGGCTACCGTTGCCGGTGGTGTTACTGGGTATTATGCAGCAGGAGATTCTTGGAGCCAAAAAGCAGCTGGAACAGCCGGCGGCGTAGCACTAGGGTTTACACTTGGTAACCAAGGCTCTCGTCTTGAAGATGTTCAAATAAGAGTGAAAGATATTCAGGGAGGCGTAAAAAGTCTTGAGGCAACTGCTGCTCGTAAAAACGATCTTCTAGCTACAGAGGCTGCTCTTAAAGGACACGCAAAAAGTCTTCATGATTCTTTAGTGGGAACCACAAAGGAAGGTTTTGCTAAAACAAGACAAGCACTTAAGAATGGAGAGGACCGCCTTTCTGCTCAGATGAACGCAGGCTTTGAAGAAAACAAAGCGCTTCATAAAACAGTGCACAATAAAGTAAAAAGCTTATGGTCTAGATGGGGGCGGTAGTAAAAAATAAGGGCCGAAAAATCGGCCCTATTTTTTTGTTTTAACTCAAATATTTTTTAAGTATTTCGTTAATAATTTTTGGATTACCTTTGCCTTTGGTTTTCTGCATTGCTTGACCAACAAAGAAACCAAAGAGCTTGTCTTTTCCAGATTTATATTTTTCAACACTTTCTGGATTGGCTTCGACAATCTCTTTAACGATTTTTTCTAACTCTTTAGAGTCGCCAATCTGCTCGAGACCTTTGTCTTTAACAACTTGGGTAGGATTGGTTCCATTCTTTGCAACTATCTCAAATACTTCTCGTGCTGCACGATTATTAATGGCGCCGTCACCGAGCAAGTTCATCAGCTCTGCAAGCTTGTTGGGAGACATTTTAAAGTTAGAAATATGAAGCTTGTGTTCTTTTAGGTAGCCCATAATATCTCGCAATACCCAGTTGATGAGTTGTTTGTTTTGCGTGTGTTTTGCAGCGTCTTCAAAGTACAGGGCAAGTTCTCGATCGTCTACGAGAATTCCTGCTTCATAAGTATTAATACCAAATTGTTCTTTTAGGCGTTTTAATTTTTGATCAGGCAGTTCTGGCAGGGTTGCTTGAACACGATTAATCCATTCATCGTTAATTTCTATAACTGGTAGGTCTGGGTCTTGGAAGTAGCGGTAGTCTGCTGCTTCTTCTTTAGAACGCATTGGTCGAGACTCACGTTTCTTAGTGTCCCATAAACGTGTTTGTTGTTTTACTTCTTCACCACTTTCAAGAAGTTCAATTTGACGTTGAATTTCGTATTCAACAGCGTCGCTAATGAATTTAAAGGAGTTAATATTTTTAAGTTCACAGCGTGTACCCAGCTCTTTAGAGTCTTTTTTACGTACAGAAATATTAGTGTCTGCACGGAAAGAGCCTTCTTCCATATTCCCAGTAGAAATTCCAAGATACTGCACAAGAGAGCGTACTTTTTTTAAATAAGCACGAACTTCTTCGGTAGATTCAATATCTGGGTAGCTTACTATTTCTAATAAAGGAGTTCCGGCACGGTTAAAGTCTACAAAACTTTCATCACCTTGTGCGTGAATATTTTTACCCGCATCTTCTTCCATATGGATGCGAATTAAACGAATCTCTTTTTCGGTGCCATCTTCCTTGGTAATAGTTACTTTACCTTCTGTGCAGATTGGTTTTTTGTCTTGAGTAATTTGGTAATCTTTTGGCAAATCAGGGTAGAAATAGTGTTTGCGAGCAAAAGTGCTTTTTGTAGCGATCTTTGATCCAGTAGCAAGTGCCGCTTTTATTCCGAACTCTACGACCTTTTTGTTTAAGACAGGCAGTGTTCCAGGATAGCCAGTACAAATCTGGCAAATATGACTGTTGGCAGTTTCTGTCTGGTCATTAGAAGATGAACAGAAGATTTTACTTTTGGTGTTTAATTGAACATGTACTTCGATACCAATATCAACACGATAGTCTGGATAAGCTTCAATAATTGATTTGTGCTCTGCCATGCGAGTCCTTTGCCGTTTAAATACCTTGTTTTGGAAGAAGCTTTCAGTATAGCAAAATGCCAGACAAAGGGAAGTTTAAGCCTGTTTTGTTAGTTTATCGGCACAGTTAAGTTTGAGAGGCGCTTTTACAAATAGAATAAAAAAAGCGTACTCTTAGGGAGGAGCTTTAGATATAGATAGAGAATTTATTATGAAAATAAAAATAAGCTTGTTTCTTGCAGTGTTAAGCAGTACTGTTTCGATTTTTGCAGCCGATTTGAACGATAGTGTTATTGATCGGGTAGCTATAAGGGATAAGCGTAAAATCGCCAAACGAGATATTGAAGGTAGAGATTCTGAGCCTAACAGTTCTATTGTGTGCAGGTATCTAGGAGCAGCGGTGGTTGGAGCAGTCATGGGGATTGGTTACTCTAAAGGGGTGGATTCTTTGCCAAGCAATATTCTTGAGCCCCAGAACCCTTGGGTAATGGGATTTGTAGGAGCTGGAGGGGTAGCTTTTCTTTATGGGTATGTAAAGCAGCAAGAGAAGCAATTAAAGATCGATCAAAGAGCTCTTGAATTATTATCTATAGACAGCTTTCGCTTGAGAAGAGAAAAAGCAGAGATTGAGCAAAAACTTCAAGAATCTGAGAATGAACTTGGAAGGCTTCGGAATACACCTAGAGGACAAAAGAGTGTCTGTGTTATCCTGTAATGTTATTTTGTAGCAATCTTAAAGGTTCCAATTGGTAAGTTGTTCTCTCGTTCGAGCATAATTTTATTGCCTGTTTCTTTTTCAAAATCAAGAACTGTGGTGTATTCGTTGTTGGAAATATAGTCAAATACTTCTGGGCTTAGTTGAATAATGATTTCACCAGATACTTTTTTTGTTAAAAGCTCTTCTTTAAGATGTCGCAACAACGCGTAGCTTTCTGCGCTTACAGAGGGTGTTACTCCTGATCCTGTACAGGTGTTACAGGGATCTGTAAGTTGCTTTGAAAGGGTCTTTCCAGAACGTTTTCTGGTCATTTGAACTAATCCAAATTCAGATATCTTTAAAAGCACCGATTGGAATTTATCTTGTTCTTTTAGTAGTTTTTCAAAAGATCTAAAAAGTTTTTGTCTGTTTGAGCTATTACTCATATCGATAAAATCAATTACTATTAGCCCACCAATATTGCGAACTTTTAGTTGACGTGTGATTTCTTGAGCTGCTTCCATATTAGTTTTAAATATGGTGTCTTCAAGATTTGATTTACCTGTATAACGACCAGTGTTAACGTCAACTACAGTCATAGCTTCGGTGGCTTCTATAACAATTGACCCACCAGATTTAAGATCAACTTTTGGGTTTAGGGAGCTTTTTATTTGGCGTTCAATATCATATTTTTCAAACAGCGGAGTTTTGCCTGTATAGGTTTTAATCTTTGCGGAGTGTTCTTGAGCAACTTTGTTTACAAATGATGCTAAACGTCGTTGAGCTTCTTTATTGTCTACAATGATCTCAGAAACATCATCATCTAAGTGGTCTCGGACCACCTGAAAAGATAAGTCAATGTCTTCATAAATTTTTTCTTGAGGCTTTGCTTTTTTGTAGTTGTCTTGAATGGTGTTCCAGGTGTCAAGCAAGTATTCTATGTCGTTTTTAATATCATCATCAGATCGATTTTCTGTAGACGTTCTAATGATGGCTCCCATTCCTTCGGGTAGCAAACTGAGTATTAAGTCTCTAAGGCGGTTACGCTCGTCGCGACTTTCTATTTTTTTAGAAATACCAATGCGGGGAATAGATGGCATTAAAACAATAAATCGACCAGGCAATGCAAAGCAGGTGGTAAGTTTCGCGCCTTTTTCATTCACAGGTTCTTTGCTTACTTGAACTAGAATCTCTTCTTTTTCTTTTAAAATTTTACCAATATCCATTGGTTGGCGAGTAGGGCGCTTTTTCTTCTTCTCAGTTGATTCTAGATCGCCAAGATTGTCTGACATCTTATTAATAGCAAGTTCGCGATCAATTTCTGAGATATGTAAAAAACCTGCTTTTGGTTGACCGATATCAACAAAAGCGGTTTGAATGCCTGGCAGAACTTTACCAACAACACCTTTATAAAAACAACGTTCAATATGGTTGCTTGTGTGCGACCAGAAGTAAATATTTTGAATACCTTCTTTGTCGATTATTGCAACTCTTGTTTGCCATGGTTCTTCGTTAATGAGAATTTTTTTCATGTGTCCCTCTTAGGGGTAAGATCTGTATAATTTTTTATCCCTACTCTTCCTTACGAGACCAGTATATAAAAAATTAGAAAAAATTGATAGCATTGAGACCTTCTGGAGGGTCAAAACGTTGATTTTTAAGCTTATAGTCACCAGAAAGTGTATAAATAAATCCCTTCAAAACAAGGGTGTGGAGCCTATGGACAATCATAGGAAAAAATAAAAAAACATGTTATGATCACCACCGTTTGATTGTGAATTAAGAGTATAAAGGAGTTTTATAATGAAAAAAATACTATTCATAGGGTTGTTAGTTCCGGTTGCTTTTGGCCTCTCTGGCTGTTTTTCAACTAAAAAAGCTGCAAAAAAAACAACCTCTAAAAAAAGTTCAAAAAAATTAGCGTCTCGCTCTTCTGGTTCTGGTGTTCCATTGGCTCGCTACAAAGTAGGAAATACTCGCTTTTGGGATGAAAAAGTAGAAGCATTTATTTTAGAGGGTGAAGAGCAAGATCAACGCTATGCTCCTATAAAAATTTCACACAAAGACTCTATGGCCAAAGAAAAAAGAGAATTACGCGAAGACAAAGTGGAACATGTAGACTTTGAGCCTGTTTATTTTAGTTACGATAACTATACAATCAGAAAAGACCAAGAAGCAGTGGTGCAATATGATACTCAGCAAGCTAAAGAAGCTGTAAAAGGTGGAAAAGTTGTTCGGGTAGAAGGACACTCTGATAAGAAATGTATTAGTGAAACCTACAACATGGCTGTTTCTCAGAAACGTGCAAATACTGTTTCAAAACGACTTGCTAGCGCCGGCATCTCTTCAGACAAGATAAAGGCTGTTGGTTATGGAGATAGCAAAGTAGCAGTAGATGTTGAAGGTAGAGAGCAGCGAAATCGTCGTGTAGAGTTTACAACACTTATTTCGTAAATTATTTACCTACGCAAAATTCTCTAAAGACAGCGTCAAGCGCTTGTTCGCTTACAGATTTACCTGTTAACTCTGTGAGTGTAGCGAGCGCTTCTTTTAGATGGTGAGCTATTAGTTCGTAGTCCGCTGGTCCTGTCAGCATACCTTTCACGATTAAAAGTTCTTGTTCAAAAGCGATTAGCAGATCGTAATGCCGCTTATTAACTAAGAAAGAAGAAGAACCTGAGCTGAACAGCTCGTTTACTTTTTTTATGACTTCCTTCTTCAGCTCATTAAGTCCTGTTTTTTTCTGACTTGAAACTCGTAGATTTGCAAACGGAAAAAGAGAGTTTTTATTTTTGCGGTCAGCTTTGTTTTTAACTATGATAATTTTCTCTTTGTGCTTTTTGTAAATATCCTCATAAACCATTTTTTGCTCTTTAGATGGTTCCTCTCCCCCATCAAGAGACAAAAGAATAATATCGGCCGTTTTTGCTTCTTTATAAGAACGAACGATTCCTTCTTTTTCAATTTCATCAAAAGCATTTCTGACTCCGGCAGTATCGATTAATGTTATGTACATGCCATCTTCATAAAGTCCTGTTTCGAGTACATCGCGCGTGGTTCCAGAAAATTTAGTCACTATAGCTTTATCTTTTCCGGTTAGAGCATTAAATAAAGAAGATTTTCCTGTATTTGCAGGGCCAATAATTGCAACACGGACCCCTTCTCTAATCTGTTGTTGCTTGTTAAAGGTTATTTTTAGACTTGCAATGTGTGCTAATAGTTGTCCGACCGTTTTATGCATTTGGTCAGAGAAGTCCATTTCTTCTTCTAAGAATTCAAAGCTTGCTTCACAAAGTGCAATTAGTTGAATAACATTTTTTTCTAATTTTTTAACCCAGTGAGAAAGGCTACCGCGTAATTGCTCAAGCGATTGTTTAAGTACCTGTTGTGAATTTGCCTGAATGAGTTCATTAATTGCTTCAGCCTGGATTAGATCGAGTTTATTGTTTTCTACTGCTTGGCGAGAAAATTCTCCCGGTTGAGCAAGGCGCGCTCCGCAATGTATAATTTGTTGTAAAATATTCTCGATAATAAAAGGGTTATTGTGGCTTGTTATTTCAATAACATCTTCACCAGTAAAGGTTTTTGGGCCACGCATAGCAAAAAACATTACCTCATCAATGAGGGTGCCTTTGTTATCCACAACCCAGCCATGATGAATGGTGTGTGAAGCAACTTTAGACAGCGGTTGCTTAGAAGAAAGCTTTGCAGCTTTACTAGTAATTTCCCATGCATTCGATCCAGAAACTCGTAAAAGCGCCAAGGCTCCAGATCCAGCCGGGGTGCATTGAGCCACAATAGTTTCAGTGAACAAGTAACCTCCAGTTATTTTTAGCAAAAACTCTTAACAAAACAAAGTTTACGAGTCTTCAGTCTTGCTTTTTTTGTGTCCAGAAAATCTTCGACCAGAAATTTTAGGAGGACGCTTAACCGCGGGAGCTGCTGGAGCAGTTTCTTGAGGTTTTGAAACCGGCGTTACTGCTTTTGGTGCAACTTTGTTCTCTGGTTTACGGCTTTCTTGCACAGGTTGTTCTTGGCGATCACGTTGTGGTCGCTTGTTTTCCTGAAGGTCTTCTCTTCGCGGCGAACGCCTTTGTGGGCGTCTTGGCTGAGCAACAGAACGTTCTTTTCGTGTGTCTGTTTCTCGATTATCTTCTCTGCGCCGAGGACTTGTTTTTGGCCTTGTCTCTCTTTTTTCTTCTCGAGAGTCTACTGTTCTTTGTGCAGGACGATTGCTGGGATGACGTTCTTGTGAACCAGTTCGAGGCTCTCTGCGCGGAGCAGAGTGCTCAGAAGGTTTCCGGCTTGTCCGCTTATTAGCTGGACGAGAGTAGTGTTTTTTGTTTGATCTTTCCGGTATTGGTTCTTCAAAGAAAATACCTACTTTTGCAGACTTTCTTGTAAATCCCAAGAATCCGATTTCGGGGGTTTCAAAAATTTTTACTGAAAATGACTGAGGCTGTCCCGCCCTAATCCATGCTTTTTCGATGGCTTTGGTTATGCTTGACGCTTCTTCAACCAGTGATTTCATCTTTCCAATTAGCCTTTCTTTGGATGTTTGCTTGGCTTTTTACCCTTAAAAGCACTTATAGCTTATAATATTAGTTTATTATACCAAAAGGAGGCAAGAATAGTAAATAGGAAGGGGATTTTGGAGTGGGAAACGGGATTTGAACCCGCGACCTTTGCCTTGGCAAGGCAACGCTCTACCAGCTGAGCTATTCCCACAGAAGTGTTTAAAAGGTATCATACGCAAAGCTTTTGTCAATCATCACTTAAGCTTATAAATTTACTTACCAGTATTCTGCTGTTAAACTGCCCACAGTTCAAATCAGAAGGAATAGCTATGTTTTCTTATTTAAAAGGCAAGATTGCCACCATTTCAGACAGCACAATAACCTTAGATGTTCAAGGGGTAGGCTTTGCCTTCCAAGTGCCGAGTCCAGAATTTTTTCAGGGGAAACAAGAAATTACGGTTCCTATCCATATGCATTGGAATAGCGACAATGGACCAAGTCTTTATGGTTTTTCTTCTGAACTAGAACGAACTGTTTTTTTATTGATTACTAGTTGCTCTGGCCTTGGTCCTAAAATTGGCTTGGCAGTTTTGCACCAACTTTCACCTAATGCTTTTTTGCAAGCTATTCAAGAGGGTGATGATAAAGCTCTTAGTTCTGTAAGTGGAATTGGGGCAAAAAAAGCAGAACAAATTATTGTACAGTTGCGTCATAAAGTAAGTAAGCTCATTGATAGCGGAATTGCTTTTGAGCAAGGCGCACAAGAGTCTTTAGAGCAATGGAAAAACCTTACTCAAGTTTTACAATCCCTTAATTATTCTCGCCAAGAAATAGAAGCAACATTAACATATTTGCGCAAAGAAGGAGGAGGTGCAGCAGCACCGTTTGACGCACTTATGAGGCAAGCTCTGTCTTTTTTGGCCAAAAAAGTATAGAATAGGTCTTTATGTTCGCATTATTGTTATAGTGCGAATTTTCTTTTTAGGGGATCTTTATGTCGAAAATTAAGGAGCCATACTTATGATCAATTTAGAACATTTTTGCACGCGTGCAGGTGAGGCTGTTGCTTTACCAGCTATGTTGCTTTATTTAACGGTTGGAATTGTTTTAACAATTAAAACACGCTTCATTCAAGTTCGTGCCCTTCCACGTCTAATGAGACTTCTTTTTGGTGGGGTTAACCATCACAAAGAAACAAAAGGTGAAAAGTCTATTAACCCATTTCATGCGCTATTGACTGCAATGTCTACTACTATTGGTATGGGTAATATTGTTGGTCCTACCGTTGCTGTTTCTACTGGTGGCCCTGGAGCATTGTTCTGGCTAGTGGCGTATGCTTTTTTTGGGGCAGTTACTAAGTTTGCTGAAGTTATTTTTGCTATGGAATACAGAACTAAGCTAAAACGAGGCGAAATTCTTGGTGGCCCAACGCAGTACCTAAAAGAGGTCAGTCCTTTTCTTGCTGCATGGTATGGCACTTTAACAATGTTTTTATTTGCAGGTTGGTCTGGTCAGCAAGCAAACACTCTTGCCGATATTTTCCAGCTAGAGTCTGTTCCTTTGTGGGTAACAGGATTTTTGCTTTCTCTTATTGTTTTTGTTGTTCTTTTGGGTGGCATTAAACGGATTGGAGAGCTTGCGAGCAAAGTTGTTCCGTTCATGTTTGTATTATACGTAACATTTGCTTTAAGTATTTTGTTTAGAGATTTTGGCGCTTTGAAGGGTGCTATAAGTTTAGTTTTTTCTAGCGCATTTAGTCCTTGTGCTGCTGTAGGTGGATTTGTAGGTGCAAGCATTATGTCTGCAATGCAACAAGGGATTCATCGCAGTATTTATATTACAGAAGCAGGTCTTGGAACTTCTTCTATTGCTCATGCTATGGCAGATACTGATCGTCATGCAGATCAAGCAGTCCTTGCAATGTTCTCGGTAGCCGCAGACATGATTCTTTCTATTTTGTCTGGTCTTATCGTAGTTGTTACTGGTCTTTGGATGCGAGGTGGTTTCTCCAATACGCTCGTATACGAAGCCTTTAAGGTTTATTCTCCTGGTATTGGCCAGTGGGTATTGTTAAGCAGCATTACCCTGTTTGTTTTAACAACTGTGATTGGGAACAGCTTTAACGCAAGTCAAAGTTTTGCTTCGTTTACTAAGTACCGCTTTATGATGTGGTATTATATAGCTTTATCCGTTGTGGTGTTTTTTGGTGCATTAGCAGATGTTGCTCTTATCTGGAAACTAATGGATCTTATGCAGATTATGGTTGCCATACCGCATTTGATTGGTTTGTTAATTCTTGCTTTCCGCAAGGGAAAACTTATTCATATTTAATTGGTATTTTTTGTAAAAATATAAAAATTAGAAAGAGCCAGTTTTTTAACCGGCTCTTTTTTTTATTATAAATATGCGTATACGCCCAAGCTCAGTAGCGCTGCCAAGAAGCACCAAACAGAAGTAAAGTGAGCGGTAAAGAAGTAAGCACTTACAGCAACAGATCCACAGAGCGCGAGTCCAAATACCCACGCCATTCTTTTACTTGATACAAAGAACGGCAAAACGGTTGCCACACAGTAGATCCATGCTCCCCATTCATGGAAAACTCCTGGAATATCAACAATGTATTTTACATGATTACAAGTAATTTCTGCTGATACACCAAGTTGTGCAACTGAGTAAATGAGTCCGCTTGATATAGCAACCCCAATTCCCATTAATCCGTAAAGTAGATTTCGACGACCAGCTTTTGTTTCTATTAAAGCAAAAGAGAATGGAATCCAAACTGGCCAGAAGAAGAAAGCAAAGAATAAAAAGGCATACATTGAGAATTGATGAACTAACGCATTTACTGGTTGTTGGTAGGTAAGCCAAACAACACCTTCAAATGCCTGTTGGATAGCAAAAAAGATTGGAATCATAGCAAAAGGAACATATTTTTTATGTTTTACTTTTTTTAAAGATAAGAGACCAATAACCGACAAAACTCCGGCTGCAGCAAAACTTGCTGATGCTGAAAAACACATATTTCTACTCCCCTAATTAAAAGAACTGTTTTTTTCAAGGTACGTAATTTGTGTTGGATTGGTCAATAAAAGTGTCTCTCGATCATTCAATACAGCCCTTCTTGTTTTGTTGAGAAAACCATTCAGGATAACTCGATTGCATTCATTATTTTATCTCGAATCATCCCGAGTGATACCATAGGAGTCGTATCGAGGGATTGAAGAATTGAGAGATGTATGTTTCTCTAGTCCCATTTGGATAATACTATCGATAAATTCCATAGGCTTTATTCCAATTTCTGCGGCTTGGTGAAAAATACAAGTTGCAGGAGTGAGGCCAGGGAGGGAGTTGACTTCCAGGGTTATTACGCGTTCTTTACCCGTGGGGCTTTGTTTTGCGGTTTGATAAAAGCAATCGATACGAGCATAACCTGAGCAGCCAATTGTTTTATAAACTTGTTCCATCGTCTTTTGCACAAATATTAAGGCTTCTTTGGGCAGCGGTGCTGGAGTTTGGTTTTCTCCTGCGCCTGGTAAGAATTTTTCTTCGATTGTTAAAATTTCGCCATTGACCACAGCCTGGCTTGGAGGAAGGGCTTGAGGTTTTTCATTCCCGATCACTCCAACGGTCAGCTCCATTCCCTGTACAAATTCTTCTAAAAAACTGTGGGTTTTGTTGTCTCTAAAAATAGCATTTAAAGCTTCTTCTGTTTCTTTAAACGTCTTTATTTTTTGAACCATCATGCTGCAGCCGTCATCGTGTGGCTTTGCAATAAACGGAAGAGAAAGTTCTTTTTCTATTTTTTTGAGAATAAAAGGTTTGTTTTTCTGCCAGTCCTCCTTGGAGATTAAAAGGTTTTTAGGGACGGCAAAATCTTGGCTGGCGAGTAATTTATTTGTTTCATACTTGTTCATGCACAGAGCACTTGCTGCAACACCAGAGCCGTTATAGGGCAACCCTAGCATTTCAAGAGTTCCTTGCACAGAGCCATTTTCTCCTGCGCCGCCATGAAGACCAATAAAGATGAAGTCAAATCTTTCTGGGAGACTGTTCCAGCTAATTTTTGTAGATCTATCAAGGTCGTGTTCAATTTCTTTGGTTGAATTATGTACTAATAATTTTTGAGTAAGTGGATAGAGTTCTAATTTTTTATCTACAAAAAGAGTGGTTGCCTCGTATTTATCTGGGGATAATTTGTAAAAAATGTTTCTTCCCGAATCCAAAGAGGTCTCTTTTTCGTTACTTGTTCCGCCGAGTAGTACCCCCACACGAAGCCTTTTGTTCATAATTTTCTTTATTTTTATTTGTTTGTTAAGCCCTGTAGAGGTGGTTAACTCTGTTGCAATTAAATGGTTAATTAAGTCAGTATGGCTCATGCCAATCTCTGCCGCTTGATTAAAAAAGAAGCTTGATGGTGCCATGCCAGACAAGGTGTTGGGGTCAACGATTACTATCGTTCCATCTTTTTTTACAAAGCCATCGATACGAGAAATCGTTTTAAAGTGGAGAGCTTCTGTAGCTTTTAAACAGGTGTGCTGGATAGCTTTTAATGTTTTTTCTGAGCAACGAGCAGGGGTAAATTTTTGCGCACGACCCGGCATGTATTTTTGTTCGTAGTCGTGAATGTGGGTGTTTTTTTCTATTACCACTTCTGTAGGTGGGAGTGGTAACGGTTTGCCTGTTTTGCTGTTGAATAATGTGATACAAGAAAACTCCATACCTTCTAGTTTTTCTTCTATTAAAACGGGTTGCTGTTCTCCTGTATGAACATCTCGAGCAGCTTTAAGAGCAGGTTGCAGCTCTTCTTCGTTGAAAACAACAGACACTCCCAAGCTCGAACCTTCTTGGTTTGGTTTTACGATTAAAGGTAGAGGGATTTTTTCTTTATTTAGTCGCTTTAAAATGTGCGTTGTATCTTCAATGGTTTCGTGTGGATAAACTGTAATTCCTTTAGGTGTTGCAATATTGTTAGTCTCTAAAAACTTCTTCTGAAGCGTTTTATTCATCCCAAGCGCGCTTCCTAAAACTTTTGATCCCAGATAGGGAACGCCTAATACTTCTAGGAAGCCTTGCAGTGTCCCATCCTCTGCGTAGCGTCCGTGTACTGCAATGTACATAAAATCTATAAGTTTTTTTAGGTCGTCCCAGATGATTTTTTTTGCTTCTCTTTCGAGTCGATGTTCAAAGTCACTAATTTTTCCACGATATAAAAAACGCCATGGTAAAATGAAAAGTTGATTGTTTGTAGTTTGAAAAAGAGGGATAATGTTGTAAGTGTTTGTATCAAGGTGGTCGCAAATTGTTCTGCCGGAATTAAAAGACACTTCTTTCTCTATGGACATGCCGCCCATTAAAACACCAACTTTTATTTTGTTCATGCTGCTCCTAATAATAATTTACAAGTCAGTATAACGAACAATCAAACGTTTATTAATTTTTTTTGCAGGTTATACTGCATAGGGAAATTCACATGCCTTAATTCAAGGAGCTGTTTATGAAAAAAGAATTCGTCATATTGTTATTGCTGTTGGTTATGGGCAGCAATGCAGCTGATAAAAAAAGTTCTAGGCATCATAAAAGGGGGCGATCAAGCAGTGGGTTAGACTTACTTTGTTTAAGCCTGCATGGTCCAAGTTCTTTTTCTAATATGTTTCGGCCAGGTGAAGGCAAAGTGGCAAAGGAAGGGTTACTTAGTTCTCGTAAAGCCTCAACGCATGAAGGCAGCGAAGAAGAGGCTCAAAAAGCAGCTGATGAAGCAATCGAAAAGATTAATAAAAAATTTATAGATACCTCAGGAAGGGTGACAGAGAAATAAGAGTACCGAAACTTTTGGGTTGGTTCTGATCTACAAAAATTGATGACAAGAATAGAGGTGCCTTTTTTACTGTTGATTTTATTATGAAATGTTATTGTTGCTCTTTGTATGAAACTTTGTTTGGTCGTTTTTTAGAGCAGGGCTTGAAAAAGAAGGATTGGGCTAGTGAACAAGGATAATCTTGTATGGATAGACCTGGAGATGACAGGACTTCATCCAGCAAAAGATAAAATTTTAGAGATAGCTGTTATTGTTACAGACAACCAATTGAATATTATTGCCGAGGGGCCAGTAATTGTTATTGGACAGTCAGATGAAACATTAGAAAAAATGGATGACTGGTGTACTAAAGTGCACGGCGGCAGTGGCTTATTACAAAAAGTGGTAAATTCAGATATTACTGAAGAAGAAGCAGAAAGGGAGGTTCTCGATTTTTTGTATAAATATTGCCAGCCAGGAAAATCTCCGCTTTGTGGAAATTCTGTCTGGATGGATAGGTTTTTCTTTTTGCATCATATGCCAGCGCTGTATAAGTTTTTGAACTATAGAACGCTAGACGTTAGTACCGTTAAGGAACTTGCTAGAAGGTGGTCTCCAGGGAACCCTGCATTGGAGCACAAAAAACACAATACTCACCGTGCGCTTGATGATATAAGAGAATCTATTGAAGAGCTCAAACATTATAAAGAATGTTTTTTTGTAGTCGATTAAAAATAGTAGGAGTAGGGATGAAAAATATTTTTTTATTAAGCATATTTTTAGGCTTATTTAGTTTTTGTGTTGTGGCAACTTCTCCTCTAGAAGAACCCGGGAGCAAAGAACCAAAAAAAGCTAAGAAAGCACATAGTTGGGGGACGGCAGGGGATATCTGCGAGAGTATGATCAATGGGCAAAGGAAGGCAGCTTCTATCTTATCTTACAAGTCTTCAGAGGGAGGTAAAAAGGAGGAAAGTGATTCCGAAAAGCTCTTGCAGGGCAAAGCTTAAGGGGTATATTTTCAGCTTAGAGGATGGGGTGTAAAGAAGAGAGAACTTCGGAGTGTTTTTTGGTCAAGTGTCTTGAATGCATCCACTAAAGCTTTAAACTCTCGCGCTTTTAAATAGATTTTTTTACTGAATACTTTTTTTATTTTAGAAACCGGCGGCTCGGTTGGCCCCAAAACAGTTACGGTTTTGAGTTTCAACAGGTGGGCCGCAATAGTAAATGCTTCTTGTTCTGTAACTTCTTCTTTTGAGTGTTTAATTTCTATTTCAGCAAAACGGACCATGGGAGGATAATTGACGAGTCGACGTTGTTCGATTTCTTTTTGATAGAATTTTAGGTAATCCACTTCATTTAAATAGTTGAATAACGGATGCTCGGTCATGGTTTGTACAATAACCTTGCTGTCTGCGCGTTGTCTACCTGCGCGTCCTGCCACTTGAATAAGCTGCTGAAGAACAGATTCTTGAGCACTGTAAAATGGGAAATTTAAGTTAATGTCTCCCCAAATAATGCCCACCAAGGTAACATTGGGAAAGTGGTACCCTTTGGTTATTGTTTGTGTGCCGACTAAAATATCAAGTTCTTGGCCTTCAAACTGCGTAATAATTTGCTGCCATAATTTTTTATTTACAGTGGTGTCCATGTCTGCTCTTGCAATGCGCGCGGTAGGAAAAATTCGTTGAAGCATAGTCACTAATTGTTGCGTTCCAATACCTTTTTTAAGAAACTCTGTTTTTTGGCAATCAGGGCACTCTGTTGGCTTTTGTTCTGAATATGAACAGTAATGGCATTTTAAAAAATCGTCTGCATGCAATGTTAAACTTACTGAACATGATCTGCAATTGAATATGTGAGAGCATGATTTGCACTGTAGAAAGAAACAGATCCCGCGTCGATTTAAGAACACTAGGCTTTGTTCTTTTTTTTGTAATCGATCTTCTAATGCGTTTTTAAGTTCGTTGCTCAACCAGAAATGTTTCCGTTGTTTTTTGTCGGTCAACAATACTTTTTGAATTTGAGGAAATGCTCCAGCGAATCTTTTTTTTAGTTGAAATAGTTTCCAGTTTCTATGCTTAACATTATAGAGCGAGGTTATTGAAGGCGTTGCTGAACCTAATAAGATAGGAATATTATACAGTTGAGCACGTAGTAATGCCGCATGTTTAGTGTTGAGTTTTGGGTGTTTTTTTTCTTGAAATCCAGATTCGTGTTCTTCATCAATAACAATTAAGCCAAGGTTTGCTAACGGTAAAAGTACCGGTAGATGCACCCCAAGAATTAATTGTGGATAACCTTCTAAAGCGTACTTCCATAAAAGTTTTTTGGTTTTTGCACTTGTTGCGCTATGGAAAGAGACAATAGGAATTTCTATGGGAAGTTGTGCCCGAAGTAATCGTTCAAATTGTACGGCGAGAGAAACTTCTGGCAACAATAGAATGGCACTCTTTTTTTCTTTAAATGCTTGTAGGATTAATTTTTTATAGACTTCTGTTTTGCCCGATCCAGTAACACCATGCAAAAGGGTTGGGGTGTAAATTTGCGCGGTTATTTTAGGAACTAAAAAATCTACAACTGTTTGCTGTTCATTGGTTAGTTCAACGTTTTTGTGTTTTGCAGATGTTTTTTGTTCAGGTAAATCAAGTGTGTTTTTTTGTTTTATAAAACTATGAATACGCTTAATAAAACTCATTTCTTCTACCGCATGGTATTGTGAAAGTTTTTCGATAAACGTGTAATAGTTTTTATCTTGAGGAAATGCCTCTACGCTCTCTGCTTCTCTTACCTCAAAGCTTACTTTGGGTGGTGTAGAGTGCACTCGCAAAATAACTCCGGGAACAATAGTATTGCGCATAGGAACATTTACAATAGTACCCTTTGGAATATTTTTCCACATACTTGGAGCGCGGTAAAGAAGTGGTTTAGGAAAACCTGAAAGTAATTTTACATCAATATACATACGAATAAGTGTAGCAGAATAGAGACAATAGAGACAATGTTTGAAAGTGAGAGCAAGTGGGAGTTTAATCGTTTTTATTTATTCTGTAGAGTGCGGTATACTTGAGTAAACCTTTCTATTAGAGGAATACTCATGGATATTGATTCTAAAAATACGTTGTTTTTAATTGACGGATCTTCGTTCTTATATCGTGCTTATTATGGTTTGCGTCCAATGCATACAGCAGATGGTAAGCCGATTCAAGCAGTGTATGGTTTTTGTCGAATGATCAAAAAGCTTGTTGATCAATTTGAGCCTGAACATTTAGCACTCGTCTGGGACAGTAAAGGACCAACAGAGCGACATGAGATATTTCCTGAATACAAAGCAACGCGTCAAGATCCACCAAGCGATCTCTTTGAACAAAAAGAATACATCATTGATTTTGCTAATGCGATTGGTTTGCATCAATTGTCTCGGTCTGGGGTAGAAGCAGATGATCTAATGTATTCGTTAGCAAAAGAGTGGGAGTCTCAGGGGAAAAATGTAGTAGTGGTAACATCTGATAAAGACATGGGCCAGATGTTAAATGAAAACATTATTATGTTTGATACTTTTAAAGATTTGTTTATTGATGAGCAAGTGTATGAAGACAAATTAGGGTTCTCTCCCCAGAAGGCACCGTTTTATTTTGCGCTTCTTGGGGATTCTTCAGACAATATTCCTGGGGTAAAAGGTATTGGCAAAAAAGGGGCCTTAGAGTTGGTCTCTGAGTTTAGATCACTTGAAGATTTATATAACAACTTAGATAGAGTAACTGTTAATCGTTTAAAAAATGCGCTTGAAAAAAATAAAGACAATGCATTCTTGAGTCAAAAATTATTCTTGCTCCGTATGCATAAACTCATCGTTGCGTTTGACGATCTTAAGTTTAATGCAACGCGTTGGGTAGACGCTCGAGGTATTTTTGAAAAGCTTGGGTTTAAAAGTTTGCTCCGTGGTATGGCGCAAGCAGGTAGCCCGGTGCGGCACGTTAGAACTTCACAAGAACGTGGGTATCAATTTATCTGTGTAAACACTAAAGAGCTTTTAGAGCAAGTTGTTACTGAGATTAAAGAAAAGAAACTTTTTGCCTACGACACTGAAGGTGTTGGAACAAATGCGGTTGATTTAGACATGATAGGTTTTTCGATTTGTACTCAAGAAGGTGTTTCTTATTATATTCCGTTTGGACACAACGAGGGACAACAGCTTGAGCGGGAGTACGTTTTAGAAAAAATTAAGCCTCTCTTTGAAGATGCGAATATTAAAAAAATTGCTCATCATGCAAAGTTCGATCAAATGGTTATGGCGCAACATGGCATTAAAGAGCGCGGTATGATTTTTGATACTATTTTGGCTGCAAATTTAGTTAAAGAAGAGTGGCAAAAAAACGCCCTTAAAGAAATTTCGTATCACTACTTAAATGAGCCAATGTGGACTTTTAAGGAAATCGTAAATCAGCGAGGCCGTAAAGATTTTGCAGAAGTTCCTATTGACGAAGCTACAGAATATGCTGCTGCAGATTCACACCAAACGTTTAAATTATATTTTGTTTTAAAGCCGCTGCTCAAAGAAAAAAATGTAGAAAAGATTTTTTATGCTATTGAAATGCCTCTGTTAGATGTCCTTGTAGATATGGAATTACGTGGTATTTATTGTGATGTTTCTATTTTGGAAGAGCTTGATAAAGTAGTAACTAAGCAGATTGAAGATATCCGAAGAACAGCTATTGCATTGCTTGACCCTCAGTTTGAAAAAATTAATTTTAGTTCCTCAAAGCAAGTTGCTCATTTATTATTTGATTATTTAAAGTTACCACCAAAGCGTAAAAACGCTAAAGGTGATGGGTATTCAACGGACAATGCGGTTCTCATGGAACTCTCAAAAGAGCATCCTGTTCCAAGCTATATTATGCAGTATCGAGAGCTTTTTAAATTAAAAAGTACTTACATTGATGCGCTTCCTGAATATATAGATAAAAAAACGGGTCGTATTCACACAGACTATTCTCAAATTCGTGTCGCAACCGGACGGCTTTCAAGTTCTAACCCTAATCTTCAAAACATACCAGTAGATGGTTTGGGCAGCACTGTGCGTATGGCCTTTAAGCCCCAAGGGGATAGGGTTTTCTTGTCTGCCGATTACTCGCAAATTGAGCTGCGTGTATTAGCGCACTTGTCTCAAGATCCTACACTCCTTAAAGCATTTAAAGATGGTCATGATATTCATGCAGAAACAGCAGCTCGTATTTTTGATGTTTCACTTGATAAAGTTACACCTAAAGAACGTACTGTTGGTAAACGTATTAACTTTAGCATTTTGTATGGTTTAACTCCCTATGGCCTTTCAAAAGATTTAGATATTCCATTAAAAGATGCAAAAAAGTATATTGAGACTTATTTTGCCCAGTATCCAAAAGTGCGAGAGTGGATGGATTCGGTTATTGATAAGGGCAAAGAAGACGGGTATGTGACGACTGTTTTTGGTAGACGCCGGCCTGTTCCTGGATTAAAAGAACGCAATAAAAATCTCTATGATCTCGCATGTCGTATTGCGGTAAATACAGTTGCTCAAGGAACAGCTGCTGAGATCATGAAAATGGGAATGCTCAAAGTTTTTGATGCACTGAAGAAGCAAAAGCTCGACGCTTGCATGTTATTACAAATTCATGATGAAATTCTTTTGACTGTTGCAAAAGGTTCTGAGCAAGAAGTTGAAGAGCTTGTTAAAAAAGAGTTACAAAGTGTGGTCAACTGGGATGTTTCACTTCTTGTAGATACGCATACTGGTAATAACTGGAAGGAAGCAAAGTAACCTTCTTCTGCTAATCCTTGTAATCCTTTATTAAATAGCGCTATAAAAAAGCATGAGCTTTCTGAGCTTTTTAGGGTTATTTCGCGCGGGGTAAGAGGTGCATAAGGGGTAGAGCCATGAAGGGAATACTTTTGCTATTTAGCTTAACAGGTCTTTTTTTGCAAGCAGGAACCGCGAAAGTGACTCCTCTTGATGAAAGGCAACGACTAGCCCTTCAGTCCAAAATATCTCCGCGAAAAGATGGACGCCCCCATTCAGCGCCTGAAGATGGAGCAGGTTTAACAAGTCAAACATCATTGAGTTGCTTGAAGTGGGTTGCTGGAGCACAAAGAAAAAGAGCAGAAACGATTGGGGCAATACGTTCTTCTGAATCGCGTCCGCAGTCTGCCGGTAGTGGTGAGGATCGGCCTGAGTCTACGGGTAGTGGAACGGTTCACGCAACTGTGAAGATTAAGGGCGCAAAAGATCGTCCTGTAAAAGCGACATTTGTTATTGGGGGCAGAGAGAAAAGCGACGAAGAAACAGAGAAAAAAGGATCTCGCGCACAACCGGTAATGGGACACACAGGTACAATCTTAGAAGAGCAAGCAGCTGAAGACGAAGAAGATGGCAAAGAGCGTGAAAGTAGCTGTATGGAAAGTGTGAGTGCGTGTTGTGGAAGATTTGTTAAGTTTGTAGTGGGCTTAGCGGTTTGTTTGTAAGTATCTAGTATTTGATACCATTTTTATTGTTTAGTATTCTGTTTGAAACGACATTTTTACTAAAAGGATATGTCTATGGACCAACAAAAAACAAAAACAACGCAAACAGTTTTTGGAGCGCAAGAAAATAGAGTAGATCCTCTTGGCGATGGAATTAGCTCGGTAGAGTTGGTTCGCGTATCTGGCTCTGATCTTGATATTGCCAATGCTGCCCGTGTTTCTTATGGAAGAATTTCTCATGAAATAAGTGAGCGAGACAAAAAGCTTATTGATTTTCTTATGGAGCATAACCATTCAAGCCCTTTTGAACACAATCAGTTGTCTTTTCGTGTGAAAGCGCCAATTTTTATTACACGGCAATGGATGCGCCATAGAATTAACTCGTACAATGAGATTAGCTATCGCTATGTAAAAGTAAAAACAGAATTTTATATACCTAAAGATTTTAGATTGCAAGATAAAGAAAATGGACAATCTTCTTATGGGGCTTTTACTAACGATGAATTAACAGGGCAATATAAACAGGCTTTGGAAAATGCATATGATGCTTATACTAAAATGCTCGAAGCGGGTGTATGTCGTGAGCAAGCTCGTGCAATATTGCCGGTAGCAACGTATACCGAGTTTATCTATACCTGTAACTTACAGTCACTTATGCACTTTATGAAGCTACGCTTAGGTTCTGGTGCACAAAAAGAAATTCGTGAATATGCTCTTGGGCTTTTAAAATTAGCGCTTCCGCACTTTAAGTATTCACTCGAAGCCTGGCGTAAAAAATATTTAATTGGTGATGAGTGGGAAGATCAACTTAAAGAATGGACAGAGCAGTTAGGTGAGTAATCTGAACCTTAAGGTTTGTTTTTATATCACTTAGAGCATATGGATGCTTCTCTTTTAAACCGGGCAATACGTGTAGGCCAAATAGTTCTGGAATTGTAATTACCTCAAATGATTCAGAAAAAGGTGTTAACACGGGATGGATACAATAGAGAAGGAGCAATTCATTAATGTCATTTCTGTTTGCATTGATAACTCTATGATTAGAGTGCATTGTTGTATCAACAATAACTTCTGTTAATAAAGAGTCTCTGGCATCAGCTTGTAGCGTTACATGAGAATAATAAGATTAAAGGGGTAAGACATGAAAAAACTAACAATGTTGTTAGTTTTAATGGTAATGAGCAGACAGGCGTTTGGTGCCAAAAGGTACCCTTATGGGTACCCTCCGAGCATTGAGGTGGCAGGAGAGAGTACAGTGTTTTCGAGTGTAAAGACACCGCTTTCTCTAGAGAGAGCAATTGTTTGTGGTGACAGTGAACTTCATAGTTTACATAGTACAAAAAATACTTGTTGTACTGGCAGAAAGCCTAGGTGGAAGTGCTACGCTACGCTTTGTGCCGCTGTTTCGGCAGCAGCAGTAATTTTGGTTGCCACTTGCGGAGTAATCGAGCAACACTTAGACCAGAATGGCGGTAATTTTACAGGGGGTTAATAGAAAGGATGTACCAAAATGCGAATAATGGCTGTAGTTTTTATGTTAGTAGCAACGCAGCTGCATGGGGTTTCTGACGAATGGACAGGAAAAACAGATCATCCTTTAAAAACATTTGGGATGCAGAGAGGGGAGTCTTGGGTTGAGATACCAGAAGGAACAGATCGAAATAATCAAATAGATTTAACAGATAGACTTGCTCCTCTTGATAGTAATGCAAAAAGAGCATGTGTTTTTGCGGCAACAGCTGCTTTTGTTGTTTGTTTAAAACTTGTTCCATGGGTGGAGGAAAGGATTCTTCATTACAAACCTTGACGGTGCAGGAAGATAATATAGCAAAGGAGGGCTTTTGGAGAAAAGATGGAGTCTAACTCTAGGTTTTTTGGTAGTGACTGTTTCACATTGTTCAGAAAGTAAACTGGAAAGCTGGACAAACCGTGATCTTGATTACGGGACAAGGTCTATTCAGGTGCCTGATAGCAAGTTGTTAGAGTTAGGGAGAAACTCTAAAGGGACACAGTGCTTTTGTGGATCTTGTTTTGATTGTCTACAAAAAACTAAAAAGATAGCTTGTGAAGGAGATTTGTCTGGGTGTGGAGGCTGCAAGAAAAGTAAGTGTGAGGTTTGGCTTCTAGTAGGAGCAACTGCGGGACTGTCTTTGGCAACTTATCTTTGTTTGAGGCATCTAAGCCATTGCTGCAACTCTCAAGATAACGATACTCCTTGATACAAAAGTTTTTATTATTGTTCTTGGCAGCTTTGATTCAATGAATCAATAAAAGGAGAAAGGTATGAAAAAAATAAACTTAACGGTATTGTTTATAGTCGGGTGTCTGCAGACAGAAGGTTTAAAAAAGGATTCTTTATCTGTTCAAAGGCCTTGTCTAGACGAGTCAGATCTTGAGGCGCGCGAGTTTGTTGTTCATAAGAATCAACCGACTCAAAAGCCGTTTACGCCTGAGAAAGAAATACAAAATTATTTTTCTAATTATCGTGTTGACCTGAATCGTGAGGCAACAAAATTTGAAATAGCAGCTATGGGAGCCATTCCTCTGTATGTTTTTTGTAGTAAGCTTGGGTGCCCCTTTTGTTGTTTATGTATATAAATTAAGCTTAGATATGCTGAATATAAGCTCATAATGGTGAAAGTGTTGACTTTTAAAATCAATATTGTCATACTCAAGGCTATCATGGAATCAAAGGATTCTAGATAAAATTCCAAAAAATCCCTTAAGAACACTTTAAAAGAAAAGTTAGGATTTCTCATGGCAACGAGTAAATCGGGTGGGTCAACGTCCAACGGTCGCGATAGTGCGGGTAGAAGATTAGGTTTTAAGCTCTTCGCAGGCCAAACAGTAACTGGTGGTGAAATCATCATCCGTCAACGTGGGACAAAGGTTCATCCAGGAAAAAAAGTAGGAATGGGTAAAGATCATACTCTGTTCGCTAAAGGAGCAGGGGTTATTAGGTTTCACTATGGATTTGGTGGCCGTAAATATGTTTCTATAGATCCGATTTCTGAGTAAAAAATCTTTTTGCTTTAAACATAAAAACATGATAAGACTTGCTGGTACGTATTCATGATTATTCCAAACGATTTTAAACTTTGTGGAGAGTAAGGATGGTTCAATATCCTCGCATCAATTTTTTAAGATACCGTGTTACAGCTGCGCTTTTGTCTTGTGTTCTTATAGGAGCCGGTGTTTTTGGTTATATTCAGCATAAAGGTTTTCGTTATAGCGTAGACTTTGTTGGTGGAACGCAGCTTTTAGTTAAATTTAGTAAGCCAGTAGGTTCAGAAAGTTTAAAGAACGCCTTAGCTGGTAGTGGCTTTAAAGATGCAACAACAAGAGAGTTTAGCGATGTTGATGCGCTTGTACGGGTAAAAGAATTTTCTAATAATGTACAAGGTCTTGGAACTACTATTAAAGACGGATTAGAAAAACATTTGACTGATACTAAAGTGACTATTTTAGAGACTAACGCAGTTGGTCCTGGAGTGGGATCTGCATTGATCTCTAACTCGCTTTGGATGGTTGCGCTTGGTTTGCTTGCAATGCTTTTATATATTGCTTTCAGGTTTTGGTCTTTATCATATGGAATGGGTGCAGTAGTCGCTATTTTCCATGATGCACTGTGTATCTTGGCGGTCTTTGTTTTGTTAGACAAAGAGATCTCTCCAAATGTAGTCATTGCAATTCTAACTACACTAGGTTACTCCATTAACGATACGATTGTAATTTACGCACGTATTAGAGAAAACTTTGTGAAAGAATCGAGCAAAACAGCGAACGAGGTAGTGAATTTAAGTTTGAACCAAACTCTGAAAAGAACACTTTTAACAAGTATTTCTACAGGTTTAACTGTTGGTTCATTGTTCGTATATGGAGGAGAGTCATTACGAAGTCTATCACTTGCGCTGCTTGTTGGTATTATTGTTGGAACCTATTCTTCAATATTTATCGCAAGCCCAGTTATGTTGTTGTTGCGTGATCGTAAATAGTACGTGGTAGCTGATTACGCAGTATGTTATTCAATTATTATGAAAAGAGTTGTGTATGCTTTTGTTTAGAAGCATGACGCCTTCCTTTGGGGTGTTGTTAAATGGGCGCGTTATCATAATCGGAGGTTTATAAATGAAAGAAGATAAGAAAATAGTGGCACCGAAGAAAAAACAGACAGGTCAGAAAAAGCCTGCAGGCAAACCTGCGTCACAGGCAAGGCCATCTGCGCAAAAAAATAATCATTCAGGAGACAATCGCAACCGTAATAGCGGTGGCTCTCAACATAAAAATGATTATCACCCAAAAGTTTTAACAAAAGAACAGCTTTTAGAGCTTTCTACTCAAGAATTGAATATGCATGCTCGTAGGTGGGGTTTAATAGGTGCAAGCTTGTTGTTGCATAGACAGTTAGTAGAAAGAATTGTAGAAATGCAAGAACACCCAGACAGAGAAGTCGAAGTAGAGGGTGTTTTAGAGAGACTCCCTGATGGGTTTGGATTTTTACGTTCTAACCGATTCGATTATGTTTCGAGTCCTGATGATGTGTATGTTTCTCCCTCACAAATTCGTCGTTTTGGTTTGCGTACTGGAGATACAGTTTCTGGTGTTATTCGTAAACCAAAAGATAATGAAAAATATTTTGCATTGCTTAAGGTCGATAAAGTTAACTTTGAAGACCCTATGAAGTTGAGAGAGCGACCAAATTTTGATCGACTTTCTCCTATGCATCCAAACAGTAAATTTACTTTAGAGTCTAATCCTACTTTTGCATCAACACGTTTGATGGATATTTTTACCCCCGTGGGTAGAGGACAGCGTGGTCTTATTGTTGCGCCACCAAAAGCAGGTAAAACAGTTCTCTTAAAAGAGATTGCTCAAAGTCTTATTACAAATCATCCAGATGTTTTCTTGATTGTTCTGCTTATTGACGAGCGTCCAGAAGAAGTTGCAGATATGAAGCGCTGTGTTAAGGGTGCTCATGCTGAAGTGATAAGTTCGACTTTTGATGAATCTGCAGAACGTCATGTTCAGGTTGCAGAGATTGTTCTTGAAAAAGCAAAGCGTTTAGTTGAATCAGGTAAAGATGTTGTTATTTTGCTTGATGCTATTACTCGTCTTGCTCGTGCTTACAATACTACAGCTCCATCATCAGGAAAAGTACTGACTGGTGGTATTGACGCCAATGCACTACAACGGCCAAAGCGTTTCTTTGGTGCAGCTCGTGCCATGGAAGAAGGCGGTTCGTTAACTATTATTGGTACAGCTCTTGTAGAAACTGGCTCTCGTATGGATGAAGTTATTTACGAAGAGTTTAAAGGTACCGGTAATATGGAAATGCATATGAGCCGTAAGCTTGCAAACCGTCGTATTTATCCTTCGTATGATCTTCTTAGTTCAAGTACCCGTCGTGATGATCTTCTTTTCAGTGAAGGTGATCAAAAACGTTCTTGGGTTCTTCAAAAGTTCTTAGGTAATATGAACATGATTGAAGGCATGGAATTCATGATTGACAAGATGAAGAAGTTTAAAACAAACGAAGAGTTTTTTGAATCAATGAATGCTAAAAAAGCTGCGAATGGTTCTAAGTAGTTAAGGCTTATTTAAAAATATATACCCTAATAGAATATGAATAATTAAACTGTTTATATTTTATTAGGGTTTTTTTGTGAAAAAATTCTCTGTAGATCATTTTGGGCAAGTGACTGAACGAGAGCTAGTCTTGTGGAGTAATAAGGCTGGAGGTTTGGTTGGATTTCCAGAATACTTTTTCTAGAGAATTGTGTTCCCACGAGTTACAGTCTTTGCATTATTTGGTTGAGTTTAGTTAGAGGTATCTATGGAAACAGGAGTATGAAATACCTGCTTATAGTATAGAAACTTCCAATAAGGCTAAAAAGTACCAGAACAACTTTTTTTTACTATTCTTATCGGTGGCTCTTATAAAATATCAAAATCAGGTTCGCTGAATTCTCCTTTTAGCGCTTTGTAATGACCTACGTATGCGATCATTGCAGCATTATCGGTACAATATTTTGGAGAAGGAGAAAAGTAAGGCAAATTGTGTTGTGTTGCAACATCAGTAAGTCTTTGACGAATATAATTATTGCATGCTACACCACCTACAAAAACAAGCCCTTTGTAGTCTTCATATTGTTCTAAGGCTTTTTCAACTTTTTTTACAAAGATATCAGCTACGCATACCTGAAAAGAGCTTGCAACTTCTTTTTTTAGTTGCTCGCTGTCATTTAGAAGTTCTTTCTTTTTCATGTCATACGCGTTCTTTTTAACAAGATCGTAAAGTACTGCAGTTTTTAAACCAGAAAAGCTAAAGTTTAATCCAATGTCTTTGTTGCGCGGGTATTTGTAAAAATCTTTAAATCCAGCTTCGCGTGCTAGTTTTTCAATAATAGGGCCACCTGGATAACCTAATTTTAACAGCTTAGAAATCTTATCAAATGCTTCTCCTGCTGCGTCATCGAGAGTGGTTCCTAGAAATTCATATTCTCCAAAATTAGTAACGCGATACATATTTGTATGGCCACCTGAGGCAGTCATACATAAAAAAGGAAATGGAATGTCGTGTTCAATATTTGCAGAAAAAGCGTGACCTTCAAGATGATCAACCGCAATAATTTTTTTATTTTTAGATTCTGCTAGAGCCTTTGCAAAGCAGGTTCCAATCAAAAGAGAACCGGGTAACCCTGGTTTGCTTGTAACAGCAATAACGTCGATATCATCAAGTGTTACACCAGCGGCATCGAGTGCTTCTTGGGTAATTTGATTAATTTTCTTTATATGTTCGCGTGAGGCGATCTCAGGGACCACACCACCATATTTTTTGTGCATCTCAGTTTGAGAAAAAAGCTTACTGGATAATAATTTTTTATCGGTGGTATACACTGCAGCAGCAACTTCATCACATGAAGACTCCACCCCTAAAACGGTATATTTCATACAATTCTTCTTCGAGCAATATGTTTTTGTTTATGTTTTTTTTCTTCCCACTCCACTTTTTGATGGAATACATCCCAATCTAAAGCGGTTAAGACAGATCGATTATAAGCAGAATCAAAGGCTTTTTTAGAAAGGTTCTTCTTCATAATAAGAGTTGGTAACTTCAGTGTAAAGCTATCTTTGAACCATGCGTGTACTCGAGTATTGTCAATTAATTCCGGATCAAGCAAGATTAGTAGTGCATTGCTGGGTACTTTTATCCCATTGGTGTCGTTTATTTTTTCTACGCGCCATTCTTCTTGTTTTTTACCTTCTTTTTGCTTTGCATTAGTTTTAAAGAGAGTGTAACGCGTATAAGGATGCCCCTCTGGAATAGTCAAATTTGAAGGAGTATTGGTTGTAGGTGGAGGGAGTAAAGTTACCACAATGGTAAATACCTGAAATTTTCTATTTTCAATAAACGAATAAGCTCCATTCTCCATGTCTACAATATGGCCTTTATAGTAAGCCCTAACTGATGGATTTTGAATTTGCGAAGGAAACTGAAGCATGCCTAAATAGGTGATAGCTTTGTTTTTTTGTGTTCCAACAGGGGTTTTACTGTTTTGGTAGAGGTTAAGTAGGGACCGATTTGAGTTGCTGTGAATAAAGGTTATGCTAGTTACCAGAATAAAAAAGAGTGTTTTTTTCATGGATTCCCCTTTCTGAAGGGCTACATTGTCTTGTTCTTCAAACTCCATCATGGTAGAATATACTGTATTAAAGGGTGTTTATCAAAGATTTTGGTTTAAGGGTAGAAATATGTTCTCTCAAATGAAAACATTTTTACATAAAATAGCAAAGCAGGAACGCTGTCCGCACAAGTTGGCGGTGGCTGCTTCTTTGGGTATTTATATCTCTTTTTCTCCATTTTTAGGGTTTCATACAGCTATGCACGTAATTTTTGGGTGGTTGTTTGGGCTTAATATTCCGTTGCTTTTGGCGGTAGGATATGGGGTAAATAATCCTTGGACAATGATACCAATTCATATGAGCGGTTATGTGTGTGGGCATTGGATTCTCCATTCTTGGTATGGGATTTCTGTAACTCAATTTAATCCAACTTGGATGGTCTATGTTTCCAGTAAACTAGCTGCAATTTTTGGTACTGTGAAAATTTCTTTTTGGGCGTTTATGTTGGGAGCAAACTTAGTGGGCCTCGTTTTGGCCTTCGCTTTGTATCCTGTTTTTTGGAATTTTTTCTCTGTGCTTACGAGAAAAAAGGCTTTTTAGGGGAAGGGTATTATGAAGATTATCAGTAAAAACAAGAAAGCATTCTTTGACTACGAGGTGTTAGATAAAATAGAAGCTGGCATCGTTTTGACCGGGGATGAGGTTAAGTCGCTACGTGCGGGTCATGTAAACTTAACGGGAGCGTTTGCCAATGTTCATCAAGGCGAACTTTTTATGGTTAACTGCCATATAACTCCATACGACAAGGCCTATAAGAAAGACGAAGACACAGCTAAACGTTCTCGTAAGCTCTTAGTGCATAAGCGAGAGCTTAATAAGCTTGTCGGCGATATTTCGCGTAAAGGAATAACTGTAATTCCTTTAGTTCTCTATTTTAAAAACAGTAAAGTAAAAGTCGAGCTGGGGCTTTGTAAGCACCGTAAAGCTGCGGGCAAAAAACAGATGCTCAAAGAGCGAGATATTAAGCGAGAAACTTCTCGAGAACTTAAGGATTATAAATAGGCTCGCATTGACTTTTTTACTAGTATTTGTTACAATCAGAAAATATCAAGTTTAAATAATAGCTTGAACTTTGAAATTCATGGGGGCGCACTGGCTTCGACGTGTTGTTGACGCTTGTGAGAGCATGCCGAGCTTTGATTGGATACTCGTAAAATAAACGATCGAACTATGAATGACACTACATTCGCAGGATTCATGGGCGATAAGTCTGTGACTTCTTATGGTTCTATGGTGGCTGCTGCGTAAGCACAGTTTCCTTAGTAACTGCTTGTTAGGCTTTCGTGTCTATCAGTTAATCTAACTCGTATTATAAAAAAGATAGAACTGTCAAGTTAGGTTCAGTAGGTTCGTAACTTGTGCTGTATACCAGCCTGCCTTTTCCAGTGTTCTTGTTCTTGAGTAGCTGGGAGAGTATTAAACAAGAACTAAGCATGTAGCGCTTATAATCTACGATAATGCGGACATGGGTTCGATTCCCATCGCCTCCACCAACTTACGCCAAGGCTACGGTTGGCACAGCCAATTTCTAAAATGACTGTGTATTAAAATTCTTTTCTTTATTCCCCTTTTTCATTTTTGTTACTTTCTTTGCTAAATTATTAATTAGGGAGAAGATAATGAATAGGTGTTTTTTCTTAGGGGTATGTTTTCTTATGTCATCTTTGAGTGCTGAAATGAGAACAATTAATAGTATTGAAGAAGTTGTACCTTTTGTGAATGCTGGCTCTTGGGTGGTATGGGATTTAGACGGAACACTTTTTAGGTTTGAAGATAATATTCCCCATAGTTGGTTGACGGATAAAACTCAGAGTGTTTTTGATATGTCTTGTGCACGGGCAGATCGCATTCTTTCTTTAACGGGCTCATATTCTTATTTGCATCAAGCTATTACTGCAAATTTAAATGAGCTAGGAGCGCATTTTTTTTATTTTGAAAAATCTAAAGTTCTTTATTTGAATAAAATGTTACAGTCGTTTGAATATAATGGTGTTTGTTATTCAGGGCTTCAAAGCAAAGGGGATACTCTTAAGCAGTATCTTGATCGTGCAGACAAAGCAAGTTTGCCGACATCGATAGTTTTTATTGATGACACTTCTAAGCATATACTCAATGTTGCAGAGATGATGCAAAAATCTTTTCCTGTTATTCAAATAACCTGTTTACATTATCAACAAAAATAACTTTTCAATTTTTCTATTGTCCGTTACGCTAGTGTCTTTCTTAAACTCTTCTTGAAAGGCTTTTTCATGCGTAAATTATTATTATTAAGTGTATTGCTTGTTTCGTCGGTAGAACTTTCTGCTCAAATTATTAAATCTTCTGAAATTGGTACGGTTCTAACCGAAGCAAAAAAATATCAAGACAAAAAATTGCTTGTTGCTTTTGATTTAGATGAAACGCTGGTTATGCCCAATAACAAAGATCAACGGGGTGGTGACATGTGGATGCAAGCACGTGTTAAACATGCTGTTGATAAAGGTGTTGATCCTGAAACTGCGTGGGATATTATAGCGCCTGTGTACTTTGAAATTCAAATGGATCCACACTTTTCTTTTAAATTGGTTGAAGGCAAAGAGACTAAAAAAACTGTTAAAGCCATTCAGAAGATAGCTGATAAAACCATTGGCCTAACAGCGCGATCGTTTCCTGTAGAAAATGCAACTATTAAAAACGTAGAAAAATGTGGTTTGAGCTTTGTTGAAAGCGGTTATTTTAAAGCACTGCCAACACAAGAGAAGGTCTTTTTATTTCACGGTGTTCCTGGTGGATTTAAACATGGCATTTTTTTTGCTGGCTCCGGAGACAAGGGAGAGTCTCTCATGGTGTTATTGAAAACCTGCAAATATAAACCAGAGGTTGTTATCTTTGTTGATGACAAATTAAAAAACCTTAAAGCGGTAGAAAAGGCTGTAGAAAAGGCAGGTATGAAATTTGTCGGTATTCTCTACACTCGTTTAGATGCACTTAAAGCTGATTACGCTTTGCATCCTGATCTTACTTAAGGGAGCCGTTTTTAGTTGCGATTTTATGTTGGTACTTTATAATAATCATTTTGATTAGGTGCAATTTACTTTTAGGGCATAAGTATGAATAGAAAGATTATTCTAAGCATTTTATTGTTTGTTCCCACGGCTTCTTGCTTTGGGGCAGATGCTGATAGAGAAGATGTATTACTCTTAACTGATGATCAAATGAATGAGATAAATGGTTTGTATGAAAAAGCTAAGAAAGATGATGATCTACCAAAGTATAAAGGAAAAGAATTAAAGCCAAGCAATTTTCTTGATAAAGCTTTAGATTGTTTTTTGGAATCAAAAAAGTGTTCTTCAATTTCTGTTGCAACTGTTAAAGGTCGGTTGCCAGTTATTAAGGAAGGGGATGAATGTAACGAAGATGATTCTTTTCTTTCAGCGTATGCGACAGGGAAAATTGTTGAATCTAAAACAGTACCTTTTAAATCTTTGCCCTTCAAGTCTTTGCAGGATTTTCAAAAAGTGTTTACTCCTATTGTTTTGGAGCAATATCAAAAAAGCAACTTTTTGTATGAAGAGGTTTAAAGGCTTTAAAGTAAGTGGATAGGGTTTGTATTTTTAATATCTTTTGTCTGGCATTTTTTCTATAGAATTTGTACTTTAGAATAGAGCTCAATTTTTAGAAAAGGTGATGTATGAAGTATTATAAGATGGTGATTGAAAAAGTTGCACAAACTTTTGGGGTAAATCTCACTACGGGTTTAACCAATGAGCAGGCGCAGCAAGCTTTGAAAAAATATGGCCCTAATAAACCAACAGAGCAGAAGAGAGAAACGTTTTTTTCTTTGTTGTTGAGTCAGTGTCAAGATCCTCTTTTTTATTTTTTAATTGTTTCTGCTGTTATTATTTTCTTTGCTGGCAATGGGTTTGATGCCGTCATTATTTTACTTATTTTACTTTTAAACGTTACTATTGGAACTATTCAGGAACATCGTATTTATACAATGATTTCTCGAGTACAGCAGTTTAAAAATAGCAAATCACTTGTTATTCGTGATGGTAAAAAGCAAATTGTTAATGATTTTGATCTGGTTCCTGGAGACATCCTGATTCTACAAGAAGGAGAACGTGTTTCTGCAGATGCGCGTATTATAGAATCTTATGGTCTAACTGTTGATGAAGCTATACTTACGGGTGAATCTGATCCGGTTGAAAAAGATGTTTTTGCCAGAGAAGGCAAAAACCTTTCTATGAACGATCAAGATAATATGGTTTTTTTAGGTTCATATATTCTTTCGGGGAGAGCAAAAGCTATTGTGACAGCAACCGGAAAAAAGACTGAAAGTGCACAGGTTAATCAGTTAGCAGGGGCGGCTTTTTCTCAAATGCCTTTAGAAAGAGATTTGGGAGATCTTCTTAAATTTATTTTGGGAATCATTATTTTTATTTGTGTTGCATTGTTAGTCATAGGTGTAGCTACGGGTAAACCATTTGCAGAACTCTTTGCTGCTCTTATTGCTTTGTTTGTGTGTGTAATTCCTCAAGGATTGCCGGTTATCATGACTTTAATTCTTGTTGCTGGTGCTTATCGAACAGCCAAAAAAAATGTATTGGCAAAACGCTTGCAGGCAGTTGAAGCGCTTGGGCGAGCCCAGGTTATGATAATAGATAAAACTGGAACACTTACACGTAATGAATTGATGGTAAACACTTTTTTTGCCAATACACAGGTTTATACAGTTTCAGGTAAAGGGTATTTGCCAGAAGGGCAAGTTACTGACTCAAGTGGTAAGTCAGAATTGAATAAAGATGCACGTTTTATGTTGGAGGCAGCTCAACTTCTTGATCGCTCTAAAGTAGAATATGTAGAAACTATTCGAGTGTATTCTATTAAGGGGAATTCTAGTGAAGCCGCGATGGAAATTTGTGCAGATAAAGCTGGCGTGACTGAGGATGTGGTTTATAAAGATTATAAAGAATTGTTTGAAATACCGTTTAGTGCCCAGTACCAGTTTCATGCAGGTTTTTATGAAAAAAACGGCAAAGGTATAGCGTTTGGACTTGGGTCTCCTGAGGTTATTAAGAGTCGTTGTGCAGGTATTTCTAGGGAGCAAGACACACTTATAGAAGATTTTTTAAAACAGGGTTTACGTGTAATTGCAGTTGCCTATAAAGAGTTTGATCTTGCGAGTGTTCCAGAAGGTGCTAGAGAAAAAAAGAGATTCTTTGAGGGTTTATTCGAGCAAGACCTTGCACTATTGGGAGCGTTTGGGATTCAAGACACGCTGCGTGATGCTGCTCCTGGCATTATTAAGAAATTAAAAAAAGCAGGAATTCAGGTGGTAATGGCAACGGGTGATAATAAAAAAACTGCTACTCACTTGGCTTTAGAGTCTGGCATTATTAATGACAGTAATCAACCAATACTCGAGGGTATTGAGATGCAGGGCTTAACCGATGAGCAAATGGCGTCTCATCTAAATGAGACTTCTGTTTATGCGCGCGTGCTTCCTGCAGATAAGTTACGACTTGTTACATTGTTCCAAAAGCAAGGTAAAACCACAGTGATGATTGGTGATGGCGTAAATGATGCACCATCATTGGCTGTTGCAGAGTTGGGTGTTGCTATGGGAAACACAGGTAGTGAAGTGGCAAAAGAAGCTGCAGATATTATTCTGTTGGATGATTCGTTTTCGAGCATTGTTGCAGGCGTAGAGGAAGGGCGCTATGTTTTTTATGCGTTTAAACGTGTGGTGCTTTATTTCTTTGTAACCAATTTCTCTGAAATTCTTTTAATTCTTTTGACTATGGCTCTTGGCTATCCTCTTCCTATTGTGGCAGCACAAATTTTGTGGTTAAGTATTGTAACAGATAGCTGTCTTGATATTGCACTTTCCCTTGAAGCGCCGGAAGATAATTTATTGCGACCGACTTGGTCTACTGAATATGCATCTCTTATTACACGAGGTTTAGTTGTGCATATTGCATATATAGCTTCTCTTGTAGCATTCTTATCTATAGGAGTGTTTATTTGGTATTTGCCACAAGGGTTAAAGTTGGCGCGAACGATGGTTATGACAACGGTAACTTTTTGTCAGTGGGTAACAGCACTTAATTGCCGATCATTAACTCTTTCTACTTTTTCTTTGTCTCCTTCGAGAAATCCATTGCTCTTTTTAGCACTAGGTGGTGTTTTGGCAGGTCTTTTATTGGTTCTCTATGTTCCTTTTTTACAAATTGTGTTCAGGACTGTTCCGCTGGGGTTAAGTGATTGGTCTGTTGTGCTTGGAGCAGGGGTAATTTTAATTGTAGCTGAGGAAATTCGCAAAATATTTGATCGAGCATCTTCTTCTGCCAATTGACGTTTTAGGACAACCTGGTTAAACTGCTCACAATAATACAGGGATAAAAAGTTTAACTGTAAATTCATGAGGATTGACCATGAACAATTTTAAAAAGCTTCTAGCTATTTCACTGTTGCTTTCTACAGTAGCAATTAACGCAAAAGTAGCGGCTCAAAATTCTGTTATGCAGCAAAAAAGAGCTGTTGTGGATGTAGAAAAAGTTGCAACTACCGCAGATTACTTTAAGAAAAAACAGGAAAGTATCAAGGCAAAGCTTGACCCTGAAGGACAAGCAATAGAAAAGGGTGCGGCAGCATTCCAAACAGCAGTTGCTGACTTTCAAGCAAAAATGTCTACAATGAGCGACACCATGAAGCAACAACAAGCACAAAATCTGGGGAAAATGGAACAAGAGCTTAAGATGAAACAACAAGCGTTTCAGCAAAAAGCACAAACGATTTTAGCTGAAGTTCAAAAAGAACTTATGGAGATGGTTGGGAAAATTTGTGAAAAACTTGGTTTTACAGAAGTAGATCATAAACAAGGCAAATTGTATGTTCATAAATCTTTGGATAAAACAGATCAAATTATTGCAGAGTTGAACAGAACAACAAAGGCACCAAAAGTTGTCTAAGAAGTTTTAATTCGGATAATGAAGAGCTGATGGATTTATATCCATCGGCTCTTTTTATTAGTAGTAGACAGAGCATGGAAAAGAACATAAAAGCAATTATTGGTTTGGGCAATCCTGGCCATCAGTATAGAAAAAATCGTCATAATATTGGATTTAAAGTTCTTGATGTTCTCGCGGAACGTCATAGGGCTTCGTGGGCAGAAAAGCCTTTAATGCATGTTGCAGAGATACAGCTTAATAACAAAAAAGTTATTTTGATAAAGCCGCAAACATTCATGAATAGTTCAGGACAAGTTATTTCTTTTTTACAAAAGAAAGGAATAGATGCTGAAAATATTATGGTGGTTCACGATGAGCTAGAAAAAAAGTTTGGTTCTATAGCTATTCGTCAAGGTGGAAGCCATCGTGGACATAATGGTCTCCGATCTATTATTGCAGCATGCGGGCAAGATTTTTGGCGTATTCGCTTTGGAGTAGGGCGACCTGAAAATAAAGAAGATGTTGCTGATTACGTCCTAAGTAACTTTCAAGAAGATCCTGTGCAAATTGATCAGCTCATCGAAGAAGCAATAAGCTTAATAGAAGCATAAAGCTCTCTGATTATTGTATCACCCTCTAGTCATTTGGTATACTTTCTCTATGAGGTTTAATGTGGAGTAAATCAAAGGAGGGAAAATGAAGAATTCAATAAATTTAGTTATTCTAGTATTTGCGTTGTCGGGATCGTTTGCTTATGCAGGCCAACCAACCACTAATATTAATGTTATTAAAGAATCATCATACCATTCTTTATATCAAGCCATATATAAAGAATGGTATAATAATGAACCGCGCTATTATAAAAAAGCAGTTAACCAAGCTCAAGATTTTTATCTTCAAATTGAAGACGAAAAGCTTTCAAGTGCAAGCCAAAAAGCTTTCCTTAACAAGATTGTAAATAATATTAAAAGTGGTTCTACACCCGATGATATATTTAACAGTATAAGGAATCTTAAATAGTTTAAAGATTATTTAAGACTTTTAATGATATGGGCCAGATTAAGTCCAAGTTGCTCTGGATAAATCAAAAGATTAGAAAGCAATGCTATTGGTATCCATTTTAATGCAAAAGCGTCATCTTCAGAATTGCGATCTGCTTCTTCCCCACTGAGTTTTGGTGTTCCCGAGAAGTGGTTAGCAAGAAAGTAGGTTTCTTTTCTGCCTTGGTTTTCTAGTTCTACCATAAAATCTGTTAGCTCAACATCAAGTGTAGTTTCTTCTTTTATTTCTCGTATAGCAGCTGTTTCAGGATCCTCTCCGTCTTCTATATGCCCACCAGGAATACAAAAGTATTCAGTATTTCCTTTTTTTCTGTACATAAGAAGTATTTGATCATCTTGAACAATAATAATTCCTGCGCGGTCTTTTCCTCGAGACATTATGCGAGCCCTGCTTTAATAAGAGATGTAAGATCTTTAGTGATTTTTGGACCTCCACCTTGGAGGGTTCCTTTTTTTCCGCCTCCACGAATCCCAGTTGCATCTTTTAACCATGTTGCAAATGTTTTCATATCAATTGTGTCTTGAAATTCTGGTGCGAGTGAAGCAAAGAATGCAGCTTTGTTTTCGTTGTTGCTGGCAAGTACATAGAAACCAGGAGTTTTCTTTTGAAGCTGTTCTGCAATAACTTTTAACTCATCTGCCCCATAGCTTTCTAGGGCAAGGTATAAGAATGGTACTCCATTGATTTCTTCTATCTTGTTTTGCCACAGTGGGATTTGAGAGTCAATTACACTTCTTTTAAGGATTTTTATTTGCTGTTGCGCTTCAAGAAGTTGCTGTTTTTGTTTTTCAATTGTATCAATAACTTCATTTGGTTTTACTTTAAATTCTTGGCTTAAAGTCTTTACTGTATTGAAGTTGCTTTGCATTAACTCTAAAGCTTTTTGTCCGGTAACTGCAAAAATACGACGATTACCTGCAGAGAGTGCAGAGACTTCGGTGATTTTAAAGGCGCCAATTACTCCGGTAGATGGAACATGCGTTCCTCCACAGAGTTCAGCTGAAAAACCAGGTACATCAATAACGCGTACTTTTTCTGGATTATATTTTTCTCCAAAAATTGCAAGAACCCCACGCTCAAGTGCCTTTTTTTGGGAGGTTTCAAAAATATCAACGACAATATTATCTCTAATGATTCCGTTAACGCGGTCTTCTACTGTTTTAATTTCTTCTGAAGTTAAATTCTTGTGGTAGGTGAAATCAAAGCGGAGGTAATCAGGGTTAACTACAGAACCAGATTGTTTGACTTGCTTGCCTAGTAACTCTATGAGAGCCGCTTGAAGTAAGTGAGTTGCCGTGTGATTATTCATGGTGTCTTTGCGAATTTGTTCTTCCACTTGTTGGCTTACTGTATCACCTACTTTGCAAGCTACTGGCGATTTAATTTTTATCGCAATCGCAGGGCCAATTTTTTTAAGTGCAGTAAAAGCAACTGTTTTCCCATGAATGGTAACTGTTCCTGTATCATCAACTTGTCCACCCATGGTTGGGAAGAATGGGCATCTTTCTGTGATAATCCAACATTCTTTACCTTCAGCAACTGAGTCTGTTGCTTGATCGTCAACGATTAAGCTTACAATTTTTGAATCAGTGACAATCTCTTGGTATCCCACAAATTCAGTTTTAATGTTTTCTGGTAGTTCTATTTTTTTCTCTGTTTGCTTCATTTTTTTCCCAGAACGTTTTCGTTGTTCTTCCATGCATTCTTTAAATGCATCAGCATCAACAGAATAGCCGTTTTCTTGGGCGGCTAAAATAGTAACTTCAAGAGGGAATCCATAGGTATCGTACAATTTAAATGCTTGTTCACCGGTAATGACCGTATCTTTTTCTTGTTTCTTAAAAAAGCTATCTAAGATTTGTTGACCCTTAACTAAGTTGTGAGCAAACTGTTCGATTTCAGTAGTTAAAAGAGAAATGATTATTTTTTCATTGGTCTTTAGTTCGGGGTAGATATTGGCTGTTTCTTGAATAAATGTTTTTGCCACTTCAGGAAAGATGTTTTTATTTGTTAATTTTTGAGTAAACAAAGCTGCACGACGAATGATTTTTCTTAAAACATATCCACGTCCTTCGTTAGAAGGAGATGCACCATCTGCGATAATTAAAGAAACAGAACGAATATGATCTGCTAGAACATGAAAAGCTGCTTTAGTTTGAGCATCTTGTTTTATATATTCTATTCCGGTTAGTTTCTCTGTTGCTGCAATAATAGGAGTAAAGATATCTGTTTCGTATACATTATCTTTGCCTTGTAACACACAGGCGATACGTTCAAGCCCCATTCCAGTATCAACACCAGTTTGATCTAATTCTATAAAAGAACCATCTTCTTGTTGGTTGTATTGCATGAATACAAGATTCCAAACTTCGAGTAATTCCCCTGAATCAAAATCTTCTTGTACGGGAGCTTTATCGCGCTTATTTTGTGGGCGTGTATCATAAAAAATTTCGGTACACGGACCGCAGGGTCCTGTGTCTCCCATTTGCCAGAAGTTATCTTCTTTGCCAAAGCGATAAATACGTTCTTTAGGTATACCTATTTCTTTCTCCCAAATTTCAGCAGCTTCATCGTCATCTTTATAGACAGAGACATAAAGATTATCCGGGTTAAGACCATATCCTTTGGTTAAAAGATTCCATGCAAAGGGGATAGCTTCTTTTTTAAAGTAGTCGCCAAATGAGAAATTACCCATCATTTCAAAAAAAGTGAGATGACGCTTGGTGAACCCTACATTGTCTAAATCATTATGTTTGCCGCCGGCACGCACGCATTTCTGGATGGTTGTGGCACGGGTATAGCTTCTCTTTTCGTCTCCAAGGAAACAATCTTTAAATTGATTCATTCCAGCATTGGTGAACAAAAGAGTTGGGTCTTGGGCCGGAATTAATGATGAACTTGAAACGTGTTCGTGGCCGTTCTTAACAAAATAATCAAAAAATTTTTTACGGATATCCAACGATTTCATGGGCTTCCCATCCAGATACAATTGTTTATATTAACCGTACTAGTATAGCACAAACGTGTGCAAGCAACAAAAAAGGACCCTTCGGAAAGGGTCCTTTAAACTCTAGATAAACAGAAAGCTATTTTCTGCGTCCTCGGCCTACTTTGCGCAATCCACCCATTCCGCCGTGTTTACGTTGAATCAGGAAGTAAACCAAGCAAAGACCTAATAATAGCAATAGGAATTGCATTTTAGAATCTAAGTGTGGCCAGTAGCAACGTACTCCTTTAAGCATTAGAGCAAGACCCCCAATGAATACACCAGTACCCATTACAGCAGGAGTCATTTTTGCTCCAGCGTAAAGACATGCAGCACCAATAGCCATTTTAGCGTAGAAAATCTGTTGTGTGTGGTTTGTAGGGCGTGGAGTTGGAGAGAATGCTTTGATGCCGTATTTAACTGTCATAGGAATAAGTACAGCAACAGCGATTACAAGCACGAGATTCTTTAGGTCTGTATCTATTTTCATTGCAAGATCTCCTTTTTTATGTGAATGAAAGAATACATTCTTTTAGATTTAGCAATTTTGAAACTTAAAGGCAATAGACTAAGAAAAAGGTCTAGATAAGAAAAATCTTATCTAGACCCCCTAAATTTAAGAAATTTATTTTTTGTTTCGTGCATAGGCTATTAAACCTATGACAGCAAAAAGACGAAGATAGGGATCGTTCACTATGTCTAGAGTTGCACTGAATGCTTTTAATAAAATACTTAAAGGAGATTTTATCTCTGTTTTATGAAGTAGTGGATGAGTAGTATTTTGTTCATTAAAGTCTATGTAAGTTAGAGGAGTGTGAGCAGTATATGTTTGTAGGGCTTTTTTGGCCACAGATGTCTCTTGCTTTTTTTTGAATTTTTTAAAAGCAGCATCAAAACCTTTTTTATGTATTGCAACTTGAGTGCACGACATTTTAGGCAACATTACACTTGGCGTTGTTAATAGAACGAATGCTGAAAGAATTTTATAGTCCATAGTCGTCCCCTTCAGGTTGTCTTTGTGATTTTTTATATTTGTATCTTGTGTAGATAATTATGCCGATAACTACAGCAGCACTTATCGTCCAGCGATTGTTTAAAATATCGCAGAAACGACTGTTGGAGCTAGAAGTTTTCTCTGCACTTGGTTCTAATTTTTCGAATGCTTCTTTGAAGTCTGATAGTTTGTTTTCAAGACTTCCGCATTCCATTTTAGTAGAAGAGGGAACTTCATTTGTTGCTTCCCCAGCGTTCTTAAGAGCTTCTACTTGAGTTATTTTTGCGGCTAGAAATGTTTTTGCCTGTTCTATTTTCAGAGCTATGTCTTTGCGAGTTTTAGTAATAACAGGAGTGAGATTTTCAATAGCTTTTTCAGATATTTCTTTACCTATTGTGCTTATAGATTCTGCTGTGGGTAACTTTGAAACTAAAACTGTTTTTGCTTGTTCTATTTTTGGAGTTATGTCTTTTCGAATTTCAGCAATAACAGGAGTAAGGTTTTCGATTGACCATTCAGTTGTTTTAGAAAGGAGTTCCCTAAAGGAGTTAGAATCAGTTTTTTTTGAGAGGCCGTTTAAGGCAGTCTTTATATTTTTATGGGTGTTAAGATTCAGGGGGCCTGATCTTAGGGGAAAAGGATCCATTTTTTGTAGGGCCGAATCAAATGAAGAAAAAGCAGCATTTGTTGCTTCACATCGATGCGAAGAGGTCATGTTTTCAACGACTTCTTTAGGAATACGAGCATTAATATTTAAGGTACCGCCTAAAAGTACCATAAGAATGCATTTATACAATTTCATACCATAACCTCACAAATAAGATTTCTCACTTAATACCTTGTCTAGTATACGGTATTGGAGCAAATAAGTAAAAAACCCTTTTTAAACTTATTTAAGCTTGTCAAGGTGAGGTTTAAGCTTATTATAAAGATCTTCTAAGCTAACCGATACGGTTTTTGTTTGAGCTAATGTGGGTAAAAAGTTAGTATCTCCAGCCCAGCGAGGGAGAACATGAAAGTGTAGATGAGAGGGTAAACCTGCTCCTGCAGCTTTGCCTTGATTAAGCCCAATATTAATGCCTTGTGCATTAAGTTCTTTTTCTAGGATAGTTGAGCAGTGAGTTACAACTTCCATGAGTTCTGTGCGGGCTTCTGAAGAAAGTGCGGAAAGTTTTTGAGTATGTTCAAGCGGGAGAACGAGGAGATGCCCTCCATTATAGGGATAGCGGTTTAATACGACATAGCAATGTTTAAACCTGGTAACAATAAAGTGTTTTTCATCGTCTTGATCTCTCAGCTGGTCGCAGAATACGCATGATTCTTTATTGTCTGTGCTCCGTGCAGAAGAGGTTGTGTAATCTTCTCGCCAAGGAGCGTAAAGTATTTTCATTCTTTGGTCCTTTGTTTTGATCTGTTCATTAAAATAGTCTAATCATAAAGTGCATTTTTTTAAATCTTTTTTGCTTGCCAACCATCGGATATGTGCTATTGTTATTCGATTAAGAAAAGAAGTTGAAGTACAAATGATGCGTGAAGGAGTAGTCAATGCATCAAACAGCAGCTCCAGTAATGCTTGTAGTAGGAACGCGTCCTGAAGGTATCAAGATGATGCCAGTTTATTTTGCTTTAAAGAAAGCTTCGATTCCTGTTTTTCTTTGTTCAACAACTCAACACAAAAATTTATTAACAGAAGTATTCGAGATTTTTGACGTAAAACCAGACGTTGAGTTGGGTGTTATGCAAAAAAACCAAGATTTGTTTCATGTTACTCAGCAAGTGCTGAGTGGGATGAAAATGCTTTTTGAAAAGGTAGAACCATCATTAGTTCTTGTGCATGGAGATACTACTACAACCATGGCAGCAGGCTTAAGTGCTTTTTACAAACAAATTCCGGTTGGCCATGTTGAAGCAGGTTTGCGTACGGGTGATATGCATTCTCCCTATCCCGAAGAATTCAATCGTGTTGCTTTAGGTCTTTTTGCAAGATATCATTTTGCTCCAACTACAGCAGCTGCGGCTAATTTACTTGCAGAAGGAAATTCACGAGATACTGTTTTTTGCACAGGCAATACAGTGGTAGATGCTTTACGCATTGTTGAAGAAAAAATTAATTCAGGAACTTTAAAAATTCGTTCAGATATTGAGAGAGCTATTGCAGGGGCACAGATAAGTAAGCAAAAGATTGTGCTTTTCACCATGCATAGAAGAGAATCGTTTAATGGCGGTATTGAACGTATGATAAAGGCACTCAAAGATTTTGCGCTTGAAAATCCTGATGTGTTATTCATTTATCCTTATCATCCAAATCCAGCAGTAACACAAGCTCTTAAGAAAATTAATTTCAAAGATGTTGGAAATGTATTTTTAACTGAACCAGTAGGCTATAAAGATTTGGTTTATTTATTATTGCATGCTGATGCTGTGGCAACCGACTCCGGTGGCATTCAAGAAGAAGCGGTAAGTTTGGGGAAGCGGGTTCTAATTCTGCGTGAAAAAAGCGAACGAATGGAAGGAGTTTGGGAAGGGTTAGCTTGGATTGTTGGGACAGACCCAAGGCTCTTTTCTCAGAAATTATATGAAATTTTGTTACAAAAAACGTCGACTGTGCGGAGAACAATTTATGGTGATGGATATGCAGCTCAAAAAATTGTTCATATTATAAAGTTGTCTGCTGCCGCGAACCTTTCTTCTTTGGGAAGAGTTCGAGAAAAACACTTTAGATAGAGAGGAAGCAATGAAGAAAGTGTGTGTTGTGGGTCTGGGATATATTGGACTACCTACCGCCATTGTAGCAGCGGAATCGGGGCTCGAAGTGGTAGGAGTTGATATTGATGGAGATCGCATTGACTGTATCAATAAATGTTGCCCAGTTATTGAGGAACCAGAGATTGTAGAGAAGCTTCACAATGTTTTAAGTAAAAAATCATTTAAAGCTTCTCAGATTTATGAAGAGGCAGATTACTTTATTATTGCTGTGCCTACTCCTTTTACTAAAGATAAAAAAGCTGATTTATCCTTTGTTTTCTCGGCGGCAACTTCAATTTCAAGTGTATTGAAAAAGGGCGACACTGTTATTCTAGAGTCGACCGTTCCTGTAGGAACTACAAAAAACCTTTCGAACTTTCTCGCTGAGAAAACAGGTCTTGATTTTGGTGTAGATTTCTTTGTGGCACATTGTCCAGAACGAGTTTTGCCGGGAAATATTTTCCATGAATTAAAAGTTAACGATCGTGTTATTGGTGGTTTAGATAGAGGGTCGACTCGTCGCGTTGCATCATTTTATAAATATTTTGTGAGTGGCGATTTATATTTAACGAATGCTGAAACAGCTGAAATGATCAAGCTTGTTGAAAATAGTTATCGAGATGTAAATATTGCGGTTTCTCATCAAGTTGCATCTATGGCTTATAGTATTGGGATTGATCCTTACGAAGTAATAGAGCTTGCTAATAAGCACCCTCGAGTAAACTTATTGCGTCCTACTTGCGGAGTAGGAGGGCATTGTTTAGCAGTAGACCCATGGTTTTTAGTTGAAAGTTTTCCAGAGCATACAAAGTTGTTAGAAACGGCTCGTTTGGTTAATGAAAATAAACCCCGTGAAGTTTTAGGAGCTATTCTTAAGGTTGCTCAAAAATGGAAAATTACTCATCAAAAATCATGTAAAATATTAATACTTGGAGCAACGTATAAACCCGATGTAGATGATTTGCGCCAATCTCCAGCTTTTCAAATTGCAGAAAAATTAGAAACATTTAACGATGTAAAGGTAACAATTTGTGAACCACATGTTACTAAAGAAAGGTTAGGCACTCCTTTAGGTTCAAAGGCGGTTTCGTTGCTTGACGGGGTTAATGATGCGGATGTTATTGTTTGCTTGGTTGCCCATAGTCAATTTAAGGTTTTAGATAAAAAGATATTAGCTCACAAAAAAGTATTAGATTTTTGCGGATTGTTTCATGTGGATCGGCAACAGTCTGCAGAGCAAGAGCAGTTTTATTGGCCAACATCAGGAAAAACAAGCGATAGTGAACATAAAAATAGACACTATGGTTTTTCGAATTCATCAGAGAAAGAGAGAGAAAAATGAGACAAGTGTTTTTAGAAAATGGAAAACTGATTGTTCAAAAAGTAGCCCAACCACATCTTTCAGATAATGCATTGCTTGTTTCTGTGCATTATTCTTTTATTAGTTCAGGAACCGAGGCGGCTACTATTGCAAATGCAGCTCAAAATCCTCTTCTGAGTAATGTTCCTCAAAAGATAAAAGCCGTTTTGAAGTCTTTAGCTACTCATGGTGTTCAAGGAACACGAGCTCTTGTAGAGAGCAGATTAAAAGGAACCCTCCAAGCTTTGGGCTATTCTTGCTCAGGAAAAGTAATTGCTGTTGGTAAAAAAGTAACACAGTTTAGACCTGGTGATTATGTTGCTTGCGCTGGAGCAGGGTGGGCTAATCATGCTGATGTGGTTTGTATTCCAGAGCATTTAGCCGTTACAGTTCCAAAAAAAGATGCTGTAAGAAATGCAAGTATTACTACAATTGGTTCTATTGCATTACAAGGTCTCCGTCGAGCCCAAATTCAGCTAGGAGAAACGGTTTGCGTGGTAGGGTTAGGACTTTTAGGGCAAGTAACCGTTCAGCTTGCAAAAAATGCAGGAGCTACTGTTATAGGTGTTGATCTCTTGCAAGACCGTCTTGATACTGCAAAAGATTTGGGTGCCGATTATGTGTATAAAGGTGGTGAAGGGTTAAAAAAAGAATTAGATTTTTTAACGAATCATCATGGCGTTGATTGTACCATTATTACTGCTGCTACAGCAAGCAATGAAGTAGTGCAGCAAGCAATGGAAATTACTCGTCGCAAAGGTAAAGTTGTTGTGGTTGGTGATGTAGGATTAAACTTGCAACGTAATCCTATGTATAAGAAAGAAATAGACTTTCTTATTTCGTGTTCTTATGGTCCTGGCCGTTATGACAAGTCATACGAAATTGATGGAAAGGATTATCCTTACGACTATGTTCGCTGGACAGAGAATCGAAATATGCAAGCAATCACTCAGCTTATTGCTCAAAATAAATTATCGCTCGATAAACTTATTACACATGAGTTTCATGTAGATGATGTTGCCAAAGCGTATGAATTGATTCAAGAGCAAAAGGCTTTAGGTGTTGTTATTCGTTATACTCCTAAAGAAGATGAATCTTTTATTCCTACGGTTCATGAACCACTTCCACAAAAAAATATTACCTTTATTCCTGCAATTAAAGATTCTCTAAGAGTAGGCTTTGTCGGGGTAGGAGGGTTTGCTCAGGTAAAGCTTTTACCTTTGGTGAAAAATATTCCAGGTGTGAAGATTTCTGCAATTGTTGATGCAAATATTACGGTTGCAGAGAATACAAGTAGGACGTATGGACCAGCTAAAGCGCTGGTTGATGATAGGGAACTATTTGAAGAAGATTTAGTTGATGCGCTTGTTATTGCGTCTCCTCATAAGTTTCATTGCGATCAAATAATTAATGCATTGTCTTATGGCAAAGCGGTATTTGTTGAAAAGCCAATGGTTACAACTTTTGAGCAGCATAAGCAATTGAGTGAGTTTTTGGCAAATAACCCAACGGCACCTTTCTGTGTAGATTATAACCGTTCTTTTGCGCCGTTTGTTCAAAAGATTAAGTGGGAAGTTTCAGAGCGTAAGACGCCGCTTGTTATTCAATATCGTATGAATGCTGGATATATTACAGCTGATCATTGGGTGCAAACAGATATTGGAGCAGGTCGAATTATTGGTGAAGCGTGTCATATTTTTGATTTATTCTGTTTTTTAACAGGAGCTAATCCATCTTCTGTATCAGTTGAAGCGCTCAAGCCACAGGGAGACAACCTGTTTCCAACAGATAATTTCTCTGTGCAAATTAGTTTTGATGATGGTTCTATTTGTTCTTTATTGTACACAGCAATTGGACACTCTGGTCTTGGTAAAGAGCGTATGGAAGTGTTCTTTGATTCAAAATCTATTGTGATGGATGATTATAAAACTCTCAAAGGGTTTGGTACTTCTCCTGGATTTAATGAAACAATGCAGTCACAGGATAAAGGTCACGAAATCTTGATGAATAAATTCTTTGAAAGTTTAAAAAAAGAAAAAAGAGTGATGCCTATTGATTTAAAACGTCTTAATACGGTGTCAGAATTAACACTGACAATCGATGACTTAGCATGTCGCGGCGGTGGAACTAAGGAAGTAGTAGCGGAATAAAAAAGGGACGAACGTGTTGACTATGTGCATGAATCTTGCAACAAGTGTTATGTTTTTTTGTTTATAACCTCTTATTTAGGATGTTTTTTATTCATTACAGGGCCAGATGGATGTGCTCGTTTGAGAATGATGGTGGAGCTGTTGCTGTTGGCTGTAACACTTGTTGGTCTGTATCAAGTGTACAAAATAATACAAAAAACGGAGAGAGAGTATGAATACGAATGTGCATAGTATTATTTTAGCAGGTGGCAGTGGAGATCGATTGTGGCCTTTGACTAGGAAAAAACGTCCTAAGCAGCTTTTGCCTTTTGTTAAACATAAATCATTGCTAGAGCAGACAATTGAACGAATTGTTCCTGTCGTTCCCTTTGAAAATCGTTGGGTTATGACCACGCAAGAACACGAAGAAGCTATTGGGCAAACAATTGAGCGATTAGCTGCTCATATTTTGGTTGAGCCAGAAGCTCGAAACACCGCAGGAGCAATGATTTTGGCAGCATTAATGGTAGAAGAACGAGATCCAGATGCAACTCTTATGTTTTTACCTGCTGATCACTATATTCCGCAGACGGATAAATTTTTAGAGTTTATGGGCCATGTTGTTGATTTTGCATCTCAGAATGACGTAATTACCATGATGGGATTAAAGCCTTCTTATCCTGTGACAGGGTATGGCTATATTTCGTACGATAAAACAGCAACGTTCCCTGCACCAGTTCATGCCTTTCATGAGAAACCAGACGTAGATTTGGCAAAAGACTATATAGAAAAAGGTTACCTTTGGAATAGCGGCATGTTTGTAGCACACGTAAAAAGTTTTTTAACCATTTGCCAAGAAGCGGCACCAGAAGTGTTTGAAGCAGTTGCCCATTTTGTTCATGGGTCAGGAGATTACGCTGCGGTTCCTTCTATTTCTATTGATTATGCCGTAATAGAACAAACTATTAAACGCGCAGTTTTGCCCGCAGATTTTGTGTGGTGCGATGTTGGTAACCTCGATACGTTCTTATCTTTAAGAGGAGAGCAAGAAAAAGAAAGTACGATTATAGAAATTGATGCAAAAGACAATTTAGTGGAGGCATCAGATTTCTTAGTTGCGTTAGTGGGGGTAGAAAATATTTGCGTTGTCCAAAAAGATGACATTTTCCTTGTTGTTCATAGAGACCATGTAGAAAAAGTTAAACGAGTAATTGATATTCTTAAGAAAGATCATCACGAAGATTATTTGTAGGAAAGCATATGTGTGGATTCGCAGGTTATTTTTCAACTAAGCCGGGTATTTTTACCGCCGAGAAAGAAATACTTAATCAATTACATAAAAGCATAGAGCATCGCGGTCCAGATGGTTTTGGGATCTGGAGTTCACAAGCTTTAGAGGTAGCTTTGGTTCATCGGCGTTTAAGCATCATTGATCTTTCAAAGGCTGGAACTCAACCAATGTTTGATGCTGATAAGTCCGTAGTTATTTGTTTTAATGGTGAAATTTACAACTACAAATCCTTGCGTAAAGAACTAGAGGCTTTGGGCCATGAATTTAAATCTAATGCCGATACAGAGGTGTTTTTGTATGCTTTTAAAGAGTGGGGCATTGCTTGCTTAGATAAACTTGAGGGAATGTTTGCGGGAGCTTTAGGAGACTTAAAAAAAAATGAGTGGTATCTGGTTCGCGACCGTATTGGCATCAAGCCGCTCTATTTTTCTTTGGATGGTGGTCATATAAGTTTTGCCTCAGAAATTAAAGCCTTGTGGAAATTACCCTGGTTAAAATCGAAATTGAACCAGCGTGGGCTCTACCATTATTTAACGTACATGGTTACGCCTGCGCCACTGACTTTGTACCAAGGCGTATATAAAATGCCTTCTGGGTATTACGCAAAGATTGATGAAAAGCGAGAAATGACTTTTCATGAATGGTATAATCCACTTCTTCCAGAAACTCATTATGATCGAGTGGATTTAAATAGTGAGCAATTTTGTATAGATAAAACAAAGAAATTACTGACAGACTCTATTCAAAAGCGCATGATGGCGGATGTCCCCTTTGGGGTCTTTTTGTCTGGTGGTGTTGATTCGAGCTTAAATGTAGCCTTAATGTCTCAATTTACTGATCGTGTTAAAACGTTTAATGTAGCATTCTCTGATGGTCCTGAGTACGCAGAAGTTGAGTGGGCTCGTAAAGTTGCTAAAAAATTTAACACGGAGCATTACGAAATTTCTATTTCAGAAAAAGAGGCTTTCGATTTTTTTGAAAAGATGGTTCACCATCAAGATGAACCAATTGCCGATTGTGTTTGTGTTCCCCTTTATTATGTAGCAAAATTACTCAAAGATTCTGGAACAACGGTGGTGCAAGTGGGTGAAGGAGCAGATGAGCTTTATTGCGGTTATCAAAACTATGCTAACTATTTAGAGGCTTATCGTAAGTATTATCAGCCTGCTCGTTTTATTCCTCAGGCAGTTAAGAAATCAGGGTCATGGTTAGCTGCGCAAGTTTTTCCATCAAAAAAATATCATTTAGCATTGCTCGAGCAGTGGGCATCAGGCCGACACTTGTTCTGGAGCGGAGCACTGGCTTTTTCAGAAGATTGGAAAAAGTCTATTATGCCAGCACCACAAGAAGAGTTCGATCCTATCTTAGAAAAGATTTATCCGGGGATTGATCAACGTTTAGATAGTTATGCCATTGTTGATTATCATCTCAAAAAGTTGTATTCCATTGATCCATCAGCAGATTTTTTAAAATCAATGATCTACTTAGAGTTTAAACAACGTTTGCCTGAGCTTTTATTAATGCGTGTAGACAAAATGACTATGGCAACCTCGGTAGAAGGGCGGGTTCCGTTCTTGGATCACAAGCATGTTGAGTTTGCGCTCCAAGTTCCAACTAAGTTTAAATACAACAATAAAATGACTAAATATCTTCTTAAGAAAACAGCTGAAGATATCTTGCCACATGATGTTATTTATAGAAAAAAAATGGGATTCGCAGCACCAATTACTCGTTGGTTTAAATCTGGAAAGTACTTTAAGCCCTACTTTAAAGATATGCTTTCAACTAAGCAACACAGCTTAAACGCTGTATTTGGCAAGCAAGAAATCAATCGCCTTATGCAAGAGACTCAAAGACAAGATAGAGATTATTCAGTGCAGTTATGGATTTTGCAAAATGTAATGGCAACTCAGGTTTTTTAATGAATAAAACAATTTTGTATTTAAGGACCGATATTTGCGATGAAGAGCTTATAGCTGGTGGGTCGGTTGCTCATACACTGGGCGTGCTTCAAGGATTTACAGACTTAGGTTATGAAGTTCTCTGTGCATCTTCGTGTATGCAAGGACTTCTCAAGAAACAAAATCTAAAACAATGTGTAAAGCTTTATAATCCTGAATGGTTAAGGTTTTTGCGTTGGAAAATAAATTCTTTTTTATCTTCTTTTTTTTTCTTTTTTCAAGTTAGGGAATTGCTTAAAAAAGGGGATGTACTTTTTATGTATCAAAGATATAGTTTGTTAAATATGACTGGTGTACTTTTAAAATGGGTTTACAAAAAAAAACTTATTTTGGAATACAATGGATCAGAAGCATGGATTGCAAGTAACTGGATTGCAAAAAAGCGGTGGCTAACATTTGAATGGTTAATGAAAAAAGTAGAATTATTAAATATACAAAATGCCAATACCATTGTTGTTGTATCACAGGTTCTTAAAGAAGAGTTAGTCGACCGTGGAGTATCAAAGCAGCGAATTTTGGTAAATCCAAATGGTGTTGACGCGAATGTGTATATTTCTAAAAAAATGAGTGTAAGACATGCGGCAACAGTCTAATATTAAAGAAGCAACCAAAAATGTGTGGGGAGCAAATCCCGCAGGAACTACTCATGCTAAAGATTTAAAGCCTGGAACCAAAGCATTTTTTGAAAAAGTTTTACAAGAACGATTTGGTAAAGAACACGATTTTCTAATTGACCTTGTTGACTATCCAAAATGGAAAGGTAAACGAGTTTTAGAAATTGGTTGTGGAGCGGGCTACGACGCTTATATGTTTTGCAAGTATGGTGCTGAATATACCGGTATAGACATTGTTCCCGAAAATATTGAACGGACCAAGAAGCATTTATCTTTTTATGGATTAAAAGCAAAAATTCACGAACTAGATGCAGAGGAATTAGAATTTGATCAAAAATTTGATTTAATCTATTCATTTGGTGTGCTGCATCATATTCCACACATTGAGATTGTTTTTAAAAAAATTAAAGATAACCTCCTTGAGGATGGTACATTACAGCTTACGGTATATAACAAAAACTCTATTTTTTATTGGTTGCACTTGTGGCTTTGGGATTACCTTCTCTGTGGAGGTTTTTTGAAGCAAACATTTGAACAGCGTTTAGCTCAAATTGAATTTACAGAGAGTGATAGTGATCCGTATGTAAAGGTATATACAAAGAGCTCCTTAAGAGAGCTTTTAGAAGGAAATGGGTTTAGAGTTTTAGATATACGGATTGAAAAGTTAGATATTCATGATTTGCCCCCTGTGAGTCTAATAGGAAGATTGTACAAGTATATTCCTCAATCATTTTTAAACCTTTTAGCAAAAAGGTGGGGATGGTATATTTGTATTGAAGCGAAAAAGGTTAAATAATGCAAGAAACAATCATAACATCGCGCAAATCATGGAAAGAGCTTGTCCGGGAGCTTTGGAACTATAAAGAAGTTTTTTTATTTCTTGGCTGGCGAGATATCTTGGTGCACTATAAACAGACCTCAATTGGAATTGCTTGGGTTGTTTTAAGGCCTCTTTTAACAGTTACTATTTTTACTGTTATTTTTAGTCGAATAGCAGGCATAGAATCATCAGTTGCTCCTTATCCTTTAATTGTATTTTCTGCAATGTTAGCGTGGCAATTTTTTGTTGATATGTTAGTGTATGCAAGTAATAGCTTCCTTGCTAATGAGCAGTTAGTTTCAAAAGTATATTTTCCTCGAATTATTTTGCCTGCAAGTCGTATTCTCTGTAGTTCTGTAGACTTTGGGGTTTCCTTTATTTTTTATCTTTTTTTATCTTTGTTGCGTTATCAATTTATGCCACCCAAGCAGATTGTTCTTTTTCCGTTTTTCTTTGGGTGGCTTGCGTTTGTTTCGTTAAGTACAAGTCTTATGTTTGCATCACTTATAGTTAAATATCGTGACTTTAGACATATTATTCCCTTTGTGAGTCAGCTTGGTTTGTATTGTACTTCTGTAGGATTTAGTCTTTCGATGGTTCCAAAAAAACTTGTATTGTTTTTAGGTTTAAATCCGCTAGTAGGAGTTATCAATGGATTTAGATGGACGTTATTAGGAGAGTCTTTGCAGCTAGAATCCATGATTGTTTCGTTAACGGTAACGGTAGTATTTGGAATAATAAGTCTTTGGTATTTTAAAGTAGCACAAGATACTTTTGCAGACGCATTATAGGGGAATTATGAAGGCCATTACAGTAGAGAATCTTTCTAAAGTGTATTCTGTTGCAACAGCTCAAGATCAAGGTATGAGTTTTCGTGAAATGTTAACGGGGCAAATGCAGTCATTTTTTACAAAAGGACCCAAAAAAGAGCCTTTTTATGCACTTAAAGATATTTCTTTTGAAGTCGAGCAAGGAGAGGTCTTGGGGATTATTGGCAAAAATGGTTCGGGCAAAAGTACGCTTTTAAAGATTTTAAGTAAAATAACCGCACCCACTTCTGGTAGAGCTATTGTTCGAGGAAGGGTGGCAAGTTTGCTAGAAGTTGGTACAGGTTTCCACGCAGAGCTTACAGGTCGAGAAAATATTTTTATGAGTGGTATTATTCTTGGTATGAAGCGTTGGGAGATTAATAAGCATTTTGATGAAATTGTTTCTTTTGCGGGAGTAGGAAAATTTCTTGATTTGCCTGTAAAAAAGTATTCATCTGGTATGAGATTAAGATTGGCCTTTTCTGTTGCAGCTCATCTTCAACCAGAAATTTTATTAGTTGATGAGGTGTTGGCTGTTGGAGATTATGAATTTGAAAAGAAATGTTTAAAAGCTATGGAAGGCATAAGTAAACAAGGGCGCACTATTTTATTTGTTTCTCATAATATGGATACTGTTGCTCGCCTTACAACTAAAGTTTTGCATTTAGAAAAAAGTACTATTGTTGGGCAAGGGTTGCCAAAAAGTATTATTGAAAATTATTTAGGTCTAACTTCTGTAGTGGGAGCACGAGTAAATTTTTCTGAAAAAGAATTTTCTAAGTCAGAGTTTGTTGCATTAAGTAATATTTCTATTTTAAATCAATCTGCGTATAAAGAAGGTGTCATTTCCTCCTCTGAGCCTATAGAAATAGAAATTTTATATAAAATTAAGAAAAACAACGCACGGATTGCAGTTATTATTTATTTATACAATGCGTCGAATGAACTTTTATCGATGACTGTTGAGTCTTCTGAGACTTTTTTTTCTAATTCTCAACGAGATGCAGCTCAGTATAAAAGTATTTGTTCCATTCCTAAAGATGTTTTGCAGCCGGGTTCATATAGTATTACATTAGAATTTGCTAATGCAGGGGTAAAAGGAGAAATTCTTAAAAGTAATCTTATTACTCGTTTGCATAAAATAATTACATTTTCGGTTTCATTAGATGCAAGAACTTCACAGGATTTTTTATGGCCGAATAAAGGCATCATTAATTTACCATTTAAATGGGATATAGCTTTACAATGATACTTTATCTTCGTACTGATATCTGTGAAGTTTCTATTAATATTGGAGGATCAATAGGTCATGCTCTTGGGGTTATACAATATTTAAAAAAAGATAAAAATGTTATTGTCTTTTCTTCTTCAATGCTTGAGACTATGCAAGAAATTCAGGGAATTATTTTTTATTCTCTTTCTGTGAGGCCACTTTTTTATCCTCTTAGATGGCGATTTTGGTATTTACGTTGGCGTTTAGAAGTCTTCTTTTCTACGTTTCTTTTCTTTTTTCAGATTTTTTCTACTATGAAGAAATATAAATTTGAGCTTATTTATCAGCGATATAGCATTTTAAATTTTACAGGTGTTTTGCTTAGTGCTTATAGTAAAATTCCCTTGATTCTTGAGTATAATGGTTCGGAAGCTTATTGGTTTAAACCTTCACCTTTTGATCCTTGGTATAAGCGCTGGTTTGGTTTTACTGAGTTGTCTTATTGGGTTGAGAATTTAAATTTAAAGCATGCAGCCCAAATTGTAGCTGTTTCACAAGCGCTTAAAGATGACTTAGTAGATCGTGGGGTTGATTGTGAAAAGATATTGGTAAATCCGAATGGTGTAGAAGAACAAATTTTTAGTGGGGCAAAATTAGTGAAAAAACGTACAATTATTCGTGAAAAATATAAACTAAGAGATACTTTTACATTTGGTTTTATTGGAACGTTTGGACATTGGCATGGTATTCCAATGCTTGAAAAAATTATTCCTGTTATTTGCGAGAAATACATTCATGCACGTTTTTTATTAATAGGAGATGGCACACTAAAATCTTCTATTGAGCAAAAACTTAAAAAATATATTGATACTGGGCAGGTAATCTTAACAGGAAAAGTTGCGCAACACTTAGCGCCAGAATATCTTGCTGCGTGCGATGCTTATTTATGTCCTACAGCTCCTAATGCAGATGGAACTCGTTTTTTTGGTTCTCCTACAAAGTTATTTGAGTATATGAGTATGGCAAAGCCAGTTATAGCTTCTGACTTAGAGCAGCTTTCTGAAGTTCTAAGCCCGGCTGTTTTTTTAGATCATAGCACTCAAGTAAAAAATGTTTTAATAGAACAACAGGTTGGTATTTTGGTTTCTCCTTTAGATGTGCAAGGATTTGTCAAAGCGTGTGAATTATGCTTACATATTTCAACAAAAGAAAGAAACAAAATAGGAGAAAATGCTCGTGAAAAAGTCCTTGAGCAGTATACATGGAAGAAGCACGTGGAACGCATTTTGGCACAATTATAAAAATGAGTATATTGTTATTCTTTGCTCTTTAACAATGACGTTACTTTTTTTCTTCTCTTATTATAATGCTATAAAAAAAAATGGATCTTATTATCCTGAAACCCCTACAAAGCTAGCATACTCTGTTTATAAATATAATAATTTTTCTTATTATAAAGACTCTGTTGTTTATTCTAATGGAATCCAAGTGAATAAAGTAACAGACAAAAAAAAAATCCCTGTTTTTGAGCACCCTGGGTATGGATGGTTAATGGGTTTAGTGTGGAAAGTGACAGGGTCTTTAAAGTACTATGATATGCAGGTTTTGCAGATCTTACTTTTTGCATTTTCTTGTTTATTGCTTTATTGGGGCTTGCTTCTTGTTTTACCAAAAGGTAGCGCACTTTTATCTGCTTGTTTTGTCTCTTTTTTTTTACCTTTACTTTTTTTGAATGTAAATCCTATACGAGATGTATATTGTTTTTACGGGGCAGTTGTTCTTTTTTATCTCTTTATGAAAGTATTTTATGAAAATGTTTCTGTAAAAAAAACTGTCATAGGGGGTTTGTTTGTAGCTCTTTGTCAATGGATGCGCCCAACCATTTTTGGGCCTCTTGTTTTGGGTATTCTTTTTACATGGGTTTATGCTTTTTGTGACAAAAGAAAACAATTGCAATCGGTTTTGATGGTTGCCTTTATTTTAATTGGCACAAATATAGGAGGTTTCTGGATACCTTGGACTTTATTTAATAAAAAAGTGCATGGAAGATATTTTGCGGCTCCAAGTGGCCAACAGCTTCTAGATAGTATGGGTTGGAGAGGTCCTAATAAGATTAATCCACAGTGCCCAGACACCAATAATGGTTTATACTGTGATTCTTGTGTAACTAGTTATACCAGGGAGCGTTTTAATTTGGATGAATCTTTCATTGGTACTCAAAAAATGGATGATAAAATGAAAGAAGCTTTTTGGGAATGGTTTTGGCAAGACCCAGTTTTTTGGTTTAAAGGTTTTTTCTGGCGCATTAAAAAGGTTCTGTTCTTGGATCTTACATGGAGTATTACTCCTGGATGGAACTGGGAATATTATAATAGTTTTTCTCATTATGGAGATCGTTTAAAGGTTGCTTACTCATTCGGTTTTCTGAGTTTGTTAGAATTTTTATTTAGACGATGGTATGTACGACTCTTTATGTTGATGGGGTATTTTGGAGCTGTTTGCCTACTATATAATAGAAATTATTTTTTATTAGGGCTTTTGATCTCTTTGACTGCTGGAGGAATTGCTCCAGCAATTATATCTCATCCAGAGCATCGATATGTAACTCCTTTCTATTTTATTTATCCTGTATGCGCAGGTTATGCCGGATATTGCATAGTTTTATATTTAGTTCGATTTCTTAAAAGAAAAAAATTAAAAGGGGTTGTGCCTGCATGAATCTTATGAATGTCAGAATGGTAAACTTAGGTAGAACTTTAGAGGCACTGCAAGAAACTGGATGCTTTTTTTTAGCAAAAATAAATAATAGTTTGGTATCTATAGCTCAAGCAGGAGCAGATGACGTTGGTATTTATTATTTTATTCCGTTGATTTGTCAAAAGTTTTCTATTCCATTACCCAGAGCAATTGATTATTTTTTTTATAGTATGCTTGCTTTTTCCGGTATTGTATTTGTAATTGGTATACGTTTATTGAGTAATTGGTGGATTACTTTGTATTCTGTTTTAAGTTCTTTTTTTCTTTATAGAGAGGGTTTTTTTAGAGTAACTGATACCTATATTGCAGCTATTTTTTGTACTTTTAGTGTTATTCCTTTGTTTTTATATGTATTTAAAAAACAAAAAAAAATTTTTTGGTATCATTATATATATAGTTTTTTAGTTGGGTTGATGTTGGGATACTGCCATTACATTCGAATATATAGTTCCCTGTCTGTTCTTATATTTATAGTACTTTTTATATTATTTGCTTCTCGTATTGTGTTGGTGCGCAAAATAGTACTAGGATGTTTTTTTATCGCTGGTATAAGTATTTCAGCACAGCATATGAATACTTTAATAAAGCGTTCTCAATCTTATATGTTTATGCATGGAGTTAAAGAAACTGTTCCGTATACACATTCTTTTTGGCACAATGTGTATGCAGGGTTGGGGTATGTCGATAATTATCTTGAAATAAAATATAACGATAATTGTGCAGCTCAAGCAGCTCGTAAGATAAATCCTCATATTCTTTATCATTCTTCTGAGTACGAAAAAATTTTAAAAAATGAAGTGTTGAGGATTGTCAGTAAAGAGCGCTTTCTATTTGGATCGATTTTATTTGCAAAATTGGGGGTATTATTATTCTTTGTTATCGCGTGTGCCAATATTGGTTTAGTTGCTGCTTATTTTTATCCTAAAGGAATTTTAGAATATATTTTTTGGATTTCAATGGTGGTTGCTGGGCTTCCTGGACTTATGGTAGTTCCACGCGCATCGTATTTGTCTGGCCTAGCAGCAATGGCTTTTGTATACGGTATTTATAGCTTAACGTATTGTTTAAGGAAAATAGAATGAAGCTTGTACTTTAAAGTAAGACAAGGTTTAAAAGGATATAGGTAATGAAGAAAGTTTTAGTAACTGGGGCAAATGGGTATATAGGGTCTGTTTTAGTTCCTGATCTTCTCGTTGAGGGATATAATATTTCAGGAATTGATAGTAATTTATTTTTACACGATGAGCTTCTGGGTATTTCTCAGGAGATTACAAAAGAAAAAGATATACGAGATCTTACAGTAGAAGACTTAAATGGATTTGATACAATAATTCATTTGGCAGGGTTAAGTAACGATCCATTGGGGGAGATTAATATTGATTTAACATATGAGATTAATACATATGCTGCTGTGAGAGTTGCTTTATTGGCTCGTGAAGCAGGAGTTAAGCGATTTATATTTGCAAGTTCTTGCTCTGTGTATGGAGGAGGAGGAGATAAACTCTTAAATGAGCAGGCTCATTTAAGACCACAGACAGCTTACGCAAAATCAAAACTACTAGCAGAGCAAGAGATACAAAAGCTTGCCACAGAAGACTTTTCTCCTGTATTTGTTCGAGCAGGGACTGTTTATGGTTTTTCCCCTCGTATTCGTTTTGATTTAGTGGTGAATATTTTTGTTAGAAATGTTCTTGTAGGGACACCATTAAAGATTTTTGGAGAAGGAACATTGTGGCGTCCTTTAATTCATATCGATGATGTTGTTGCCGCGTATAAAACGATCCTTAGTGCTTCAAAAGATCAAGTACATAATAAAATTTTTAATATCGGATCTACTCAAGAAAATTATCAAGTAACAGGTATTGCTCGTTATGTTCAGGAATGTTGTCCTGAATGCTTGGTAGAAAAAATTCCTACAGATGGAAAAGATGGTCGAAATTATAAAATTAGTTGTATGCGCTTTGAAGGAACATTTCCAGGACGTAAGACTATCTCTCTGAAGGAAGGCATTTTAGATTTATATGAAAATCTTAAGAAATATCCAATAGAGCGTCTGAAGAGTTCTTCTTTTGTTCGAATAGCGAGTTTAAAAGATAAAATAGATAAAGGATTGTTTGATACGAGTTTAAGAAGAATACAATTGTGAAAAGATTGTCTATTGTTATTCCTGTTTTTAATGAAGAGGAAACTATTTCTGTTCTTGCAGATCGATTAGAGAATGCTTTAAAAAAAAATTTTGCTCAGCTTGAACACGAAATTATCTTTATAGATGATGGCAGTACAGATAGAACAGCACAAGTAGTAGAGAAGTTGTTTTTTAAAAGTTCAATATATAGGTTGATTCAGTTTTCTCGTAATTTTGGCCACCATATTGCAGTTAGTGCCGGCTTGGAGCACTCTACAGGAGACTATGTGGTGATTATGGATGGTGATCTTCAGGATCAGCCCGAGGAAATTAATAAGCTCTACAGTAAGCTTCAAACCGGATACGACGTTGTCTATGGATGGCGGAAAGAAAAAAAATTTCGGTGGACTAAAAAGATATCGTCAGCTTTGTTTATAAAAATTATGCAGTTTTTGCTTAATGAAAATATAGAGATTAGTAGCTCTATTTTTAGAATTATGACTCGCCCTGTTGTAGATGCTGTATGTGCTTTGCAAGAAAAACAACGATATGTATTGGGGCTTATTGGATGGGTTGGTTTTAAACACACATTTGTTGAAGTTAAGCATGGGGAGCGCAGATATGGTGTTACTAAATATTCTTTTTTAAAGCAATTGCAGCTTGCTTTGAATGCTATTGTTTCTTTTTCTCAGTTTCCTTTGCGCTTTATTACGTTGCTAGGGTTCTTGTTTACTTTGTTCAGTTTTTTACTAGGCTGTACAGTCATTATTCGATATTTTACAACGGGGGTTGCAGTAATGGGTTGGGCATCTACTATGGTTGCAATCTTATTTGTAGGTGGTGTTCAATTGTGTGTTGTAGGTATTATAGGAGAATATGTAGGTAGGATTTATGTGGAGGTAAAGAATCGACCATTGTATATAGTAAGGAAGTATAGTGGATATTCAGAAAAAGCTTTTAAGTGGTCAAGTAAACAGTAATTGTATACTCGATCAGATTCTCATTAGAGAGTCTTTTGATACGGAGCTCTTACAAGTTGGAGTTGCTCGTTGCAATTGGGAACCTGCTTATCAGTATGTTTCAGAATCTGATCTTAATATATGGGTAAAACACAACAACATAACCTTGCTTTTCACAACGGTGTCTTTTGAAGATCTTGGATCTTTTATTTCACATAATCAAGGTCATCAATTAACAAGTTCTAAGATAATATATGAATATAAAAGCTCTGAAATCAAAAAAAGTACAAAATATACTTTTATAGATTCATTTAAATATGATGAAGACAGTTCTTATTGGCAGGAGATGATACGAGACCTGTCTATAACAAGTCATTATGCAAAAGATTCTCTTATTGGGGAATCAGGAGCCTTAACACTTTATCGACAATGGATAAAGAATACGTTTTCTGGATATGCGGATAAAATATTTGTTGCATATGAAAAAAACACTCCCATGGGGTTTATTTCTTTAAAGTGTAAGACAGAGGGGGTATATATAGATTTAGTTGCTGTTCATAGAAAATTTAGAGGTCGAGGGCTGGGGCAGGATTTATTAATAAAAGCTATTAAGTATGCTTATCAATTTGATAAAAAACTTTTTGTGACAACACAATTAGAAAATATTCCCGCTAACCGTCTTTATCAAAAAATGGGTTTTTTAAGTAAATCAGTAGCTTTGCTTTATCATAAACATTGGAGAGGGGAATAGTATGAATTTAGAGAAGCAAAGAATAAAGAGCCATTCTCTAGAAATAGAGAAGCAAAAAATTGAGTATTTTAAACATAATCTTACTGCGATTGATAAAGAAGAGGTTATGCGCGTTTTAGATTCTACGTTTTTGACTACAGGTAAAGTTACTCAGCAGTTTGAAATAGCTTTTTCTCAGTATCTTGATGTTTCATTTTCAGTTGGTACGATGTCTTGCACTCATGCATTAGAGCTTTGTTTGAAATATTTTAAAATCGGTCTAGGTGATGAAGTTATTACGACTCCACTTTCTTATGTTGCAACAGCAAATGCCATTGAGTCTGTAGGGGCAACACCTGTTTTTGTGGATGTAGAAGAATCTACAGGTAATATTAATGCACAACTTATTGAACAAGCTATAACATCTAAAACTAAAGCAATTATACCTGTACATTTATATGGTCAGATGTGTGATATGAAAACTATTGTGGCAATTGCAAAAGTGCATAAACTTGCTGTTATAGAAGATGCGGCACATTGCGTTGAGGGGGAACGTGACGGTTATAAGCCTGGACAATTAGGAGATGCTGCTTGTTTTAGTTTTTATGCAACAAAAAATATTACTTCTGGCGAAGGTGGAGCAATAGCAACTCATTCGGCAGATATGTATGCTTGGTTAAAGCAGGCACGAGGGCATGGATTGTCTGCAAATGCTGCCGATCGTTATACTGAAAAATACCAACATTATGATATGGAGTTTCTTGGTATGAAGTGCAATATGACTAATATTCAAGCAGCTATCTTATTGCATCAGTTAGAGAGGATTGATGATTTATATCAAAAAAGAAAAGCCTTGGTGGAACAGTATAGTAATACTTTATTGTCTTTTTCTAAACCAAATATTTTAGCTAATAGTAAGCATGCGTATCATGTTTATACTATTTGGGCAGATTGTCGAGATAAGTTTCTTTTACACCTGCAGAAATATCTCATTGGTGTTGCTGTTCACTATCGAGCTATTCACACTATGAGTTACTATCGAAAAAAATATGGATATAAGCAACAAGATTTTCCTATTGCTTATGTTATTGGAGAACAAACTCTTTCCTTACCTCTGTATCCGTTACTGAAAAAGCAGGAGGTTGAATATGTATGTGAAGTAGTTAACGGGTCAACAAATTACTGTTAGCAGCAAAGAACTTAGACTTGTGAGGTAAGCAATGTGGATAGTTAAGAATAATTTTACTAGTAAGTTCAATATAAAAGTTATATTTTTTGTTTTAACTTTGCTAGCTTCATGTTCTTTTGTGTATTGGGGAGTTAAGTGTAACTATAAATGGGTGAATTACAATAAACATTATTGTTTAGGGTATTACATTTCTGCCTATAACTTTTTCAAACACGATTCTCTTTTTTATTGGTATGAAAAAGATCTGTATTGGAAAGATGGTAAAATTGAGTCTCGAACGCCATCAAGCGGAAAGGTTATAGGTAATCATTCAATTGTGGAGACAATCGGTTTTTCATTTGTTGCTGGGCTATTATGGAAATTTACAGGTTCGCCTTCTTTTTATCAAGTTCAATTATTAGAAATTTTTTTGTTTGCTTTATCCTTTATTTTTCTTTATGAAATTGCTCTTTTACTATTTCATAGTTATGAGATTGCTTTTTTTACATGTCTAAGTAATTTAGCCTTTTTCCCTTTGCTTTATACGGCTATTCAGGGGAGAAATGATATTTGGGTTTATTATGGAATAGTATTGCTACTTTATGTGGTTGCTAAATGTGCCTGTGATCGAAAAGATGTTAAATTATACTTTTTAATAGGGCTTGCCCTAGCGTTAATTCAATGGATAAGAAGCACGCTTTTCTTTGTAGTTTTAGGAACGAGTTTCTATCTTTTATTCTCAAATTTTAATAATAGAAGCTCAAAATTTAGATTACTGGGGTTAATTCTTATCATAAGTCAGGTCATATTTTTTTGGGTACCTTTTTGCTTATTTAATAAGTTTTTTTATGGACGATATTTTGTGGGGCCTATAGGATTGGCACTTTTAAATGGTTTAGGTGAGTTCCCTAATAAGTGGGGTGTAATCACTCAAGATTCTTGGGCTGCAAAACAAATACCTTTTTCTTTAGGGACGGTTTCTTTTGATGACGCAGCAAAAAAAATGTTTTGGAATTACTTTAAAGATGACCCTTTGTTTGTGTTGGGGAATATACCAAAACGAATAATAAGGCTTTTATGTTGGAATTTTACATGGTTTGATTATGATCCAGCCTTGTATCAAGGAGCAATGACCGCTTGGAACAAGCTACTGTTATTCTCTTCTCCGCAGGTATTATTAGATTTTTTCTTTAGGACAGTTTATATTCGACTTTATTTTTTTGTGGGATATATAGGAATGGCCCTTGCACTAAAAGATAAATATTATTTCCAGGTATTATTGCTCTTAACTTGTATTTGGTCGATCCCTATAGCTCTTCTCTCTCATATAGAAGATCGTTATGTAGTAGTACATTTTTGGATTATGTCTTTTTTTGTGGCTTATTTAATAAATTACTTCTATAGCAAACGAATATTAAGAGAGAAAATAAGATGATTGGGGCGCGTAAAACCACTTTGATAGCTCTTTATAATTGCTTTAAAAAAATAGGGGTATATTGGGTAATTTGTAATGATTCAGGATATGCTCCATTTATGGGCTTTGATGACTTTGGCTTGTTTTTATATGTGCCTATGCTTTCTTATTGGTTTGGGTGTAATATTTTAAATGCAGCTCATTTTTTTATTCTAGGGATGGCGGCTCTTTCTTATATCCTGATGATGATTTCTTTTTTGTATATCTCAAAAACATTAAAAGGTTTGGTGGTTACTTTTTTCCTGTTTGTTTTTCAATGTAAATTTTTGTTACAGGCTTATGATGTTTATATGGCTTATTTTCTTGCGGTATCAGTAATTCCTTTATTGTTAGCAGTACTAAAAACAAAGAAAACCTATTGGTTGTTTGGGGGCGCTTTTTTGATAGGCTTTATTTCTGCAGTAGCAAATTTAGTAAGGGGTTTTTCTGCTCTACCCGCTGTTTTGGCATGTCTTGTTTTAGGTTTTTTTTCTAAGTCATTTAATTATAAACAAAAAATCATAGCTCTTTTCTTTTTTGCCCTTAGTTATAGTTTTATTAATGGCCATTTTTTATATGAGCAAAAAAAGTCTCAAGAATTTTTAAAAACACATGTAGAGAATGTTCGTATTCAGGCTCCTCAAAAAGGATTTTGGCACAATATTTATATTGGGTTAGGATTCATTCGAAATCACTACAATATAGAGTATTCGGACACAAGTGGGAGATTGGCTGCTCAAAAAGTAGACCCTACTATTAGATATGGTAATGAACGGTATGAAAAGATGGTTAAAGAACTTACTTTTGATTTGTTGATGCAAGATAGACATTTTGTTTTTACTTCTTTATTTGCAAAGCTGGGAGTTGTCTTTTTCTTCTTTTTATGGTGTTTTGGTTGGGTCGGCTTGCTGTTAAGCTATTTTTACCCCAAGCCTTGGCATGAGGAATGTGCTTTCATTATTGGTCTCGGAGTAAGCGCGTTGCCTGGAATACTAACCGTTCCTGTAGCTTCTTATCTCACTGGTTTTATTTCTATGACTTTTGTATATGTCATTTACTCTTCTCTGCATGCCTTCAATAATGGGTTTTTAGATTGTGGGGAGCAGTTGTATGAATAGAATTGACCCTTTAAAGAAAATCTTAACTACTTTTAAAGAAACGGGCATTTATTTTTTAACTCGAGATATTAATGGGTATAAAATTCCTAGCGCTGCCGATGATGTAGGGTATTTTTTTTATTGTACTATTTTGAGTAATTGGTTTGTGCTTTCTCCTGTGCAAGCTTCTTGGTGCTTTTTTTATTGTACTTTTGCTGTTTCTTTATTATTAATTGGCGGCTCTTTTTTTTGTATGGCGACGAGTTATGTAGAGTATGTATTAGTAGTGCTTTTTCTAGGGCGTCTTGCGATGCCATTTAGATATTTAAGTCATATTTATTCTATATATATGTTGCCGATAGCTCCTTTGGCCTTATTACTCTATGCAGATATGTATTTTTCAAAATATGTTTTTTGGTTAAGTGCTTTCTTGGTCGGTTTAATGGGTTCTTTTGCAGATAATGTAAGAATCTTTTCGGCTTTGCCTTTATATGTTTTTGTGGGGGTTTATTTATTGTTAAGTGTTAAGTTTCAGAAAAAAACTAAATTAATTTTCATTGTTTTCTTTATTTTAGGATATTCTCTTCCTTGGGCGCATTATAGTTATTATTTGAATGAAAGAAGTAGATTTTTAGTCAAAAATAATATTTCTATGGATTATAATAAATCGCATGTTTTTTGGCATAATATTTATGTTGGGTTAGGGTTTTTAAATAATAATGAAAATATAGTGTGGTCTGACACGTGTGGAGCAAAAAGGGCTCTTGAGATTAATTCAAAAGCAAGATACCCTTCTTCGCTTTACGAGAAAACTATTAAAGATGAAGTTTTTAGACTGTGTAGAGAAAAGCGCTATTTTATTGCGACAACTATTTTTGCTAAAATTGGTGTCATTTTCTATTATTTTTTACTCTATTTTGGTTTTGTAGGGTTGATTTGTTCTTGGTTTTACCCTAAATCTCTTTCAATAGAATTATCTTTCTTAGTTGCTTTAGGGGTCAGTGCTCTTCCTGGGATTTTAACACTTCCTGTGACGCCTTATTTGATTGGATTTATTACTCTTACGGTTATGTATAGTCTTTTTGGTTGTTTATATGTTTTATATAAATGGAAAAATCAATGACTAAGACAATATTCTCTAAGAAAAATTTAGATACATTTTTTCTTAAACTGATAGTGTTGGTGTCAGCTATTATTTTTTTCGGGGCTTCTTTGCGTAGAGGTTTTATTTATGATGAAATGGAGTGTTTAAAATCAAGTTGGCTTGTAGCGCAAGGAATGGTTCCTTATAGAGATTTTTTTCAGCACCATCATCCTTTATTTTATTATATCTTGTCTCCGTTTACTCATATACAAGGAGAGGAAGCATTTCTTTTTTTTGCACGGGGAATTTCTTTTTTATTTTTCTTAATTACTTTAATAAGCACTTATCTGTTGGGGGGGGTTTTGTATGATAAGTATCTAGGTTTGCTTTCGGTAGTTCTTTTAATGGGTTGGAATATGGTAGCAGTATCGGGGTTTGAGATACGGCCTGATACCCCTCAGATTGCTCTTGCCACCCTTGGATCTTTATTTTTCTTTTTTTATCTTGCGCATAAAAAGCAGAAGAATCTTTGCGTAAGCGCGCTGCTCTATTCTTTGTCCTTTCTGTTTTTACAAAAATCTTTTATATTGCCTGCTTTTGTTCTTATTATTTTGTTTTTTGAGTGGAGGGAAAATAGAATTCCCTTTTTTGATATTATTACATGGGCAATTATATATGCTTTGCCAATTTTAAGTTATTGGGGAATCCTTTTATTTAAAGGTGAATTTCATTTTTATTGGATATGCAACTATTTATTCAATGCTGAAATGTCTAAAAAGTTGAGTTGGGCAGTTTTTTTAAGGACTTTTATAAATAGAGTTTTTCTCGGCAACCATATGTTATGGTTCTTTTTTTTATGGGGGTTAATGAAAATAAAAGAACAAAGACTAATAGTATTAATGGGAATATTAGGCATTAGTGTGATTGCAATGAAAATAGATGGTCTACACTATTGGTTAATGATATTACCTTATATGTCTATTGTGGGAGCTTATGCGCTACAAAAAGTTATTAAAGATAAAGTTTTAGTAATTCCTTTGTTTTCTCTTTTTTTATTACTGCCAAATCTTAAAATATTAATGGGCAATATTTCTTTTGGTAATCTGAAACAGCTAAAAGAGCTATCTTATTTTAGGTCTCTTTCTGATACAAAAGATTGGTGCTTTGGAGATGACATGATTGCTAATTTTAGAATGAGTCCAGATTATTTTTGGCATGGAGATTTTAAAGGAGATAAGCAGGTTTATCAAAGATGTTCTTCTTTAACATCTGCGACTTGTTTAGAAATTCTTAAAAAAAGGCCTAAAGTTGTACAAAAAGGAAAGCTGTGGGGGCAGCAAGAGGTTTTTGATTTTTTATATGAATATTATGCCCCTATTAAGGAATACCCCAATGTGTACGTCTTGCGAGAGAGTACTTTATGATTGTTTTTAATAAGTTTTTAATTGAGAAATTTATTAAAATATTGGTAGGTATTCAGATTTTTCTGTTTTGTATAGGAGCGCTTTTCTACTCTTTTGGTATGGATGAGTTTGAGTGTATGCGCACTGCATGGTTTATACATAAAGGATTACTTCCCTATAAAGACTTTTTTCAGCACCACCATATTTCGGCACATTATCTTTATTCGAGTTTATACTGGTTTTTAGGTAACTCTTTTTTTGTATTACTTGCTGCAAGAGTATTGTCTCTTGGGTTAGTTGTCATTGAGCTTGTATATCTCATTCGTATAGGATCATTGGTAGGGGGTTCTATCGTTAGTTGGTATGCGGCCTTTTTCTTGTTTTGTTGGAAAGGGTTCTTTCAAGGAGGGTGTCAAGTTCGTCCAGATCTTTTACAATTAAGTTTTTTTAGTATGGGGCTCTATTATTTTCTTTCTTATAAAGAAAATCGTTTGCTTACAAATATTTTTTTAAGCGGTGTATTTCTTGCAGGATCTTTTTTAACTCTTCAAAAAGTATCATTAGTTCTTGTTGTGCTAGGGATAGTTCTTTTGTGTTTGGTTTTTCATCGAAGCATACCTTTAGAGGGTCTAGCGTATTGGATTATTGTTTTTTTAATACCTTTAGGTATCTACGGGTATTATCTTTATTGTATTGAAGCAGTATGGAGTTATAAAATAAGCAATTTTGATTTTAATCGATTACTTGCGCCAACAGTAAAGTCTATGTTGCTTTCTAAGTTGCCTTATTTTGTACAACACTATTTTTTTGCGGATAAAATGTTATGGGGACTTGTTATTTATGGGATATTTCAAAATAAAAAACAGTATATAACGCTTAGTATTCTTATGGTCCCATCCTTTTGTTTGGCAGCTTTTTTTGCTCCTGAAGCTCCCCAATATCACTTGTTGTATATTTTTATAGGTTCTCTCTTGGCGGCTCAAGGCATGGAATGTTTGTCGATAAAGGAATCTTACAAGAAGGCTTTTTGTGTAATTTTATTGGTTCCTTCTTTTCTCCATTTATTAGCATTAAGACCTCTTTCTTATTATCAACAATACAAAAAATATTTGTATTGTGAGCAATTTTTAGATGAAAAAAGTTACGTTATCTCTAACAATAATTTTTTCTTTCCTCATTATGCTCCTGGCTATGTGTGGTTTTATCCTAATAAATTTAGTAATCTTTATAGTAAAGTAGCTGATACATACAGTGAACCGATCAATGCCTTAGAGATAATCAAAAAATACAAGCCAACTTTAATTGATAGTTATGTTTTGAGTAGTTTTGAGCAGAATGATGCTTTTATTAAAAAATGGTATAAACCCACTGAAGTATATCCCAATCTTCTTCTTTTAAAATAGCTAAATAGATATGAAAATACTTTCTATTATTGTTCCGATTTGCAACGAAGAGCTTAATATTAGGGAGCTTTATAAAGAGTTGGTCAGAGTTTTACAGACAAAGAGAGAAAATACCTTACAATTAATTTTTGTGGATGACGGCAGCATTGATGAATCTTGGAATGAAATAACAACATTGATTAAACAAGATTCTAGAGTAGAAGGTATTTCTTTTTCTCGGAATTTTGGGTATCAAATGGCTCTTACTGCTGGGTATGACTATGCAAAGGGAGATGCGGTTGTAGTAATGGATGGTGATCTGCAGCATCCACCAACCATAGTGCCAGATATGATAAAAGAATGGGAGAAAGGGTTTGATATTGTTTACGGGCGTCGATCTCATCGCCAAGAGGGTTTTTTAAGAAAAATTACAGGAACACTGTATTATAAATTACTAAATAAAGTATCTGATGTGCGTTTGCCCGGGGATATTTCAGATTTTTGTTTAATTGATAAAAAGGTACATCGGGTAGTAAAACAATGTCGAGATAGAGAACCATATATGAGGGGGACTGTAGCTTGGACAGGATTTAGCTACACGTTTGTTAATTATGTTTCTGTTGATCGCTCTCAAGGCACTTCGAGTTATAATTGGTTTCGTCTTGTAAAATTAGCCTTTGATGGCCTTACAAGCCTGTCTCGTTTCCCCTTGGAAATTGCTGCATATATTGGAAGTTTTGTAATTGCTACGGGTATTTTGATGTTTACTTATATTACGATTGATGCTTTTGTTTATCATGCGCGTTATCCTTTGTTTAAATGGTTAACAGTTATTCTCTATATAGCGACTGGTGTGCAGTTTTTACTTATGTGGCTTTTAGGGGAATATATTGGTAGAATTTATTCTCAGTTAAAACAGCGGCCGTTATATGTAGTGAAAGAGTATGTGGGTAAATCCGCTACAGATCTTAAAGGGATGAATACGAGTAATGAAGAAACTCATCTCAGTCGTAATTCCCATTTATAATGAAGAAGAAAATATTCCATTAATATATCGTACTTTAAGTGAAGTCTTCAAAAGGGTAAGAAGTAGATATGATTATCAGTTTTTATTTGTTAATGATGGTAGCATAGATTCTTCTTGGCAATTAATACAGAGTCTTGCTGTTCAAGATACACATGTTATAGGAATAAAATTTTCTCGAAATTTTGGTTATCAAATGGCTTTAACTGCAGGGCATGATGCAGCACATGGAGATGTTGTTATTACGATTGATGCTGATTTACAAGACCCACCAGAACTTATTTTAGATATGATTCGTCAATGGGAAAATGGATTTTTAATTGTTTATGCTAGGCGAATTGCTCGTAACGATGGTTTTCTCAAAGATACTACCGCAGCACTTTACTACAAGCTTCTATCGTTGGTTGCAGAAGTTGAGATTCCTCGCAACGTAGGAGATTTTAGGCTTTTAGATAAAAAAGTGGTTACTGAAATTGAAAAGTGTAAAGAGCTCTCTCGTTATTGGCGAGGTCTTGTTGCGTGGACCGGCTTTAAAAGTACCTTTGTAGAATTTAAGCGCCCAGAGCGTATTGCGGGAGAGACAGGTTATACCTGGAAAAAATTGATTAAACTTGCGTTTGATGGTTTAACAAGTTTTTCTCTTTTCCCGCTAGAAATTGCTGCGTATGTGGGGACTTTTGTTTGTGGAACAGGGATATTTATGTTTTCATACATAGTATGGGATACTTGCGTTCGCGGAGCTTACTATCCTCTGTTTAAATGGCTTTCAGTAGTAATCTATATGGCGATGGGGATTCAGTTTTTATTGTTGTGGTTCATTGGTATATATGTGGGAAATATTTATTTTAGACAAAAAAAGCGATCGTTATATATTGTTGATGAACGTCTAGGATTTTAGGAGAAGAGTTTGAGCAAGTGTATTTCAATTGTAATTCCTGTCTATAATGAGCAAGAAACACTGTTTGCTCTTTATAGTCAACTTCAACAAGTAACAGAAAAAATTGCTGTAAAATATGAATGGGAGATTATCTTTGTTAATGATGGTAGCAAAGATGATTCTTGGAGTATTATTCGCGATTTTACTAAGCAAAATTCAAGAATAAAGGGGATTTCATTTTCTCGTAATTTTGGCCATCAGATGGCTCTTGCTGCTGGATATGACGCTGCAAAAGGAGATGCTATTGTAACATTAGATGCTGACCTGCAAGATCCTCCAAATTTAATTTTAGAAATGCTTACAAAATGGGATGCTGGATTTTATATTGTATATGCTCGTCGTACGGCACGTAATGATGGATGGCTTAAAGATACGGTAGCTCATTTTTATTATAAGTTATTGCATGCTATAGCAGAAATAAAGATTCCACGTAATGTAGGAGATTTTCGTTTAATTGATAAAAAGGTTTTACATGCTATTAGTTCTTCTCAAGAACCTACACGTTATTGGCGAGGACTAGTTGCTTGGACGGGATTTACACATACTTTTGTTGATTTTAATAGACAAGAACGCCAAGCGGGTAATCCTAGTTATACGTGGGCAAAAAGTTTCAAACTGGGATTCGACGGTTTGACGGGTTTTTCTTTTTTCCCCTTAGAATTGGCGGCTTATATTGGGGCCTTTGTAATCGCAACAGGTCTTTTTATGTTAGGTTATATAACATTTGATGCAGTTTTTTATCAAACTCGTTATCCACTTTTTAAATGGTTAACTACAATTATTTATATTTTTACAGGAGTGCAATTTTTACTTACATGGCTTGTAGGTGAATATATTGGACGTATGTATATGCAACAAAAGCAGCGGCCACTCTATATTGTGGAAAAAACAACTGGAGACCTAAGTAATGAATCTTATGCCCATACGAATTGGCATTCTTAAAGCGGCAACGGCATTATATCAACAAACAGGGATTTCTCTTCTTAAATATGCAAAAACTCAACCGGTTCCTGTAGAACATTCTTTTGGCGGAGAGGCCGGCCTTTTCTATTTCGTTCCACTCTTTGCTTCATTTTTTGATTTATCAGCTTTAGATGCTGCCTGGTGGTTTCTTTTAGTACAGGTTTTTTCGGGTGTTTTTTTTGCAGGAACAGCGCTTCTATCTCAAGCAAAAACGTTGCTTGGTAAGAGCATAGTGCTTTTTGGTGTAAGTGGATTGGGTGGTGTTGCATGGTTGTCTTCAGATGTTTATGTAACTTATTTTTTTACGGTTTCCTTTTTCCCTTGGTTTTTATTTTTGCTAGAAAAAAAATATTATAAAAGTCTTTGTGCTTATAGTTTGTTAGTGGGTTTGGTAATTGAGTATGGTAATTTTGTAAGAAGTTTTTCGGGGTTGCCTCTTCTAGTAGGTACGATTGTTGCTGTTGTTTGTTCTTGTAGGGTTTCTCGTAAAACTTTTTTATTATTGAGTTTGCTTACTTTGGGAATAGGATCTGCTAAATTGCATATACATAATGTAATAAAACATCGCAATCAATATTTACATAGGCAACGGTATGTATTTAAAGAAGCAAAGTTACAACATACATTTTGGCATAATATTTATATGGGTTTTGGATTTATTACTAATAATAAGAATATTAATTTTTCCGATGGTTGTTCAATGGCAAGAGTAAAAGAAATAGATGGTCAGGCGGTATATTTAAATTCACACTATGAATCTATTTTGCGTAATGAAGTTATAAATTTATGTTTTTACAGCCCTAATTTTGTATTGCGAGTATTGTTCGCAAAATTAGGAATACTCATTTATTACTTTCTATTGTTTTCAAATATAGGTTTAATTGCAGCATATTATAGTCCCAAATCGTGGCGTATAGAAATCCCTTATTTGGCAATGTTATTTATTGGGGCCCTCCCAGGTTTTTTAACAATTCCTACAATGCTTTATTTATTGGGTTTTGTTAGTGTGGCAGTATTATATGGAGTGCATTCAGTTATTCATTTCCTTAATGTGTATTTTTGTGAGTAAGTAATATGAGTCTTCTAGAGGATGTATTGAGCAGCAAGAGTATATATGAATAAATCAAAAATAAATATCGATGATAAATGGCGTTATATGCTTTTGGGCGCCTTGTTTTTGATTGCTTTTTTTGAATATAAAGTTTTTTATTTCTTGCGAAATCATAATCATTTTTTGAGAACAGTGCCTGTTAAAAATTTTAAAGCTCTTGATTATCGGTATCCATATTCACCGCCGCAAGAACTTTCTAAATTTAAGGGAGATTCTCCAGTTGAAATAATGCAAAAAGTGATGAATTTTGTAGATAAAAAGAACAATCGTAAATGGAAATCTGAGCATGTTAGAGATTTTTATACTAATGCAAAATTAGGAGGGGGACTAACTTGTAATGGAATGTCAGAGCTCTTCTTATATGCGCTATGTTTGCAAGGATATAAAGCACGCAAATTGTTTGTTGTGAAAAGTATTGGAGACCCTTTTGCAACTCATACTTTAGTTGAAGTTTTTCAAAATGGAAAATGGATAATATATGACCCTACTTTTAATGTAAGCTTTCAAAGGGATGGTCAATTGTTAGGAGCAATTGATATCGCAAACTCTTTATTAGATGGTTCTTTTAAAAAAATAGAGTCTGTTTTCTATGGAGAAGTTGCTTATAAAGCTCGACTAGAAACATATCCTATTTATTGGTTAGCCCATTTTAATAATATTTTGATGTTTCAATATGGCAGTTATTCTTCTTCTTGGTTGATTCGTAATACTATTGAGCTTCCTTTTCGTTATTGGAGCGGTCCCGTATTGTATTATTATTCTCAGAGCGGCGTATCTAATCGCTACTTAGACATTATTAACTGGGTTTATTTTTTCTTTATTTGTATTGGTCCAGCATTATTCTTTGTATTATTAATTTTTTTTTTAGTGTCTCTGTTTCTTCGTGTGAATCAGGCTGAACCTTAAGAGTGTAGACTAAGATTTTTTTAAAATAATAGCGTACAATCCTCCAAGGGGTATCTTAGATATATATTTTTCTAAAGGTCTAAGAGTTTTTAAAAAATTAGGAAAAAAGGCATAACTAATAAAATCAGTGGTCCCGTAGGGTGCTACAAGTTTGCGAGTATACCATGGCTTTAGCATGGTAGCGTTTACTTCCATGGGATGGTTTTTAAAAATATACCAGGTTCCTGGGTTTAGTGGATTGAGTTCATAAAATACAAATACTCCACCTGGCTTTAATACACGCATAAGTTCTTTGATGTAGTGTTCGTGCTCGTTAAAATAAATATGATGAAATACATGAGTTGCTAAGACAACGTTAAATGAGTTTGCTTCAAGCATAGATAAATTATCGGTTGAAATGTGATAATTGATATGGGGGTAGTTCTTCCGAGCGATTTTTACACTTTCAGAAGAGTTATCGACTCCATGAATTTCTGACTTAGGGAATTGGCGATAGACTTCCTGAGTCATAACTCCATCGCCGCAGCCAAAATCAAGTATAGTTTGTGGGGTACCTGAAAAATAAAAAGGAAGCCACTCTTTAAGTTTTTCTGCTTTTAAACGAGCAAAGTAATGGCTATCTTCTCCTGTTAGAAAATTGTGACCGTCTGTTTGATCATTACGATAATTTTTTGCAAACTGATCAAATTCTGCCTTCATTTACTACCTCAAAAATTTTATTGCTGAATAATGCTTTCTCTTTGTGTAGATATAGCAGACAGTTGGTCTTTGTAAATAGGGAATGATAAGCAGAGGGTTTTAATATCTTTTGTAATGCCGTTTAGTACTTCTTCATTGTCTCGATTTTTAATTGCTTTATCTATTAGTTGAGTAATTAAGCGCATCTCAGTTTCTTTGAATCCGCGACTTGTTAAAGCCGGTGTTCCTAGGCGAATGCCGCTGGTCACAAAAGGGCTTTCTGTATCGAATGGAATGCAGTTTCTGTTTACTACGATGCCTATTTTTTCGAGTGTTTCTTCAGCTTCTTTACCTGTGATGTTTTTGCTTCTTACGTCTACAACCATTAAATGATTTTTTGTAGAACCTGTTACTATTCGATAACCAAGTTTTGCAAAAGTGTCTGCCATTGTTTTTGCATTGAGGAGAACTTGCTGCTGATATTCTTTGAATTCTGGCTCAAGAGCAATCTTAAAAGCTACCGCCTTTGCTGCAATATGGTGCATTAGTGGGCCACCTTGAATACCTGGCATAATAGCTTTATCTACTTTTGATGCAAATTCTTTTTTGCATAAAATTAATCCTCCACGAGGACCACGTAGTGTTTTGTGTGTTGTGCTTGTTACAAAATCCATATGTGGAAAAGGAGAAGGGTGCAGACCTGCTGCTATAGGACCAGCGATATGAGCGATATCGGCTAAAGAGTAAGCACCAACAGATTTTGCAATTTTTGCAATGCGTTCAAAGTCTATAAATTGTGAATAAGCAGAAGCCCCACTGATAATCAGTTTTGGCTTATGTTCTTTTGCAAGGCGCTCAATTTCATCATAATCCAATTGTTCTGTGTCTTTGTTTACACCATAGTTAATAGAATTATAAAATTTGCCAGAAAAATTGATTGGGTATCCGTGAGTTAAATGTCCGCCAGCTGCTAGATTCATCCCTAAGATAGTGTCGCCGGGATTTAAAATAGCAAAATAAACAGCCATATTTGCCTGAGAACCAGAATGAGGTTGAACGTTAGCATGTTCAGCCCCAAATAATTTTTTTACGCGATCGCGAGCTAAATTTTCCGCTGTATCAACATGAACACATCCACTATAGTATCTTCGAGAAGGATACCCCTCAGCGTATTTATTGGTCATGACCGATCCGGTCGCTTCCATAACAGCAGGCCATGTGTAATTTTCTGACGCTATTAAATCTAAGGTGAGTTCTGACCGCTCTAGCTCTTGATTTATAGCAGCTGAAATTTGTGGATCGATAGTTTTTAAGCTCATGGATTCTCCTAGGTAAAAATTAGCATCTTTCTTAGAATACCAGGGTTTTATTTTTAGAGAAATGGGGTAAGGTATGAGGGGTTTTTTAAGCTTAAAAAGGAGAGGTGATGTTACCATTAGAGACATTTTTTTTGATTTCTGGATATATTCAAAATGGGTTAAAGTCTAATATACGAGAAACTAGAGCATTAGAGGTTGCTTGTCTTTGGGGCCTACTGAACGCAAGTTTCTTTATTTGTTATTTAGGAGCAACTCTTCTTTTTAAGAATAAATATAAAGCTCGAATTTATACGTTTCTGTTTGCGGTTGCTTTTTTTCTCTTCTCACTTTTACTTGGTCACTGCTCTGTGTGCTTTAAGTGGTTTTCACAATTTTCTTGGGGGCACTATCGTTATTTAATAGCACTGTATGGGATAATATTTATAATTTTTGCATATTTAATTTCTACTTTGTTAAATCCTAAAAAAACAGTTCATTTTTTTACTTTTTTAACAGGATGCTTTTTTGTTTCTTCTTGCATTATGATCATTCCGGATTATTGGGCAGAGTGGCAAATGTTTAACTTTAAAAAGCCAGGATACGTAAAAAAAAACATTGGTGAAAAGCCTAATATTTATTATATCATTCTCGATGCTTATACTCGACATGATGTTTTACAAGAGCAATTTGGCTATAACAATAATAATTTTATTGAGTTCTTAAAGACTAAAGGGTTTTTTATTGCAGAACAGAGTTGTAGTAATTATTGCCATACGGAGGCTTCTTTGTCTTCCACCTTTCTGATGGACTATTTATCTTCTGATGAGGTTTTGAAAAAAAATAAAAGATGGCCGCTTACAACAGGTAATTTTTGGGAAAATGCGGAAGTTATACGTTTATTGAAGGGCCATGGGTATACATTTATTAATATTGGAAGCGTTTGGTCCCCGTGTAATTATATTTCAAGTGCAGACTATGGAAAGAGAGTGCAATTGTTTGGTTTTTTTTCTTCTCATATTTTGTCAAAAACACTTTTTGTTCCTTTTGCGCAGTATTTTAAATTATTTAATAGAGGGCACAATATACTTGATCAATTTAAAATATTAGAAAAAATCCCTTCTAAGTATGCTGGTAAGGGTCCGTTATTTGTTTTTTGTCATATTGTTTGCCCTCATGGTCCAGCAGCTTTTAACGCAGACGGAACTATTATAGAAGGTAATAGTGATGATTCAGGAATCTTTATTGAAAGCCAAAAAGAAAGTTACATCAATCAAGTAAAAGCTGTAAATTTACATACAAAAAAATGTATTGAAGCAATTTTAAAAAATTCTCAAAGTCCTCCTGTGATTATTGTTCAGGGAGATCATGGAGATTTTTCAGATAGAAGTATATTTAAAAGTAATAAAAAACTTCCAGTTAAAGAAAGAATGTCAATTTTAAATGCTTTATACTTTCCTAATGGAGGAAGAGATAAACTTTATCATTCTATTTCGAGTGTGAATACTTTTAGAGTTCTTTTTAATTATTATTTGGGAGAAGAATTAAGTGTATTGCCAGATAATTGCTATTTTTCATACTTTCATTTCCTAAAAAATATTGATATGCATACGATAGTTAAAATGCCGATTAATGAAATAAATACCATAGAAATGGGGGGACAATAAAAAAGTTAACTCTTTATTTGCAGGACAAGATCAAGATTGGCAATATACACCAATTGGTTTTTTTATAGTCAACAATCGATTACGTGATCCGCGAAGCTATAGTTTTGTTTCAGGTAAGGAAAACAGCATGTATTAATTTTTCAATTATACCTTATGAGGTAAAGATTGTTGGGATATGAAAACTTTAGATGAAGGCTTTAAATACTGGGATATATTGACTTAAGTTCTTTATGTTTTAGCCTAAAAATGATTTTAAAAAGTGTAATTAAAAAGGAGTTACAATGAAGAGACTAGTCACATTATTGGTATCATTAACAGTAGTAAGTTCGGCCTATGGCTATATTGATCCCGGTACTGGAAGTTATTTTTTACAGTTATTTGCAGCTGGGATTGTGGGGGTTCTTTACGGAATAAAGACTTATTGGAGTGTGATTAAGTCTTATTTTACACGTAAATTTTCTAAATAGAATCGGGGATCATTGTGGAAAAAGTAAAGGCATCTTTTAGAGATCCTAACGGATTTCTCTATTGGAATCAGGGGCAGCTTTATCGAAAAATTAATTCCTCCTATTTTAAAGATTACGATTTGTTGAAAAACTCTGGATTGTATGAGGTATTAGTAAGTCAAAAATTACTTATTTCTCATGAAGAAATTCTTAATGATCTCGAGTCTCGAGTGATTGCTCCTCACCTTATTCCTTTTGTTTCTTACCCCTATGAATGGTCTTTTAGTCAGTTAAAGGATGCTGCTCTATTGACTCTTGATATTCAATTAAAGGCGCTTGATCATGGCATGTCTTTAAAGGATGCATCAGTTTATAATGTACAGTTTAAAGATGGCAAACCTATCTTTATTGATACTCTTTCTTTCGAGCAATATAAAGAAGAAAAACCTTGGGTTGCTTATAAACAGTTTTGTCAGCATTTCTTAGCTCCTTTGGCTTTAATGGCTTATAAGGATATTCGCTTAAATTCTTTATTTAAAAATCATATTGATGGTGTTCCGCTTGATTTAGCTTCTAAGTTATTACCGATGACTACATGTTTACGGTTATCTTTATTGTTACATGTCCATTTACATGCTCGAGCGCAAAAAGCATATGAAGATAGTACTAAACAAGCAACTTCAGAAAAAAAAATGTCTTTACACCAATTGAAAGGCCTTATTGATAGTTTGCGATCAGGTATTATAGGATGTAAATGGACGGCTCAGGGCACCGAGTGGGTAGATTATTATCAAGATGATAGTTATACAGAAATGGGCCTTAAAGATAAACAACGATTAGTAGATGAATTTTTACGTATTACACAACCTAAATTAGTTTGGGATCTGGGTGGTAATGATGGTTTCTTTAGTAGACTTGCAGCAAAAATAAGTGATCAAGTTCTTTGTTTTGATATTGATCCTGCATGTGTAGAAAATAATTATCTTCAAAGTAAAAAAAATAATGAAATTAAAATCTTACCTTTACTTCTTGACTTAACTAATCCATCACCTCCAGTTGGTTGGGCGAATACAGAACGTATTGCTATAGAAAAAAGAGGTAAGCCAGATTGTTTATTGGCGCTTGCATTAGTGCATCATTTAGCTATTTCTAATAATATTCCTCTTGATTATATTGCTTCTTACTTTGCTTCTTTGGGGCAGTGGTTGATTATTGAATTTGTTCCTAAAGCTGACAAAAAAGTAAAAAAGCTTTTGGCGACTCGAGCGGATATTTTTATAGAATATTCTGAAGATGGTTTTGAAGAGGCATTTTTGAAACATTTTGAGATCGAATTTAAAGAGCAAATTGTTAATTCAAAACGAATGTTATATTTGATGCGAAAAAAATAAAAACTTTGGGCAAATAAATAAGCTCTGAGTTGCTTTTTATATAAGGCTGCTTATACTGATGAATAAGCGTTTTTCACTTTTTTGTCTTTGAAAGGTATTTATGTTTTCAGCGTCTGATTTGCGTAAAGGCAACAAGATTTTGCATAGAGATGAACCACATTTAGTTCTTGATTTCCACCATAATAAAATGGGTCGAGGTGGGGCAATCATTAGACTTAAGCTTAAAAATTTAATTTCAGGTTCTGCTTTTGAGGAAACATTTAGATCTGATCATAAATTCAACAATCCACAGCTTGAGCGTAAATCCATGCAGTATTTATATGCTGATGACGCACTTTACAACTTTATGGATCAAGAAAGTTTTGATCAAGTCTCTTTAGATAAAGGCAATTTAGAAGATGTAATGGGTTATCTTAAAGAAGAAGAAATCTATGAAATGCTTTATTTTGACGGTAAACCAATTGGTGTAACACCACCATTATTTATGGTTCTTGAGGTTAAAGAAACTCAACCTGGCGTTCGTGGAGACACTGCAAAGGGTGGTGCAACCAAACCCGCTATACTTGAAACTGGGAAAACGGTTCAAGTTCCGCTATTTGTTAATGAAGGTGATAAGGTTAAGCTTGATACCAGAGATGGTAGTTATATTGAGCGTGCATAAAGGGTTTTGTTGATGAGTAACGTTGCTACGTCCCGTCGAGATGTTCGATCTTTAATTTTCCATCTCCTCTATGCCATGGAGGCATTTGATTATACAGTTTCACTTTCTGAGATTGTATACCTTTTTAATCGTGAATTTGAAACTGATATTCCTGAAGACGGTGAAATAGTTCAAACAGCTCAAGTAGTTGTTGACCAACGCGTTGAGTTAGATGAAAAAATTGTACCACTTCTGGCTAATTGGCGTCTTGATCGTTTAGGGTGCAGCACCAGATTAATCTTACGATTAGCTATCTGGGAAATGGGGCAAAACGATACTCACTCTACGGTTATCATTAACGAAGCAATTGAGCTGGCTAAAGCTTTTTCAGAAAAAGATGCGTATAAGTTTGTAAATGGGATCCTAGATGAAGCAGCTAAACAAAGGGTGCAAGTAAGCGTCTAGTTACTTTTCTATAGTGTATTTTGGTCTTTTAGTCCATTGTCTGTATAGACTTTTGACGATTGATAATCATGAAGGTCTACATACAGTTTGGAGAATCTTTCAATTTTTATTCATAATTACTCATGAATAAAGGGCTTCGCATTCAGAGGACCGCTACTTTCAATGTGAACTTTTGGTTTCTGCATTGAATTGGAGTCAAGGACAAGACAGTTTGCAGCGCTTATCAATTTCAATGTGGGTGCTTGCTTTTGAATGAGTTTTTCTAAGAAAGCATAATGCGTACAGCCTAAGATCAGGGTATCGATATGGTTGCTTAAGAGAGGCTTTAAGTATTTTCTGATAGCGTTATTAAGTTTTTTTTCTGATGCTTGCGCTTCTATGAGGGGTACAAAGTCTGGGCATGGTTGTTCAAATATAAAAAGCTTTGAATTTCGATCGAGAAGCAATTTTTTATGAACATGCGAATCAATACTCGTCTGAGTTGCCATAATTCCAATACGGCCAGATTCTGTTTTCTCTAGAGCTATGTTGATAGTGGGAATGAGCATGTCGATGTAGGTTACTTGAGGAAAGAGGTTTTGAAGTTGAGAAAGGGTAGTGGCCGAAGATGTATGACACGCAACCACGATGGTATCAATGTTTTGCTGGAGAAAGTGGTTGGTGATAAAAATAGCGCGTTCTAATAAAAATTCAGGAGTTTTGTTCCCATAGGGTAGGTACTTTGTATCGGCAAAATAAACTAAAGCTTTCACTTTTAGGTTTAAGCATTTGTTTAAGATCGATAGGCCACCTACTCCCGAATCGAAAAATCCAATAGTTTTTTTTCTTTGTATATGTAGTAATTGCTTCATCTACTTTCTTATGGTTTTTTTTTAAGAGCAAGTATTACAGCAAGTCTACGTTTAGTTTCTTTAGAAATTTCTTTTAATTCTTTAAGTTGGCTGCTCTCTTTGCTTTTACGAAAAGCAGTAATAAGCTGATTTGTAAGATACTTATCGAATTCTAAGTCTTTTTCTCGTGTAGTATCAAGAGTAATTTGTGGAGTTTTGTTTGAAAAAAAATGAACAGTATGAGGTTTGCTATTTGGAAGAAGGCTTGCAAGCTCCGGCAGATGGCGAGCAACAGTAGGATGATGAATAGAGATGTGATTCGGTAGAATGCCGTCAATTTTTACTTGAATATTGTAAATATGATCTTCTTCTGGATAAACACGTTCAAAAAGGCCAAATACCGGTTGGATAAAATCGGCATAAGAGAAGAGGCTAAAGACTTTTTTAATATTTGCTTTGAGGGGTTGATATGCTTTTGCAACAGGCGCTGCTAAAGAAAAAAGTGTATCAATTTCTATGTTTTGATTAAGTTTTTTAAGTTCTTGTGCACCGAGGGTGGCTACATTAGCACCATGACTATGCCCAACTAGATGAATGATATCGTTTTCAGAGGCTATTTTCGTAATGAATTGTGCAAGTTGTTTTCCTGCTTCTATTCTTTTTTTATGTGAGTTTGATCCACACCAGTTGAAACTGTGAACTACTGCATTATTGGCATGAGCTTTAAGTTCTTTATGAAAAGAATCTTGTTCTCTCCACCAACGAGATTTGGGGACTACCAGAGATGCTTTTTGTTCAAAGGTTCCATGTATTAAGATCCAAATGTTTCTTTGGTCTTTTACAATTTGGCCAAAAAGCGGACATAAAAAAAGAGAGAGAACAACTAATGAATATATAAGCGGTTTACGATTCTGCATAAGTTGTTCCCTCTCTTTAAAAATGTTTAATTAGCTAGCAAAGAAATATTCGATTTCTTTTTTAGCACTTTCTGGAGAATCTGATCCATGGGTTGCATTATTACCCTTAGATGTCCCAAAAAGTTTACGGATGGTGCCGTCTGCAGCTTCTGCAGGATCGGTAGCACCCATAAGGTCACGCCAGCCTTTAATAGCATTGTCACGCTCAAGAACCATGATAACAACATCTCCAGAGCTCATAAAGTTTACGAGTTCTTCAAAGTATGGTCGTTCGCCATGTTCGTCACCGTAAAAACCTTGTACTTCTGTTTTAGAAAGTTGTACTTTCTTCTGATCTACAATAGTAAAATCGTTTTTTTCGATGTGACCAATAATAGCATCAGAAAAACCAGCTTTAACAGCGTCAGGTTTAATAATAGCTAATGTTCTTTCTGTCATATTATTCCTTATCGTTATCTTTGTTACGAGCTGCTGCTTCATCAAGAGCCATTTGGAATTGACTCTTTGCTTTTACAACTGGTTCTGAAGATTGTTTTTCTTGAGGTTTTGCTACGTGTTTTTCTTCTTTAGTAACTTCATCAAGTTTTGTGCTCAAACCAAGCTTGTGTTCTTCTTTGCTTACTTTGATTACACGGAATTGACGTTTCTCTCCAACTTTGTAAACATCTTCGATTTTCTTGTCTTCTTTCTTGAGCTCAGCAAGTTCAGAAATGTGCACAAGACCTTCGATTCCGCTTTCTAGTTTTACAAACATACCAAAGTTGGTTAAACGAGAAATTTCACCTTCAACAATATTGTTTACTTGGTAATGTTTCTCGATGTTTTCCCATGGATTTTGAGCCAATTGCTTAATGCCAAGAGAAATTTTCTTAGCATTAACATCAACACCTAAGATAACCGCTTCAATCGCGTCACCACGTTTGTAAACGTCTGCAGGATGTTCAATGTGCTCTGTCCAAGATAAATCAGAAACGTGAATCAAGCCGTCGATACCTGGTTTAAGAAGAACAAACACACCAAAGTCGGTGATGTTGCTTACGGTACCTTTAACTTTTTCGCCTACTTTGAATTCTTCAGCAACAGTTTCCCAAGGGTTTTTGTCTAATTGCTTAATAGAAAGAGACATACGACGGTTATCTTTATCTACAGAGATAACAAGCGCTTCAACTTCATCGCCTGGCTTGTAATGCTTTTTCAGGTCGGTAATACGATCTGTCCAAGAGATTTCTGAGATATGGATAAGTCCTTCAACACCTTTTTGAACTTCAACAAAAAGACCGTAATCGGTAATGCTAGAAACTTTACCTTTAATGTGTGTGCCGCCTTCAATAGAAGCTGTCATTTGCTCCCATGGGTTGTCGGTAAGCTGCTTCATACCAAGAGAGATTTTTTCGTTGTCTTTGTCGAATGACAATACTTTTACGTTAATAGTGTCACCAATTTTAACAATTTCGCTTGGATGAGAAATACGTCCCCAAGTCATATCAGTGATATGCAAGAGACCATCTACACCGCCGATATCAATAAACACACCGTAGTTGGTGATGTTTTTAACCAAACCTTCAATGGTTTGACCAGCATCAAGCGTATCAAGAACTTTTTTACGTACTTCAGCACGTTGTTCACTTAGGTGTTTACGGCGAGAAATAATAACGTTTCCACGCTTTTTATTTACCTTAATAATGTTGGCAATAATAGTTTGGCCGACATATTGGTCAAAGTTGTTTACGCGTTGTACGTCAACTTGAGAACCTGGTAGGAAAGCAGGGATTCCGATATCAACAGAAAGACCACCTTTAACCTTATGTGTTACCACACCTTCAACAGGTTTGTCTTCTTCATGAAGCTTCATGATGCTATCCCAAGCCTTGAGCGCTTTAGCTTTCTCATAAGAGAGAACTAATGAGCCATCAATGCTTTCTAATTCATCAAAAATAACTTCAAGAGTGTCACCAGCTTTAAATTTTTTAAGTTCGTGTTGTGAAAATTCGTAGCGTGGAATTAAACCTTCTGACTTAAATCCGATGTCTACCAACACACCATCGTTGCTGACGTTGGAAATTTTACCTTCAACTACTTTCCCTGGTTTACATACAGAGAAAAATCCTTCATAGAGCTCAGATAGTTCTTGTAATTGCTCTTCGTTGAGCTCAAGATTATCAGTAGGTTCAATCTCTATGCTATTTACACTGCCAAATTGACTTGGCCTTATTCTTTCTTTTGACATTCATTCCCTTGGGGGTGATGCCCGCAGCTTAAGAACTAAGCAGATACGGGGTTAAAAGAGGTTAAACAAATTATTAATACGCCTTATAGAATAGCATATTTTGCTTATTTGGCAATCTTTGCCTTTGGAGCACTTTGTGGAAAATAACATTAAAAACTTGCCCTTCTGAAAAAAGTTGGATACACATAAGTTTCTTATATTAATTACTAATCAGGGGACTTCATGAACAAGATACGAATTTTTACTGTGTTGTTATCACTTTTTATAAGCTTATATGGATCTGAAGAAAACAATTCGTTACCTTCTTTTCTTAAAGAATCTCAGGATTCGGGCGAGAATGACATTGTTCAAAGATTAAAGAATGAAGTTGAGACTCTTGATTTTTTCCCAGGAAAAGTGGTGGATAGCACTGTGCAACTTCCTGAAAGAAGGTATTGTGTGATTATCAATACTCCTGTGGGGAGTAAGTATGATACTAAGGAGCGTAAAGGTTATATTAAACGCGTACTTGTGTTTGATAAGGAAGGGGAGATTTTAAAGGATAATTCTGAGACATTTCACCCAGATAAAAAAGGTGAAATGGTATCTTGTTTGCATAATGGTTGACTAAGCCTAAAAGGTCGATCAATAAAAAATAAGTTTTAATCGAATTTGTCGTACGGCTGGTGGTCAATAGGATCTTTTTGAGCAACTTCTTTTATCAGGTTTCTTAATATTGCATAGTGTATACAAGATAAAGCAGCTGGAACCAGTGCAAGAACTGGGTATCCCATTAAAATCATAGCACGTAAATTTTTTGTAAAGCGATTAATTTTTCCTATTAAGAAGGGTGTTGCGATTACGGGCGCACCAGAAAGTTTCTGTTGGAAAGCCATAATTTTCCCTTGAAAGAAAAAATATGCAAAAAATCCGATAATTGCTAATGCAGCTATTGCGTATACCGTAATATGAATATTTATGGGGAAACTTAAACAAGCCATTCGTGACCAAAAATTCTTACCATCACCTTTTTCGTTTGCACGATAACAAAGGTATAATCCAATTACTGCAACAAGGACGGTAAGTATTGCAAAACTTGCACCCCAATGATTGTAAAATTCAATAGCTGGGTGTGGTTTTTTTAACCATCCTTGAAAAGAATATTCAACAATATGATGACCTAACAAAATAACACCAAAAAATATTCCATTGAGGGTGCTAAGAACTGGGCTTAAAACAAAATACCAGTCAGCTTCTTCTTGGGGTATTGCGTTGTTTCTTAAGTCTTGTACGAGATCTGGAATATTCCACAAATAAATCATTCCCCCTCCCTGAGTTTTAAGGTTTAGTTATAAAACTTGTTTGAATAAAGTTTTCTTCAAATGGCCCAACTTGTTTTCCTTGTGTGTGTAGATAAGCTACAGTTTTGAATAATGTTTTTGCGGTTGCAATCCAAAGATTAATAATCATGAGGGGCAAGCCCACACAGATCAGTATAACAATAAGATCGGCAAGGTTGTTCGGTGTTGTTCCGAAGAGAATTGATCCATCCAGTATAAAAAAGGATAGTGGCCATATAATAAAGCCCAAAGCTAAAATAGCGATGAATCCTATAAGGCTTATGTTGAAGGTAGCACCAATCTGTTCTCCCCACATTTTTTTAACAGTTTCTCCCGATGCTTTAATTGAGCCAATTGCACTTAATTCTGTAAGAGCAAAAATGGGATAAACAAAGAAAGTTAAAAACTGCCATGCAAATTGCAATATTCCTGCTACTAAGCTTGCGATAATATTAAAAGGAAATGTATCATCACGAGCAGATTTTCGTATCCAGTTGAAGATTGCGGTAAGTATCATGTTTATAGCGGTCCAAGCCAACAGGGTGCCAAGTCTAGAAAATGCGCGACCAAGACTCGAAAAAATTGATGTTGGTTTATTTTCTAACTTCTGTGCCATGTAATGGCTAAGAGCGGTGTACATAATGCTTGCTACTAATCCCGCACAGAAAAGTATAACTATATAAAATGCGATCATAGACGAAGGAAGTTGTGTCTGTTGATGGGCTGCTAGATGTTCTGTATTTTTCTTTTCTAAAAGGTAAATCACTACATATGCAATAAGGGGAATAAACACGAGTGCTTGAGTGATGATTGAAATGAGTGGAAATATTAAGCAGGAGGGGTTATTGAGGATGAATCTCCATCCTGCCATAGCGATTTGCCAACCTCGTTTCATTTTGCCAAAAAATCCGACTTGTTCAGTCATTACATACTCCCAGTTTAAATTACCCGCTAACCCTTATAGTTTTTAATTATAAGGAGATTGGAAGGGAGAATGCAATGAATTTACGACTTCTTGATGAAATCAAAGACTAATTGGGTCCAGGTTTCCATTGCATCATACTTTTCTTGGCACTGAGTAAGCGTTAAAAGTTTTCCGCTTTGTAGCTCGGATTTAATAGAAATGTCAGCAGAATCGCCTTTGAGCAAGAATACAAAGCCTACATGTACTTTGCCTACATCGTTTGAATCGTCGTTTAAGATACCCAGTGGGGTGATTTCTAAATTTCCTGAATAGTTAATTTCTTCATCAAATTCTCGTTGTGCCCAATCAAAGAGTGTTGCTCCTTGCATATCTTCTTCACGTAAATGGCCGCCAATGCCGAGTGAGTATTTGTTTGCAAGTCGTTGTTCAGAAGATCCAGATTTGCGTTGCATTAAAAAGTAGGCATCGTTGTGTTGAAATACTAAGTATGGAATGATTTGTTTATATGCAAAGTTTTCTTCGGCAAGGTTCCTAGGCATAAATTCTTGTTTTTCCTGAATCAATGATAAGTAGTCGTTAAAGTTTACAGCTTTAATTCCGGTCCATGCCGACTCTTGAAAGAGTTCGGAGCGTTTAATAACTAAAATGCGTTCAGTTTTTATTGGTGGGGCAGCATTTTGTGATTGTGTTTGTGCCATAAGCATCCTATACTTTAAAGAGTTTTAATTAGTTTACTATAAAAGAGATTATGATTAAAAAAATATTTTTCATTTATATAATTTTTTGTTTTGCAAATATAAGTGCGCCTGAGTATCTTGACCTTGCTATAAGGACAAATAGTGGTGTTTCTAATGCAGATTGTTCTATTGATGCAGAATCAGAAGAACCACGTGACAGAGCGCCTTGGTCAACTTCGTCAAGAAGAATTTTAAGTCCAGAAGAGGCTTTTCATTACTTTTGTATTGGGTTAACAGGTAAAAGAAATGCTCCTTTTCTTTCTGGAATAATAAACCCTAGCAGTCCTTTTTATTTTAATGATTTCTTTTATGAAGTGGGCTTTGATATTCGTACTTTCTATATGCATAGTCTTTTAGGTTATGGTTATAAAGAAAGAGAGAGGGAAGCGCATAAATTTGCAGAAGAGCTGAAAAAGCAACTTACTTCTATGGAGGTATATTGGTTGTCTCAAGTTTTTAACCATCCTCGTCTTGAAGAGAAAGAAAAAAAGGAAAGGATTTTAGAATACTGTAAGAATAGGCGTTCAGAAGAAAGAAAAAAAGATGATTTAGAAACTATGGCTACTCAGGCAAATCTTTTTATGATGGCGGGTAAGTCTCTTAAAGGAAATCGTTAATTTTTTCTTTTTAGGAGTATCATATGAAAAAATTATTATTTAGTTTTTTGGTAATTGTGTTCTATTCGCATTCAGGTTACTGGAATGAGCACGACCCTAAGGAAGTTGTTGCAGGGGGAAAAGAGCTTTCTAAGGGTTATTTGTTAGGTTTAAAGGACGGACTAAAAGGTATAAAGATTCATGTAAAAGGCCATAATGTTAGAGCCCCTAGACTTTAAGATGGCATTAGTGGAAATATTGATGGTTTTGCCCTTTGAGAGGCAGATACGAATCTTGCAGAGCAACTTGTAAATACAAAGGGAGACTTTGCTCTAAAGTATCAAAGTTATATTTCCAGAGGGCTTTTAGCTATTGAACGAATAAAGCGCTAATTTTGACCTCTGGATTAATACAAAGTAAACTTAGGCCCTGATTAGAAGGGCCTTTTTGTTTGATAGAGGAAAACATGCAATACAATGTAGCCGAAGTAGAAAAGAAGTGGCAAAAGCGTTGGGAAGAGAATCCCGATGCACAGGTGAAAAAAGACAATCAAAGCAAGAAATATTATTGTCTTGATATGTTCCCTTACCCTTCTGGTTCTGGTCTGCATGTTGGTCATTGGCGTGGGTATGTACTGTCTGATGTTTATGCACGTATGAAGTGGCTTGAAGGTTACAATGTGCTTCATCCAATGGGGTGGGACGCATTTGGGCTTCCAGCAGAAAACGATGCTATTAAAAAAGGTATTCATCCCAAAACCTCTACCGAAAAAAATATTGCAACGTTCAAAGAGCAGCTTAAAGAAGTTGGTGCTTTGTATGACTGGTCTAAAGAATTAAATACTACTGACCCTGATTATTACAAGTGGACTCAGTGGATTTTTGTGCAAATGTTCAAAGCTGGCCTTGCGTATGAATCAAATATGCCTATTAATTGGTGTCCATCTTGTAAAACTGGCCTTGCCAATGAAGAGGTGGTAGATAGGGGTTGTGAGCGTTGTGGAACTGAGGTTGAGAAGAAGCAGATTCCTCAGTGGGTCTTGAAAATTACCGAATATGCTGAACCTTTACTTAATGATTTAGATACGCTTGATTGGCCAGAAAAAGTTAAATTAATGCAGCGTAACTGGATTGGTAAAAGTGAAGGCCTTTTATTTACTGCTCCAGTTAAAGATATGGATCTTGAAATTCAAACATTCTCTACTCACTTTGAGTCTTTTGCTGCGGATACGTTTGTAGCGATTGCGCCCGATCATCCATTATTGCCAACCCTTCTCGAAGGTGTAGGTAATAAGCAAGAAGTTCTTGGTGTCTGTCAAAAAATGCTCGAAAAACGTGCAAAACTAGGTAGAGAAGAAGAAAAAGAAGTAGAAGGTGTTTTTACGGGTCGATATATAGTTGATCCTGTAGGTAACGGAGACTTACCTATTTGGGTAGCAAGTTTTGCGTTGGCAGATTATGGAACAGGTGTTGTAAAATGTTCTGCTCATGATGAACGAGATTTTGCTTTTGCTAAGAAATACAACATTCCTTTAAAGGCTGTTCTCTTTCCGTCAAATAATGAAGAACTTGCAGAAAAGGTGCGTAACTTAGAAGTGTGTTATACCGATATGCAAAAAGGCATCTTGGCTGCGCCCAAAGCATTCGAAGGTAAGGTGGCAGGCACATCTCGCCAAGAAATTATTAAGTATGTTCAAGAAAAAGACATAGCGGTTCCTCAAACCTCGTATCGTTTACGAGATTGGGTCTTCTCGCGACAACGTTATTGGGGAGAGCCAATTCCGTTAATTCGTTGTGAAAAGTGTGGCATTGTTCCGGTGCCAGAGGATCAGCTTCCGGTAAAGCTTCCTGAGGTAGAAAAGTACGAACCAACAGGAACTGGAGAGTCTCCACTTGCAGGTATTGAAGAATGGGTAAACACAGAGTGTCCAGAATGCTTTGGTCCTGCAAAACGAGAAACCAACACTATGCCTCAGTGGGCAGGATCGTGTTGGTATTTCTTGCGCTATCCAAATCCAAATCTTACAGATAAACCCTTTGATGCAGAAGATATGAAGTATTGGCTTCCCGTTGATCTTTATGTAGGTGGAATTGAGCATGCAATTTTGCATTTGTTATACGCTCGATTTTATATAAAGTTTTTGCACGAAAAAGGTTTTATACCGTTTAATGAACCATTCAAACAACTCTTTAATCAGGGTATGGTCTGCAAGCTTTCAGAGAAAAGTGGTGCCGTTGAAAAAATGTCTAAATCAAAGGGTAATGTGGTTAATCCAGATGAAATTGTGGAGAAATACGGATCAGATGTATTGCGTATGTACATGTTATTCATGGGGCCACCAGAACTTGATTGTGAGTGGCAAGATGCTGGCCTTGAAGGCATTAAGCGTTTTTCACAAAAAGTAGTTACCTATTTTGGCGCAGATAATGTGGTTGCAGACGATCAAGAAGACATTAAAGCAAAAAAGCGTGTGCAACGATTCTTAAAAGATTATCAAGAGCGGCTTGCGTTGTTTAAACCGAACACGGCAATTTCTGCTGCTATGGAACTCTTTAACGATCTTAAAGAACTTAAACTTGGTAAAATATCTGCTGAACAAGTGATTATCGCGTTATCTATCCTTGCGCCTCATATGGGTGCGGAGTTGTTAGAAACAGTTTGTGGTAAACAATTGAGCGATGGTTTGTGGCCAACATTTGATCCTGAACTAGCAAAGCAAACAGAAGTAACTATTGGCGTTCAAGTTAACGGTAAAGTTCGCGGTCAGTTAACGATCGATCGCGCTGCAAAACAAGATCACGTTGAACCGCAAGCCAAAGAGCTGGTGGCTAAGTGGCTTGAGGGCAAAGAGATAGTTAAAACTATTTGGGTTCCTGGTCGTTTAATTTCATTTGTTGTTCGGTAGGTGTCTTAGGGTAAATTGTTTTATGGTATTCTATCACTAAAATGTACGGTGCTACACGAAAGCAACGTGCAACCTTTTTCCTGTTATAGGAACATTTTAAAGCAATATTATCTTCTTTTTTGATTTCGCGTACGAGTGTAATTGAGAGCGGCTAACAAAGAGAGTTGCTAAAGTTATTGTTTTCTTCATAAGTGCTCTCAGGGGTAGAGAGCTTTGTTTATTATACAACAATTCACTGTTTAACTCTGTTAGTTTTGTGCTAGAAGTGTCCTTACAAAATCAAGATTATTTGTTTTTTTGTATTGTTCTTTGGGTATTTGTTGGTGTTTAAAATTACATACTCCAGGATGGAAAGAATAGTGTGTGTCTTTTGCACCGCAGATTTTACAGTTGAAGGTTGGTTTTTTAAGATCTGGGCATTCGTGAATTTCTCTAAGGTGCGCTTTAAATTTGTCAATATCGGTAGTTTTAAAATTACATCCTGTATGTTCTTTTTTAAGACTTTGATGATGCAGAAGGTCTTGTTGTGCTGCCTGTAACCACTTTCGATTAATATCTTGAGAGCGCATCAACTTCCATTGGATCCATAACTTCCAGCAGGAAATTTTTTCCTTTTGTGTTTGGAGCTCTTTTATTTCTTGTTGGTATCTTATTATTGAGTTAGATAATAATTGGGTTCCATATTCATGATCAGAGGGACTTGGTTTTCTATCTTCTAAACATTCATAAAGAGTAATTTTTGAATTGTCGCTAGAAAGGGGGCAGTGCTTTATAAAAGATGATGGAGAAAGTTCTTGCTGACAAGAGGGTCTACATAGAGAAGTTGTTTTTGCAGGCTCTTGTAAGTTTTTTCGATGTCTTGTTTTTGGAGCATTCTCACCCAACCAATTATCGCAGTTATTAGTTCTTGTTGTACAAAGTAGTGCTAAAAAGATTTGTTTTTTCATTCTCCTCCTTTTTTTTATAGCTACAGTGTATTACTAACCTTTAGTCTTTCTCTTTTAGTTTTTGCAAGCTTTTTTTCGTCTTAAAGTCTTTAGTTCCACTTTTCTCTTGAGTTCATCATTTATCTGCTTGCATCTGCCAAGATGAGCAGTTGATTTATAGGAAAATGTTCGAGGTCGATTTTGTTCATGAGCACACTCTGAACAGGGTTTAGGAGTTGAGAATTTAGTGGATCGATGTTTGTTGCTACAGTGAGTGCCTAGGGTTAAATATTTAGAAAAAGATGCTTTGCAGTTTCCTTCTTGACACTTAAAAATACGGTCTTCGTCACTATGTAGCATCTTTGGGGAACGTAATGTTGTCGTGCTTTCTTCATCTCTTTTTCTTTTAGTAGAAACTGTAGTATCGGGGGAAGATTGGTCTGCTTGAGTAGCAAGAGCAGAGATTGCTTCTTGTGCGAGTTTATTTGAGGTATTTTTGCTCCAGCGACAAACTATTTGTTTAATTTGATGAATATGACAGGCTTCCTCTTTAGAGGTTTCTTTCCAGTGTTGCTGGGCAATTCTTTTGCAAAGTGGTTTGACGGGTTGTTCTGTGGATAAACTCTTTTTTTTCTTCTTGTCTTTGTGGTGTGACATGAAATGACCTCTAAGATTGACTCTTAGATAAAAAACGGCATTGCACTTTTTTGGATCTTCTAGACAGCGATAAGGATTGTTTAGGTTCTCTTGCCAGAGTCTTGTTGCTTCTTCCCATGCTGCATCAGATATTTTTTTCTCTCTTTTCCATTTTTGTTCTTCTTGTTTTCCAAGTTCTTCAAGTGTGATTTTCTCGGGACTTTTTTTTGCAATTTTTTTTAGCCATAAAGGAGTTATAGTTTTTTTGCGGGCAGGAGAAGTCATTTTTTGTCGATTGATCTGACTATAAACCTTAAATGTAGATTCAATCTTCTTTTGTGCTGTATTGGTTTGAAAAAATATGATTAAAAAGAGTAGAAACAACATGCAAGTTCCTTGCTGGTAAAATTCCCTAAATAGTTTGCCCAGATAGGATTATACTTTCTTTTATTGAATAGTAAAAGATAATATTATTTATTCGTTTATTGTTGTTTCTCGTTCATTTTCAACTGTGTTCCATAACTGTTTAAGACAATAGTTCTCTCTTTTTATTGTTATTAGTCTATCTCTTCTTCTGCCCATTGTTGTTTCTCTTGCGCTTCTTTAACTTTTTGACCAGATAATTCTGTTTTTTCTAAGAGCTTTGAAAGATCTTCAATATCTCTTACAGAAAGAGGTTTGTATTTACTAGAATCTACTTTCTCAGAAAAATATGTTTTCATAAGATTAAAAAGGAGTACATCAGAAGTATAACAGGCTAATGTTGTTACAAAGTTATTAATCTTTTCTTTTGTTTTACTGTTGAGGTCTTGTAGGACAAGTTCTAAAAGCATTGCTCCGCCAGGCTTGTCAAAATATTTTTTGTGACCCACTTTAAACCCTTTTATTATTGTTTCTTGATTGAGGGCACCATTAAATGGTTCAGCTATTTCAGCAGCTTGTTCAAAGGTAAGATTTGTCCATTGTTTTCCTTTTAATGAGTTATTTTCTAAAAAAAGATGCCATGTTTCTTCAGGTAACGCACTAAGATCTTTTTTAACAATGTCTAAAACGGCTTGATAGTCTTTTTTGTAAAGTAGTTCTAGAATTTTTAGTTGGTATGTTCTTACGGTATCTTCTAATAAATTAGAAGGAGGTTTAATTGCTTCTTCTATGCTGTTTGCCTCTTGAATCAATACAAAAGGTTCTTCAGCGTCAACATTAGAACTATCTGCAGCATTAAGTGAAAAAGCATTTATGAATAGGATTAAAAAAATATTCTTCTCTTTATTCTAATCTCCTTAAATTTCTATCATTATAAATAAAAATCATAGCAAATCTAAGTGGTTAAAAGCAAGGGTTTTGACTTTTCAGAGCAGTTTTGAGGTTAAATTTTAATCTGAGATTGTTGGGTATATATGATCGTGTTAGACTAGGCAGAATATACGCACACTTAAGTTTAGGGATATCCATGGCACTATTTAAATTAAAAGCACCTTTTAAAGCAAAAGGGAGTCAACCAAAGGCGATAAAAGAGTTGCTCGAAAGCCGTCCAGGTAAGTCTACGCTTATGGGGGTAACCGGTTCTGGTAAAACTTTTACTATGGCAAATATTATTGCACAACAAGACAAACCAGTGCTTATACTTTCTCCTAATAAAACGCTGGCCGCACAGCTTTATGAAGAATTCTCGCTTTTCTTTCCCGAAAACAAAGTGTGCTATTTTGTGAGTTACTATGACTACTACCAACCAGAATCGTATTTACCTGCTCAAGACATGTATATTGCCAAAGAAACTAAAATAAATACCGAGATAGAACGTTTACGCGTCGAGGCCACAGCTTCTTTAGTAAACCGTAAAGACACTATTGTGATTGCGTCGGTTTCTACTATTTATGCATTAGGAGACCCCTCAGATTACAAAAACTTGGCGCTGGGATTAAAGGTTGGCGACACCTTTAAACGCCAAGATTTATTGCGCAAGCTTATTTTTATTCAATACAAACGAGATGATTACGAAAAAGGTTCAGGTACTTTTCAGGTGCGTGGAAACACGGTAGAAGTTAATTTGCCGTATCAAAAAGACAAACTGCGCATTGAACTATTTGGAGACACAATTGAAGGATTGCAGTGGGTAACGAGAGATAATAATCGTGTTGTTAAAGACTTGGACAACACCATTGTTTTCCCGGCAAAGCATTTTGTTACCACTGAAGCAAAAAAGCGATCTGCTATTGCAAGTATTCAAAATGAGATGAAAGAATATTTGCCTACGGTGGAAAACGAGTTATATCGTCACAGGATTGCTCAAAGAACAGCCAGAGATTTAGAGATGATAGATCATCTGGGTTATTGTAGTGGTATTGAAAATTATTCGGTGCATTTTGACGGACGCAAAGATGGAGAGCAACCATTTTGTTTGTTTGATTTCTTTCCTAAAGATTTTTTGTGTATTATTGATGAATCTCACATTGCATTGCCCCAACTACGTGGCATGTATGCCGGAGATAGGTCGCGTAAAAAATCTCTCATAGATTTTGGTTTTAGGCTTCCATCTGCGCTTGATAACCGTCCATTACAGTTTGAAGAAATAGAAAAATATTTTAATGATGTGGTATTTGTTTCTGCAACACCAGGCCCCTATGAGTTAGAAAACTCTAATGCGCTTGTTGAACAAGTTATTCGACCAACAGGTCTAGTAGATCCTGAAATAGAAGTGATTGGGCGTGTGGGGCAGATGGATCATTTGGTTAAACAGATTAAAGAAAAGCGAGACAACAATCAGCGAACGCTTGTTACTGTGCTTACTAAAAAGCTTGCAGAAGATTTAGCGCGTTACTTAGAAGAAAGAAAATTAAAAGTTTGTTATTTGCATAGTGATATTAAAACGCCAGACAGAACTGAATTGTTACAAAAATTGCGCATGGGTGTATTTGATTGTTTAGTAGGAGTCAACCTATTGCGAGAAGGTCTTGATCTTCCTGAGGTAGGTTTAGTTGCTATTATGGATGCAGACATAGAAAGTTTCTTGCGAGATAAACGTTCATTAATTCAAACCATTGGGCGTGCGGCACGTAACGTTGATGCCAAAGTGATTATGTACGCAGATAAAATAACTGGATCAATGAAAAATGCGATTGATGAGACTGATCGTAGACGAAAGTTGCAACAAGACTACAATAAGGAACATGGTATTACACCAGAGAGCGTGCAGCGCGAAGTAACTAAGAGTATTTCTAAGTTGCAAGAAGCTATTAAAAAGGCTTCTCATGCGTATAAAAAAGATAAGCGAAAAGCTTCTAAAGAAGAATCACAAAAGCAGTTGGCGCAACTTGAGTATGAGATGCATAAAGCTGCAGAAGAAATGGATTTTGAGAAAGCTATTGAATTGAGAGAGCAATGGTTAAGATTACAAAAAGATTAGAGGGAGTTATGAAGAAAATTACCTTATTAAGCATTGTACTGCTGTGTGCAGCTACTTTTTTTATTAAAAGCGAAAGAAACGCTATGTTGCCAAGAGATACCCAGGGTCATGTACATATTACAGATTTAGAACAAGTGTATGGAGTATACCCAAGTACAGTTTCTGAGATACAAAATCGATCACAGTTTGCGCAGGATCAAGCAAAAAAGATTATCGATGGTATTATTGCAGTTCCGCATGCAGATCAAAACAAACAGAATATGATTCATGCACTTGATAGTTCTTGGGCATACTTTGGTCCTGAATTGGGCATTCTTGAATTAGTTATGTATACCCATCCAGATAAAGCTATTCGTGAAGAAGCTGCAAGAGAAGATTTAGCTATTAAGTCTTTTGTACTTGAACATCTAAGTAATAATGTTGCTTTATATAAAGCATTTAAGTCTTATGCTAACGGCAATGCAAAACAAGAGAAACTTGATTCAGAAGAGCAATTAGCGCTTTCTGAAATGTTGGATGACTTTAAGCGTTCTGGTCTTGATTTACCTGGAGATGAACGCAAGAATATTGTAGAGCTTCAAAAAGAATTACAGAAAATTTCACAAGTGTTTTCACAAAATATTAATAACGATACAAGCTTTATTACTGCAACTAAAGAACAATTAGATGGAGTTTCTGACGATTTTATTGCAGGTCTTACGAAAGATAATGATGGACAGTACGTTATTAAGACAGATTACCCAAGTGCAGATATGGTTTTGCAGTATTGCAAAGTAGAAGATACACGAAAGCGCTTTAGCAAGGTGTTTAAGAATCGTGCTTATCCCGTGAATGTAGAAGTATTCGAGAATCTACGAGCTACACGCCACAAACTTGCTAAAGCTTTAGGTTTTGCAAGTTATGCCCATTTAGATTTGGATGATCAAATGGTTAAAAGTCCTGAGCGTGCGTATAAGTTTCAGCTTGATATGAAAGATAAGATTCTTGAAAAATCAAACGAAGAGTTTAAAGAATTTGTGAAAGATCTTCCAGAAGGTGTTTCTTTAACTAAAGAGGGCAAGCTTGAAGGTTGGAATGGTGGGTATGTAAGTACGCACTTTAAGAAAAAACATTACGATGTTGATGAGCAAAAGCTTGCTGAATATTTTCCAATGGAACAAACAGTTCGAGGATTATTAGATATTTATGAAAAGTTTTTTGATTTAAAGATAGAGACCATTGCCGATGCAAAAGCGTGGCATGAAGATGTTCGTTTGGTAAAAATTAGCGATAAAGACGGAACTGTTCGTGGCTATGTTTTCTTGGATATGTTTCCTCGGTCAAACAAATATGGTCATGCGGCAATGTTCCCAGGGGTTACTACTATTGAGCGAGATGGAGTAGTTTATCCAACTGTCACTTCTGTTGTTTGTAATTTTACTAAACCGACTGCTGATAAACCTTCACTTCTTAAGTTTGGAGAGGTGGAAACTTTCTTCCACGAATTCGGCCATGCGATTCATGGTGTTTTGGGAACAACTAAATTGGCTTCTCAATCCGGTACCTCTGTTAAAATAGATTTTGTTGAGTTGCCTTCTCAGTTGCTTGAAAACTGGATGGAGAATAAGGAAATTCTTCAAGGTTTAACTCACCATTATAAAACAGGTGAATCAATGCCAGATGAGTTAATTGATAAAAAACTTAAGCAATTAAAATTTGGTCAAGGTTCTTTTAACGCTCGCCAAATGGGGCTGGGTTTAATTGCTCTTGATTGTTTTGGTATAGATCAATCTACTAAAGCAGAAGACATTTATAAAAAGTATACTAAAACTTTTGCTCCTAATGGTGTGTATGACGATACCACTCATGGCTGGTGTAGTTTTGGACATCTGTCTGGTTACGGTGCAAAATATTATGGTTATATGTGGTCACGTGTTTTTTCAGATGATGTCTTTGCGCAGATTGAAAAAGAAGGGCTGCTTAATCCCGCAGCAGGCGCACGCTATAAAAAACATATTCTTGGTGTAGGTGGAAGTCGTAAACCAGATGATATGTTGCGCGACTATCTTGGTAGAGAACCAAACACAGATGCATTCTTTAAAAAGATTGGCTTGTAACGAAAGGCTTTAAATGAAATTTAGTAAGAGCAGTATTTTTGTTGGGATGTTGTTGTGTGGGCATTTACAGGCTCATTTATTACCCCGAGATGTTGATGGGCAAATACATATTCAAACTTTTGATGATTTAGCTAAGGTATATCCTAAAACTATTGAAGAGATGGAAGAAAGAGTTGAGTATGCGCAGGGGCAGGCTCTTGAAATTATTAATCAGGTGATTGTTATTCCTAAAATGCAACAAAATAAAGATAATGTTTTGCATGCTATTGATACTGCTCGAGGGTATTTAGAGTGTGAGTATTGGATTTTAAATATCATTAAAAACGCTTATTGTGAAAAAGCTTTTGTTAAAAGAGCGTTTCAGTTAGAGCGTCAAATAAGAGATTTTTCAAATGAAAATATTACGTGCAATGCATCTCTTTATAAAGTAGTGCAAAGTTATGCTAATATGCATGCGCAAGAAGATAACCTTACTTTTGAACAATGGTACTTCTTAAACAATATGCTTAATGAATTTAAACGCAATGGAGCAGAGCTTGCACCAGAAGTTCAAAAAAAAATGATGGTGCTTAAGAAACAAGAAGCTACTCTTGGCCCAAAATTTGTTCAGAATATCACCAATGACAACAGTTTTATTTTGGTTGAAGAGCAAGAGCTTGCAGGAGTTTCTGAAGATTTTATTAAAGCATTAGAGAGAGATGATGATGGGAAGTATATTTTAGTTACGGATTATCCAACGGCAAGCGCTATTTTTTATAACTGTTATGTAGAGAGTACTCGTAAAAAATTTGAAAAAGTTTTTTGTAATAGGGGATATCCAGCTAACGAAAAAATTTTAAAAGATTTGATTGATGTTCGAGATAAATTGGCAAAATCACTTGGTTTTAAAAGTTATGCTCATTTTGATATAAGCCCACATATGGCTAAAACACCAGAGCGTGTTTGTTCATTTCACCGCGATATGAAAGAGTCAATTGTTAAAAAAGCTTGCCAGGAGTTTAAAGAAATAACCAAGGATCTACCTGAAGATGTTTCGTTAACTCGGGATGGTAAACTTAAAGATTGGGATAGTGCTTACGTTAGTACGTATTATAAGAAGAAACATTATGATGTTGATGAGCAAGAAATCGCTGAATATTTTCCCATGGATCAGACGATTCGTGGACTTTTAGATATTTATGAAAAATTCTTTAATTTAAAGATTGAAACTATTGAAAATCCTCAGGTATGGCACTCAGATGTACGGTTAGTTAAAATTAGTGAAAAGTCGGGTGCAGTTTTGAGTTATGTATTTTTGGATATGCATCCACGTAAAAATAAATTTACTCATGCCATGACTTTCCCTGGGGTTATGACAGCTCGTACTTCAGAAAAAATATATCCTACCGTTTCTACTATGCTTTGTAATTTTACAAAGCCAACTAACGGTAAACCGTCCTTATTGTCTTTTAAGGAGGTAAAAACATTTTTTCATGAGTTTGGACATGCTATTCACTGTGCGTTAGCCGAAACTCCTTTTGTGTACCAATCTTCTCCAGTATTTGCGAATGTAGATTTTTTAGAATTACCATCGTTATTACTTGAAAATTGGATAGAAAACAAAGAGGTTCTTCGGGGTCTAACTCATCATTATAAAACAGGTAAATCAATGCCAGATGAGTTAATTGATAAAAAACTTAAGCAATTAAAATTTGGAAAAGGTATGTTGTATGCTCGTCAGGTTGCAATGAGCTATATAGCTTTAGAGTGCTTTGGCGATGCTCAAGATAAAGATGCCGCGCAAATCTATAAAAAATATATGAATGAGTGTGTGCCTTATATAGAGCATGATGAGGATATTCATGATGAGTGTAGTTTTGGCCATCTGGGTGCAGAATTGTACGGATCCAAGTATTATTCATATCTTTGGGCCCAGGTATTTGCCGATGATGTGTTTGCGCAAATAGAAAAAGAAGGTTTGTTGAATCCAGAAGCAGGTAGCCGTTACAGGAAAGCAATTCTTGCTCCTGGCGCAAGTAAAAATCCAGATGATATGTTGCGCGACTATCTTGGCAGAGAACCAAACAAAGACGCATTCTTTAAAAAGATTGGCTTATAGAAAATAAAAGGAGAGGGGTGAAAGAATCGCAACGACGCACGGGTATAGTGTTACTCTACAAAGGCAGAAATCTTTCTCTGCTTGAGTCTCAGTATGGACGCATTGATGCAATTTTTTACACCTCTCTTTTTGCTAAAACTCGTATTCAAAGGGGTTCTATCATCTCGTACTATGCGGTTCGAGATAAATATCAAAAACTTCTAATTAAAGATGTAGAAATAGAACATATGCCTTTAAGTTGGGGGCGTAGTGATATTTATTTTCTACATTATCTTTTAGAAACCTGTTACTACTTTGTGCCTGAGGGAGTAGGTTGCAAAGTTACTTTCGATTTTTTTCTTGAATTATTCTCTCATTTTACTCAATTCAAAACTGAATTAGATAAAAAAAGAGTTATAGCAAAGCTTTTTTCTCAGTTAGGAGTTTATCCGCACGACAGCGCAATACAGCACAGTGTAGAGCAATTTCTAAAAACGCCTATTGACAACCTTGTCCGCGCAGACTTACAGTTAGCCAATGAGGCTTTGCTAGATAGATGGATTTTATGGTGCATGCAAACGCATCCTCAAAGACAGTGGTTTAAAGCGATACCAAATTTATTAAAGAGTGATGAATCATGAAAGCTATGAAAAAAATACTCTCCCTTGCCTGTTTCTTGCTAATCGGATTCAACGTACAAGCCGATATTTTAAATTCTTTGGGTTTAAGGAAAGAAGGATCTTTAGATCTTGCTGTTGGTGAAGATAAAGCAGAAAGAGAATTGCAACATCTTAAAAAACAAGCAGATACTATTGAGCATACGTTAAAAAATTTTGAAGATGATATACAGCAAAAAATAGAGCTAGTTCGTAAGAAAATAAAACATGTGGAAGGGCTATTAAAACAAGCAGTTGATGATACATATTTAAATAAGCAGCTTTTTACTCTTAAAAGAACTGCTCAAATTTTAACTAATATTCGTTCAAGCAAAAAATCTTGGTTTGGTTACTTGAAGTCTCGCATTTCTCTTTTGTCTGGTATGGAAGAAGAAAAAAAGACACAAGAAGAAGAAAAGAAATCGCTTTATACCTTTGAAGAGCTTCAATCTCTTAATAAAAAAATTGCTAATCAAGAGGATAAGCTTTCGCATGTTATAGGAGAAAAAAGCGAAGCTCGTCTTGATTTAGAAAATGCACAACGTCTTACAGAGACAAGTGAAAAAACTTACAAAGAGAAACTTAAAGAGCAAAGTGAATTTGGCACAGAGGTGCTTCCTTCTGACCATTTTGCTCATGAGAAGAGTGAGTTGCTGGACTATGAAGTTAAGATGGCTCAATACGAAAAAGAATTTTCAGAGCTTCAGGTTAAAGAAAAAACAGCAAAGCTAGCTCTTATTGAAGAAAAAGAAGGATTTCAGCAAAAAGCACTTAACGCTTTTCGTGTTCAAAAAGACTTTATTGTTCGGATGTCTTTACGTGTTGATCAAAAAGATATTGCAACAGTTACAGAGCGTATAAAAAAAGAAAAACAAGAGTACCTCAATAAGACTGATACTTATTTACAGCAGATAGAAAAGCTCTCTACGATCGAAGAAAAGATTAAAAAACAACTTGAAGAGTTAGAAATAAAATATCCTGATAAAGACTACTCAATTACTAATCTTAATGAATGGATCAGCGTTCCTAATAATGCAAGTAGCTTCTTAGCGCTTGCAGAGCGAGGGTTTAAAAATGATGAAGTGCAGCTGATTAGTATTAAAATTGATTTCAATAAGGCACAAACGGCTTTAGCAAAAGTATTATTTAAAGAACATGAATACGCCTTACGTGTTGTAGAGTCGTGGTATAAAATTAAACATCAGCAATTTAAATCAAGTGAAGAGCTTAATAAAGAAATCGTTGATTACCAAACTTCAGTGGCCGAGTTATTACGTGAACAATCTATTTATGAAGATAAACGGGCTTCGGCGACTAATAGGTTAAGTTTACAGAATAAAGCGCTTACAAATATTAAAAATCATCAAATTACGTTAAAGGCAAAACGTAGTAAGTGGTTTAAAGGTGAAGAAGCTAAATACAATAAATGTGAGCTGTATCTTGCAAAAGCCCAAACACAGGTTTCTAAGCAGATTGAATATACAGGGCGCATTATTGAAGCTTACTCAAAGCTCCTTGTATCTTATAGTGGAGAAATCAAAGAAATTAAAAGTATGATTGCAGAGCTACAGCGAGTAAGTTTGTGGCATCGTTCTGGGGGTGCAATTTCTAAAGAAGGATTAACCAATATTGTTCCTGATATGACAGGCTTTCTTATTGACGTTCGCACGCTTGGTTCTTCATATCTTTCTGGATTTAAACTTTATATTAAGAGTCGTAAGATACTTAATGTTCTTCATAACCCTATACAGTTGATTATTATTTTATGGAAACTTTTTCTTATCTTTTTGTTTTTTTTCTTGTTGCAGCGCTACTTGCCTTCTTTGAGCCGTTTTTTTATAAACGCTGGAACTGAATATCGCGGAGCATTTGTTTTCAGTCGTATTCTTGCGCTATGTATAGAATTTGTTTCAAAGCACCTTATTTTGCTTTATATTTGGTTCTTTTTATTCTTTTCGGTAGGGATGAATTCGGTTACAGAAACGTACCCTGCTGTCCTGTTTTTCCTCTTTTCTATTCCCTATCTTCTGTATCTTTCTAATCGGTTTATTCACTTTGTTATTGCCTTTAATAAAGAGCATGAATATGAACTTTTTCCTGATCATTTTGTTCCACGGTTACATTTTGTAGGGTGCACTTTTTTATATACTTCTGTTGTTATTCTTTTTTTCAGAGAAGCTTTCATTCTTGCTACCTATACTAAATCAGAATTGCCGAGTGTCTTGCTGGCTTTCTATTCGATTATTGTTCGCATTCTTTTGTTATCGCTTATTAGAAAAGAAGATTTGCTCAGTGTTATTCCGTCTAAGTCAGAAATAGGTGGATTATGTTGGCGCTTAGTAGACCAGTATTATTATACGATTTTGGTTATTATCATTACCGTTATGGTTTTGAGTGATCCACATATTGGTGGATACGATAACTTGGTTGCGTATTTCTTTTGGGGACTTTTCGGTACTCTTCTGGTTGGTCGTTCTTTGTTTGTTGCCTATGGTTTTTGTCGCCGTATTTCTTCTTATATCTTTTTTGCTTCTGATGGAGAAACACTTAATCAACGGTTTGATAATTCAAAAACATTTTATGGGCTCACTGTTGTTTTCTTATTTATCCTCTTTTTACTTATTGGTTTATGGGGTATCGCTTGGTTCTGGGGCAAAGCAATTCCGCTAGACTCAATTGGCGGTTTCTTTGTAGAAAAACGTTTTCTTGTAGGGTTTACAGAGGGTAAATATCATAATGTAAGCATTTTTGATCTTGCCCGAACTATTTTCTTTATCCCCCTTGCATTTATGGTAGGCCATTTAATAGATCGTTTTATTGTCGATCGTATTTTTAGTGTTCTATTGGTAGATCCAGGAGTACACAATGCCGTTTCAACCATTCTTTATTATTTTGTTGTAATTATTGTTATTACCATTGGCTTAATTCACGAAGGTTTTGGATTCCTTGTTCTGTACTATATCTTACCGCTCCTTGTAGGTATGGGTTTTGCTTTACGAGAAGTATTTAATGATTTTATTGCATATTTCATTTTGCTTATTCAGCGACCTTTAAAAGTTGGTGATTATATTAAACTTAGTGATGATGTCAGTGGAGTTGTAAGAAAAATTACTCCACGAGCAGTTATTATTCGCAGGAAGAGAAGTTTTTATTTAGTAATCCCCAATAATAAGCTGATGCAAGATGTTATTATGAACTGGGATTATAGTAGTGGGTTTATTACCTTTCCTGATATTGTTGTAGGCATTCGTTATGCTGCAGACCCTCAAAAAACAAAAGACGTTTTATTTCAAGCAGTTAAAAGTGTTAATAATGTACTTAAAACTCCACCGCCCATTGTTCGTTTAGAAGAATTTGGACCTTCTGGTTATATCTTTATGATACGTGGTTATATTAGTTCAGAAATGACGCTTCAACAATGGATTATCGCTAGTGATGTTCGCCTAGCAATTGTTAAGTTTCTGCACGACAATAATATAGAAATTGCTTTTCCTGTGCGCGTTATTCGTATGATGGGTGAATCTAGAGATCAACAGTATCTTGATGGTTCTCGGGTTAAACCAGAAGATGCCGATCTTCCTGGTGACGAGTTTCCAGAAAAATAAATTTACAAAGTGTTTTTTATTCTTAATAGTTGTTTTGATATAATTCTTTTTAGATTATTAATCTCTCTGAATAATACTATCGAAGGTTGTTATGAATAAAAAATTACTTTTTACTCTTGCTGTGGCAGGAACACTTTTTTCAAGCACATTTTATGCGGCAGATGCCAATGTAATAGCTCGTACAATATTGTTATGGGCTCGTTGGGAGCAAGAAATCAATCCTGCTGAAATGCGCGGTACGAGTGTTTCTTGTGTTCAAAGCAGGCTTAATACGAACTTGGTTGTTGACCATTGGGATGCTTATGGTGAATATGCACAATGTGGCGCTCCCTTTGAAAAAGAAGGTAGGAGTCAAAACTATATAGACAATGGACCCTGTAAAAAACAGTATCAAAAAGTTATAAATTTTCACGAAGCTATGCGTGCTATTCTTGAAGGGTGTACAGTAAGTACAGGAGAAAAAAAGCGCTAGTTGAAGAGTGGTTTCGAGTCATCTATGAAGATATATAGAAGTTTATTTAAAAAGTAAAAAGGCCTCAGTTACGAGGCCTTTTTTTGTTGTCTAATAGTTGAGGACTACATTTGAACATGCATAGAAAAACCAGGTGTGTTTATATGGAACACAGTAGTTACTTTTCTACGAGGACGAGGATTTAATACTCTATCCAGTTCAATTTCTGTAGTTGGAAATTTTTTACCACGATCTGCGCCGAATGAAATAATCATTTCATCTTCGGTAAGTTGTTTTACTATGTCGGCATAGTAGGGTCTTACGCTTTCTACCCATACAGAAGCTTTCTTGTCATGGTTATGAGAGCGTGTTACTGTTTTATCAAACACTTTTTGAAAAGCATTTCTGCAGGTGTAATGACAGGTTTCTGCCGTAATTTCGTAGAACTGACTTACTTTAGAGGGCGTAGTCTTTTCGTTTCCTTTCTCTTTCATTAGATTATACAATCCTGTTGCTAAGGCATTCTTATCTGATGAGCTCAATTGATTGATACGATATTGTTTATTCCACAACGAAGTTGAATTGAGTTCTTTTGCTTGGGCAGTACCTGTAAGACTGGCGAGCAGAAGAATATACTTTTTCATGACATTCTCCTCTATGAAAAAGGTTAAACTTGAGTAGAAACTAGCATGGTATTTTTTAAAAATCTAGAGGGTAATTTTGGCATTAGGAGAAAAGATTGGTAGGCTTGCATTTACTCTTGAAAAAAACTTTTGATTGGCCAGGGATGAGAGAAGTCTAAGTGATAATCATTCAATGGTTTGTGGTGAACCAGGAAACAAATATGTGTTACAGCCATTTGTTGTGCTCGTAGCGTCTTTAGTAATCCTTCTATAAACATATATTTTTCATAGGTAGATGATTCGTTTTCAAATGGATAGCGATCTAAAGAGAGATAGGCAATTGTGCCTGATGGAGAAAGAGAGACGCTTTGTGTAACTACTTTTTTTGAATGAAGGTTCTCTTCATCAAGTAAAGAAAGCCATCGGTTAGCGCTATATTTTAATGTATCTGCTACATCTTCAGACCAGAGGAGCTCGGTATCTTCATAGTGCCATGCGTCTTCTTTCCAAAAATAAAGGCGGAGTGGCTTTTTCTCTATTGCTAAAGTTTTTTTATCAATAGTAGATTGCCCGGTGTTTAAATGAATGATGAGCCATCTATTAGAAATCATAAAAACAGTTACTCCAATACAGAAAGCAGCAGAAGCAATAAACGTTTTGTAATTAAGAGAAAATTCCACGACTACTTTCCTTTCTTCTCTGTGCAATAATTGTACCGATACCATCGGTAATCGGTTGAATATAGCGCTGCCATTCTTCTGGATTTGTTAGACTGGCCTCTATACCTATGCTTGGTGCTTTAAGTCCATGTAATGGTTTAAAAGGAATTCCCAAAGGTTTAGAAGTGTCAAAACTTTTATTATATGGCTGCATATTTTCAAAGAGCACTTGTGCCCAGGATTTGCTTGTTCTAATAGATTGTTTGTGGATTTTACTTGATTTTATAAAAGCTAATTTTGGAGCTTGGTCAGACCAAAAATCGGTAGTAGCGTCTAAACAAAAAAAGAAAAGATGGAGTAAAGATTTACGGGTTGTTTGTTTGAAAAAATGCAGGCTAAGGTATAAATCTACATCAAGTCGATTAGCGAACGAGGCATTTTGTCGAGGCTGAATTGTTTCTCCAGGAAATCGAGTAAGTACTACTCGAATGCCGCTATGTGCTTCTTCGATGCTCTTTTTTAAGGCATCACTAAACAGGAGAGTGGCTCCACGTTCAAGATAGTCGCCAATTTTTCTTCCTGCGTGTTGAGCATCGCCGGCAGGATCAAGCATAATAGTAAACGTTTTCTTCTTAGTTAAAGAAATACCATAAAGAGGAGCTGAAAAAAGAGAAACGAGTAAAAAAAATCTTATCGACATGCCAGATCCGTTGTTAAAAATTCCGCTAAAAACGTTGTTCTTACGGTGCCTTTGTTATTTTTAATGGCCATAGCTAGTGCTTTTGGTTGTCCAATGATAATACAGAACTTTTTCGCCCGCGTTAATGCTGTGTAGACAAGATTCCTTTGGAGAAGGGTAAAGTGTTGCATGAAAAGGGGAATGATAACCGCATCAAATTCAGACCCTTGGCTTTTGTGAATAGAAATCCCATAGGCTAAGACAAGTTCATCAAGTTCTAAAAAATCATACTCTACTGTTTTTTCGGGATACGCAATACGTAAAACTTTGTCGGTGTGGTTAATTGATTCGATGGTACCAATATCTCCGTTAAACACATGCTTGTCATAGTTGTTTCGGATTTGCATTACGCGATCATCAACTTTAAATGTGTGTTGTAATTTAGACAGAGACGGCTTATTTTCTGGATTAAGCAGAAGCTGCAGATCATAATTAATTTTTTGTGTTCCTGCTGTACCGCGATTCATAGGAGAAAGAACAATGCTGTTTTTAGATTGTATTCTGCACCGTGGTAGTTTTGATTGATAAATGCGTCTAAAATGCATAGGAAGATTTTCTGGCTTATCTTCTTTAATGAACAGGTAGTCTTGAAACGTATTTGGAGCTTCAAATGCTGGGAATTCGCCTTTGTTTATTTGGTGGGCGTTGTAGGTAATTAAACTGTTTTGTGCTTGTCTAAATATAAAATTAAGTTTGGTTACACTTGCTTCTTTGCTTGCAATCAGGTCGCGTAAAAAATTTCCTGCTCCTACAGAAGGAAGCTGATCAATGTCTCCAATGAATACGATATGGGCCGTTAAAGGCAACGCACGTAAAAGACCATAGGCTAAGAAAATATCTATCATCGAAGCTTCGTCGATAATTAAAAAATCAACTTTAAGGGCGTTCTGCTCATTGTAGGTGAACCCCATAATTTGCATATTAAATTCGAGCAGTCGATGAATGGTAAGAGCGTAACGTCCAGTACTTTCAGTCATCCTTTTTGCTGCACGTCCGGTGGGAGCTGCTAATTTGTAATTTATTTTTTCGTTATCGAGTACATGCAATAAATTTTTAACCAGCGTTGTTTTCCCAGTTCCTGGGCCACCGGTAATCACCGATACTTTATGCTGTAAGCAGTTTAAAATCCCTTTTTGTTGAGATTCATTGAGTTCGACTTGCCCTGTTTTTGGCGTTCTAATTTGTGTGTAGATTTGCTGAAGATTGAAGCTTTTTAATGCTTTGTGGGTCATTAAATTTTTAAGTTTTTCAGAAACGTTTTTCTCGGTGTGGTAAAACTTTGGAAGTGTAACAAAGTGCTTATCTTGGTGTGTTATCAGCTTGATTTTGTCTTCGTTATAGAGTTCGTGTAGCGCACGTTTAAGTGTGGATTGTGTTGTTTCGGCATTAAGTTCTAAAAGACTAAGAGCCGATTTCTTTAAAGGGTCTACTTCAATATATAAATTGCCAAGTCCTGTTGCGTTATTAATCGCAAACAAGATTCCGGCTTTTACGCGCTTGACCGATTCTTTTTCGAATTCTAAATTTTGTGCTATTTGGTCAGCTAATTTAAAACCTACGCCCCAGATGTCTTCTGCAATTCTATATGGGTTTTCGGTCATGAGGGCAATAGAATTTGCACCGTATTTTTTATAAATTTTTGTGGCATAGGTCGTTGAAGCACCTTTGTCTTGCAGAAAAACCATTACGTTGGCAATCTCTTTTTGATCTTTCCATGCTTCTGCAATTATCTCTACACGCTTTGCTCCAACTCCAGGAACTTCTCTGAGTCGTTCTGGATCTTGATCAATAACATCAAGAACTGTGGTTCCAAAATAGTTTACTAATTTTTCGGCATAGACTTTGCCAATCCCTTTGATAAGACCGGACCCAAGATATTTTTTGAGTCCTTGTGCACTGCTGGGCAAACAAACTTGGCATGATTTTGCATCGAATTGTTTACCAAACTTTGGGTGAACAACCCATGCTCCAGAGAGCTCTACTTGTTGACCAGCTTGCAACGCAGGGGCAGTTCCTTTAACAACAACAGAGTTTTGTTTTGTTACTTGAAGTACAAAAATAGAAAATCCACTCTCTTCGTTCTGAAATAAAAAACGATCGACGGTTCCGTTAAGTACTTCCATAATGCCTTTCTGAATAGTTATTTAAGCATAATAGCAAAAATGGCTCAAAACAGCGAGCTATCCTAAAAAAGGATATTTTATAAATTTGTCTAAGGATATTAAGCTTGATGTTGTTCTATATGGTCTTTTTGTTGTTCACGAGCTTATGTTAATAGTTCAATTTCAATAAATCTTTAGTTAGTAAAATCCATTTTAACCTTAAATAAGCTTAGCACCCCCAGCTGACTATAATTCAAATAGAATTATAATATATTATAGTTTTAAAAAGTAATGGAGTAAAATTGGAGGTTTTAGGATGGTTAAGAAACTTTTACTTTCACTAGCGATAATGCTTGGTGTAACACCAGCTTTTGGTATGTGGAGTGGTGTTCGTCATACGTGGATTAAAAATACTTTGAATAGTTTTCCAGAAGATAAACGGGCATTTTCTCCTGCAGTGGGGCTTCTTTTACTTGAGGGGACTTTGGGTAAAAAGATTTACGATGAAGAGAGTCCTAGAGGGCAATTTGCGAGAAATGTTTTCCATTGTCTTGATGGTCGCTTGCGGCAAACGGCGTTGCAAGGTAATCCTTTTTATTCCATTGATGCTGTAACATTAGGAAAACTTGCTCGTGCAGCTTTTGAAAATAAGTTAAACGAATTTATAGCAGGTGATGCTACTGTTGCATGGCATCAAACACATTGTACACAGTCACCGTTTTTTTCTAAATTTAAAGATTTTAAAAAAGCTCTTAAAAAACGGCTCAACCCTTTAGAGCAAATGAAGCTTGAGGATAGAGCCTATGTATTTTCTATGTTGGCTGTTGCACAAAGTCAAAAGGAGGATGATTTTAAAGCCTATAGTATGGGGTTGGGTATTGATGTTTGTCCGGAGCAATTTGATCCATCTACGCTTTCAAAAGCAAAGCAAATGGACATTGAAGAAATGATTACAATGCTAAGTCATATAAAAAAAAATAATTATGATCAATTAGTACCTTCGGGACAACTTTCTGCACGTTATCAACATCATCAAAGCGTTGCTATTTGTGGAGAGCAATCCTTATGGGCTTTTGTGAATCTTGTTTTATATAATAAAGAAAAAAACTATTTAGATTTGTCTTTGTTGCCGGCAACTGTTCATGTATTACCTGCATTTAAAGTATTTATAGAAAAATATAAAAACATTGAAGGAACACAGTATTATAGCAATGCAGCCAATGAATGGATGAGCCTCGTATCAGGTATTCCTGGAGTGAAATATGAAGAAGCAGACTACGAAATTTCAACTGATATACATACTACTGTAAAAATTATGAATCATCTTTTTGGTTGTAATGCTCAGTCTATACAAGAGTATGAAGATATTCTTTCTACTCAAACAAGAACAGTATCTATTGAAGGAGCAAGAAATGATGAATATCCTTCTCTTAGAATTTCAGTTAATGATCAGCATCAAAGGTATAATGTTGAAGGATTGTGGGAATTCTCAACAGATCATGCAGCATTTTCTTTACTTCAAAACAATAGAAATTGGATTTACAAATTTGTGAAAAAATTAGTTGAATATGAAGACATTAATCAATCAATACCTCTAGCGCAAGGAGCTTTGAATTATTTAGCGACTGTTTTTTTTGTTTCAAAAAAATACTTGGAGGATATTTTTGGAATCAAATTTGAAGATAAAGATATTTTCTTTAAAACAATTCTAAACCTTCCTTCATTTAATATTAATCAAGCATTTGTTCAAGGAATGCACTTGCTTCAACGGGCGGCTTTAATCAATAACTTTGAGAAAGTAAAATTGTTTGTTGAGCATGGAGCAGATGCAACACAAGGAATAAGTGGAGCAGCAGGAATTAATAATTTTGAAATGGTTACATATCTTTTTGAGCATGGAGCAAAGATTGATAACGGTGATTTACAGGATACATATGAACTCGTTAAGAATAAAGAGATAGCACGTTTTTTAATGCAACAAGGTGCAGATGCAAGGCCTACCTTAAAGAGTCAACTTCGTAGAAGCACGTATCAAGGAGATTTTATGATGAAATATATGTTTGATCCTCGAAAAGGCCTTGATGGAAAGTTTTTTAGAAATGAAGTAGATTTTTATCATTATAAATGTGATTTAGGTATGAATCCTGTGCCGGAGTTAATTTATCTTTTAAGCCGTGAAAAGGCGTCTTCGAATGTGGTCAAGGTGCTTGTTAATAGAGCAGAGAATTTAAATGGACTATTTAAAGCTCGTTTAGACAAGGGTTTCGGCAATCTTTCTAGAATAGAGCGTTTAGTGAACTTAGAAATTGATCCTAATATATTATTAGAGGCTTATTTAGGATATGTTCCTACGGAAAGATACGCAATCGATAACGAGGTTCATCGAAAAATCATTCAGACGTTACTTGAAGGTAAAGCGGATGTTGATAAAACTTTGAATAAAATAATTGAGTTTTACAATAATAATCATACAGATCGTCATCATTCGTTTCCGTATTATGACACGATAAAATGTTGTGTAGAACATGGTGCAGATTCAACTTCCGCGTTAGCTTGGGCGGCGAGAACAAGAAGTTTTTCTTCTTTTATGGGATTAATGAGAGCAACAGGAAAGGTGGCATTTAAAGAGCCAATTACTTTGATGTAAGAATATTCTTATATAAATAAAAAGGCCTCAATTGCGAGGCCTTTTTTATTGCTTAATATTAATCTTTAATTGGTAAAAAACTTATCAAATGCTGCGTGATCTTCTTTTTTGAGACATTCTTTTTTAAACAGAGTGCGAGCTTTAACACAGCTGTACATTAAACTTCTTAAAAATCCCTTGAGATGGTTAAGGAAAATAAAGAATTCTTTTGTATCAGAAGCAGCTAATAGCTCGGTTTCATCAGCTTTTCCCCAAGAACTTAAAAGTGAGTTTACAAGTTTGGTGATCTTTGTGTAGAGCGCAACCAGTTTTTGATTGTTTTCTTTTTGTACAGGATCATTCTCTACATCTTTTAAAAGTGGTTGGGTTGCTTTAGAGAATTCTACTTTTACTACTTTTAATGTTTTCTCTAGTGCTTTGTACTCAGGCGTATCTGCAGCAACGTTCTCTTTTTTATATTTCATTTCTAGAACAACTAAGTCTCGGAGTGTTACTTGCTTGCCGTCTAAATCATAGGTTTTTTTATATTGAATAGTGTCGATGACCTTCCAAGTATCAAAACATTTTTTTAAAGCGACGGCATCCATAGCTCCTGGAATGCCGTCTACCAATTGTAAAATTGGGTCTTCGATTTTAACCATAGTAGATGGAAATAGCTTAGGGGCAAATGAGGTTAAAAGTATAATTGAAAGAAAAATTTTCTTGTTCATAGTAATCCCTTTTTAAAGATTAAAATAGTTTTTCTATATAGAAAGCAAAACTGGTACTCGAACCAATTCCGCTGCTCCATGTTCCAACACTTAGTTTAGCACCGTAGTTCCAGGTATAATGAGGTTTTAGGTTACGTTCAAGGCCTACCCATAGAGATGATTGGTAGCGATTACCCATTTTTGCTTTTTCAAGATCAAGAAGTGATTTTATGTTGCTTGGGGCGTAAATGGTCCCAAAACTTTCTTTTGAATGGAACCAGAAATCGGTGCCCAAAGTTAAAATAACTCTTCGTCGTTCAAAAACTAAGCCAGAGGTGCTTTGTAGTAATATTCCTGGGAATACAGAAACATTGTAACCAGGTGGAAAGAACTTTTCTTTAAGTTGCTTGTTTAAAAAAATAAGTTTTTCGGGGATGGCAGCACCAGTGTCGTCCCAATTAAAAGCATCAAAAGCAGCTTTATCGTTTTTAATCAAGAAGAAACGACGTTCGTTTGCAGGAGTAAAGACCTCGCAAGACAAAAGATTAGTCAAATAACATTTGCTATTAAAATGCATAGTAGAATGCATTTGAGGGCCTACACCGACATGAAAATGATTGCGGCTTCCCTGTTCTAGTAAAAGAGTAGAAAGATGATCGAGTGCGTCTAACACAAAGTCTGTAGCGTTTTTTTCAATCAAATTTTTTTCTGCTGTGGTGTAGCCAGCATCATTTAAAGGATTGTCGGGGATTCCCAGTAAATCAGTGTGGAGATCTAACGATTTTGGATCTTTGTCAACATCAAAGTAAGCACCTGCAAGGCCTTTGCTCATGCGTAACTTAGTGGGTAATGTAGCTCGTAAACCAATTGCAAGGTCGTAGCGATGATCTTGTTTCATTAAATATTCAAAGCAGAGCTTGGTGTCTCCTAAAGAAAGAAAATCAGCAACCATATGGTCAAAAGCAAATTGTGGATCTGTTTCTCCTAGAAGCTCGGTAATTTGATCCCGTTGGGTACGATTAAGATAAAAGTTATGCTCGTCGTAGTAAAAAGGTGTACGAATAGAAAGAGCCCAATTGGATCGTATTTTTTCCCAATTAAAGAGTAGTCCAATGCGGTGTTCTTGAAGTTTCATTTTACCAAACAATTGCAATACTCGTGGAATATTAAAGGTGGTTAAATGGAAGTCATCGATTCTTCGAATTAAATGTTTTTGTTCTACATCGATATAGTCTTTAAGCTCATTGAACTCTTTGTAGTATATCTCATTAAAGGTTTGACTATAAAAAGGAATACAGTTGAAAGTGGTAGATTCATTGTAATTAAAGCTGTTGAATTGTTGAAAGATAGGTAAATCAACAACGCTTTTTCGAGCGATAGGATTTGTTCTATAATATAAAGACTCTTGCAAAATGGTTTGAGCTTCTACTAGACCAGTTAGAATACCAACGGTTTCTGTGGGCGTTCCACGAGTAACGGTGGGTTCAGTGACATCCATTGCTGTAATAGATGGATCAAAATCAAAGAGGTCTGCTTCGATCTGCTCTTCTAGACTTAATTGTGCATTCACACAAGTGTGAATAAGTAAAAAACAAACGAGATAAAAAAACTTTTTTGTAAACTTCATAATTTTCTCATTTTGACGTACACTACTTTTATTCAAAAAATTTTACAGATGTTTAAGTATACGTTAATTAAGCTCTAAGATAAAACGATGCTAACACAAAGGGATAACCATGGTTTCGTATGATCAAAAAAGTTTTATTCTAGAAGGCAATATTGGTGCAGGAAAATCAACTTTTTTATCATTAATAGAGCAAGAGTTACCAGTTCAGGTTGTGTATGAACCTCATACAAAATGGCAAGATGTGGGTGATGGAGATAATCTTCTAGAAAAATTTTATGCTGACACTCCACGTTGGGCGTACACTTTTCAATCATATGCGTTTATTACACGTATTATTGAGCAGATGGAAAAAGCAAAAAGAAACGAACATGGTATACAGGTTTTAGAGCGTTCTGTTTATTCCGATCGTTATTGTTTCGCAAAAAATTGTTTTGAATTAGGAACTATGAGTGCGCTTGAATGGAAGTTGTATCAAGAGTGGTTTGAATGGTTGATTGTGAATTATGCACCAAAGCCAACCGGTTTTATTTATTTAAAGACTGAACCAGAAGTTTGCTATGCACGCTTAACTAAACGAGCACGCGAAGAAGAAGTAGGTGTTTCTTTAGATTACTTAAAGTCTCTACATGAAAAACACGAGGCATGGTTGTTAGATAAGCATGAAATTGCTGCTTATTTACATGATGTTCCAGTACTCATTCTTGATTGCAATCAGGAGTTTGAAGGGGATAAAGAGCAAATGGAAAAGCATCGCAAAGCAATAGTTTCTTTTATACAAAGCCCTCAATCTGTTGGTGTTCAAGGAACTTCCTCATCTCTTTCCTTGTAAAAAAACAAAAAAATAGAGTAAACTAAAGCTCTAGTTACTATAAATGCAATAGTAAACTCTTTATTTTCTGAAAGGGGTCCGCATGATTGAAGGTATTTATTATGCAAAAGCAGCAGCGTTTATTGGGGCAGCAATTGCAATGGGTGTCGGAAGTATTGGCCCAGCTTTAGGACAAGGTTTTATAGGGACAAAAGCTTGTGAAAGTGTGGGAAAGTACCCTGAGAATGCAAACAAAATTCGTTTTGTAATGATGCTTGCAATGGGTATGGTAGAAACTTCTGCTATCTATGCTTTTATTATTGGACTGATGTTAATTTTGTATAATGTATAATGGATTTGTGGGTTAACCATGATCTATTTTAATGCAACGTTTTTTGTACAGATTTTCAATTTTTTATTTGCTTGGTGGTTGCTCCGTACGTTTTTGTTTCGTACAGTTGTTTCGGCTATTCAACACGAGAAAGCAGCTACTACAAGGCTTAGTAATGGAGTAGCTTCAGAAAAAGAGTTGTTTGAAAAAGCACAGAAAGAACAGGGGCGTCAGTGGTCTTGGTATCAGCAGCAATTTAAAAAACGTATTCCAGAGTCAATAGTGCATAGTGTTGTTTCTGCTCGTTCATTTAAGAGAATCGAGCCTCCTCATATTACTAAAACAGAGGAAAAGAAGGATTGTGCGCTCTTGACCGACTTGATTGTTTCAAGGTTGTCTCATGATTAATCTTATTATTTCTTATATTTTTTCTATTTCGTTTGCCAACTTCATTTGTGTTGCAGCCGTATTGGTATATTTAATTAAAACACAATTGATTCCAACTATAGATCAAGGCATTAAAGAAAAAGAAGATGCAAAAAGAGCTCTTAAGGAGCTTGCAGAAAAAACGCAACAAGCCTGTCAGTCTGTTCAAGAGAGTACTGAAGAACAAAAATTATATGCTCAAGAACTTTTATCGAAACTTAAAATGTGGAATGAGTCAATTGAGCAAGCTCAAGAAGATGAAGCAAGAAAACGGTTAAAAGGGATACGAGCGATTAGTGCTCTAGTAAAAAGACAAGAGCAGACTTTAACTAAATTGTATTTAGTTAAAAAACTCACTCCAACGGTTATAGAAAATGCAACTCAACAATTAGAGAAACACTTTTCTGTTAAAGATAAACAGCAAGATTTTTTAGAGTCAGCACTTAAAAATTTAGAACAGGAAGCAGCATGAATCGCGCAAGGCCTATATTGGCACGACGTTATGCAGAAGCTTTTCTGCAAGTATTTTCGGGGCAAATTAAAGAGCAAGATCTTGATGCCTTCAGGCAGGCCAGTGTATTTCTTAAGAAGCGTCCACACGGAATGTTCCTTATGGAGTTATCCTTAGTTAAGGAAGAAGTGAAATGCGGTTTATTTAATGATTTATGTAAGCGCTTTGATTTGCCAAAAGAGTGTGAGAAACTTTTTCTTCTATTAATGAAAAGTCAGCGGGTGTCTTTATTGTCAGATGTTTTTAACTGTATTGTTGTCTTTAAAGAAAAAGAATTACGTATTACACATTTCAAAGTTGCAAGTTCATCGGAGCTTTCTGTACAGCAGAAAGAACAGATTATGCATTTTTTAGATAAACGTGTACAAGGCGCTATTGACTGTGCTTATCGAGTTGACACAAGCCTTATTGCCGGTATACGCTTACAAAGCACGTCTTTATTATGGGAAAAATCAGTTAAAAAACGCTTGCGAGCTCTTCAAGAATCATTAGGATGAGGTGTTATGGAAATTAAAAGTGCAGATCTCGTATCTCTCTTTGAACAGTCATTGAGTGATGCGCCTCAAACGCATCTAGATCAAATTGGTATTGTTATTCAGGTGGGCGATGGTATTTGTCGTGTTCACGGTCTTGATAATGCTGTATATAACGAAATGATCGATTTCGAAGGTGGTAATAGAGGGATTGTTTTAGATCTTGCAGAAAGCTATGTTTCTATCTTTCTTTTATATAACACGATTCCCGTTAAAGAAATGGAAGTTGCCAAGCGTACAGGCAAAGTATTTAAAGCACCGGTTGGTGATGGATTGCTTGGCCGTGCTATTAATGCTGTAGGAAAACCAATCGATGGTTTAGGTGATATTGACGTTACAGACCATTGGCCTATCGAAGCATTTGCTCCAGGTGTTATTGAACGAAGTCCTATTAATGAACCGCTTGAAACAGGAATTCTTGCGGTAGATGCGTTAGTGCCTATTGGTAAAGGTCAGCGTGAACTCATTATTGGTAACCGCGGAACAGGGAAAACAGCACTTGCGCTTGATACTATTTTGAATCAAAAAGATAAAAACGTTATCTGTATCTTTGTTTCTATTGGTCAACGGCAAGCAAATCTGGCTCGTAACATGCGTCTCTTAGTAGAAAATGGAGCACTGGAATATACTGTTATTGTTAGTGCGGATTCTTCTGATTCTGTATTGTGCCAATATCTTGCACCATATGTTGGGTGTACGATTGGTGAATACTATAGAAGTCAAGGCAAGGATGCTTTAATTGTTTATGACGATCTAAGTAATCATGCCATTGCGTATCGTGAAATGTCGTTGCTTCTTCGTCGTCCACCGGGTCGTGAAGCTTACCCTGGTGATGTATTTTATTTACATTCTCGTTTACTTGAACGTGCAGGGAAAATAAAAAATGGTGGATCATTAACTGCTTTGCCTATTATTCAAATTCAGGCAGACGATATTACCGCGTATATTCCTACAAATTTAATCTCTATTACCGATGGTCAGATCTTCTTGGATGACCAAATGTTTAAAAGTGGAATACGTCCCGCTATAAATATTGGTCTTTCTGTTTCTCGTGTTGGTGGTGCCGCTCAAACTTCTGCTGTTAAAAAGATGGCAAAAACGCTTGGTCTTGAATTGGCACAGTATCGAGAATTGTTAGATTTCTCTCAGTTTGGTACTGAGCTTGATGATTCTGCTCAGCGTCGATTAAATCAAGGTCGGCGAGCTATAGAAGTGCTTAAGCAGCCTCAATATCTCACCTATAGCTTCATTCAAGAAGCGCTCATGCTTTTTGTTTTAGATGGGGATTTTCTTGATGATATTGAGATTAGTCAGATTCACACGTTTGTAACTCAGTTTGTTAGTTATGTGGAATCTGTGTATCCCAAACTTTATAAAGCTATTTTGGAAACTAAAGATATTTCAGAGGATCAGGAGCGAGAACTTCATACGGCTGCTCGTGAGTTTGGCTCTCTATTTATGCCATCAGAATAATATAAATTTGAAAAGCTTTGTGAGTTGCCTTATACTAAAAGCTTCTTGACGCGCCCGTAGCTCAGTTGGATAGAGCAACAGACTTCTAATCTGTAGGTCATAGGTTCGAATCCTATCGGGCGCACCACCTTTACCTTCTCCATTTAAAGCATAATTATGAATATCAAAGCGCTTTTGTCAGAATTCTATCTCAATTTAGATAATGCTATTGTTATAGGCTCCGGTATTCTAAATGCCCTTGAGCTCCGCAAAAGTAATGCTATTGAAGTTATTGTTTCTGAGCAAACATACAAGCAGCTTTTAAAAAATACGTCGTTTACGTTTAAAGAAAAAGAAAGAAAAGATAGAGCTTCGCTCGATTTTGGTTTATTAGATGTTGGTACCGTGTGGACTATTGTTGAGCAACAGTGGACTTTTGAATCTTTATTAGAGCATTCAATTGTAATAGGTGACGTTCGTTATATTACGATTGAATTCTTGTGCAACGCTAAAACGAGCTTGTTATTAAATGGTGAGTTTCGTCAAAAAGATAAAGATGATGTTGTTCTTATGAATGCTTATCTTGATGCTCAAGGCCCATCAAAATGTGGATGCGATTGTTAATTTACAAATAACTTTGAGCCTCTAGGGTGCTTTTTAGAATTATTCTTTCTGCGTCAGATAAACTATTATTATTGTCGAACTCTTCTTTAAAATCTTGAATAACGTCTTCTGTGAACTCTTCGGGTTTCATTTCTATTAAATCTTGCCGAAGTTGCGCAAAGTCTAAAAATTCAGAATGTGGTTTATGAGTTTTAAATTTTTTAGCTTTTTCATCTAGCTCTTTCAACTTTTCTTCACCTTTTTTTATGTTTTCTTGATAGAGTTTAGAATCAATAATATCGTCGACTTTATTAATGTTTCGATTAAAATTTATAATTTTTTGGCTAGTTTTTAACTTAAAATTTTCATTACTGATTACCACGTTTTTACATGTTATATTTTTACAAGTAAGTTTTTTGATATAAAACACGTCCGGATAACTAGACTTTATGTCATCTGGAAAAATCTTATCTAATGCGGTAAAGATTGCAGGAGTATCAGTGTCTTCTAAAATCAGTTCTTTAATTGCATACAATGTTATATCTGTAGAAGGAACAAGACCGATAAAAATAGGAAGTTTTTCCCCTATAGGTACTTTGAGAACTGGAAGTGCTGTTGTTGACAGTGGGCATGGTTTTCCTTGGAGAACAATGGGTTCTTTATTTAAAGTGGCTGCACGAGCTTTTATTTCTCCAATAGGTTGCAATCGTGTTTTCATTTCCGTAAGAGAAAACCAGGTAGTGTGTGGTAATCTAATTTTAAATTCATGAAGAGCTAATTCCTGCTGAGTGTAATCGTGAGGAATAGTTATTAAATAAGGAAGAGCTTTTTGAATGTCAGTAGTAATATTTTTAAAATAAAACGGTAGATCTAAATTAGAGGTAAATTCTTTGCAAGTAACGGTATCTGTTATTCCTACAGCTATAACGATATAGGGTAGTTCTGTGTCAAAAGTGTATTGGGTATTCTTTCCTCCTCCAAAACATGTTTCATATACAAAAGAATGGGTGTTTACTTTACTCAATAGATGTAGCAATGCTTTGAAGCTTGATAGCCATAAGCCTGCGGCAATTTTGTATTCTTCTTCATTAGATCCATGTCCTTTGATAAATACATTAAGCGATCGATAAATTATTTTGCTGTAGAGAAATGTTTGCAGGTCCGTTAAAAAATGTTCTTCAGAAAAAGTGCTAGTGTCTGATGTTTGTGTAGAAGGTAGAGAAAGATTAAGAAAGTCATATAGATTTTGAGAAATTGATAATTTTTCTGTAGAGAAATGTTGCATTTTAATAATTCTTTGAGGAAGTAGAACGTAAAAGCCATGTTCTGTTTTCGCTATTTTCCATGATCTTAGAGTATTTTCAAGAAGATATTTATCAATCAATGCTTTTTCTCCTGTATACCATTGTTGTATTGGTTTAAAATCCTTACCTGCAGCAGTTAATTTTTGTTGAAGAACTTCTTCTTCTGTGCCATCAATAGATGCCTGTTTAAGATCATAGTGCCCTTTATATTTTGATATAAGCGTTGTTATGAGAGTTGGGGAAACAAGAATGGCATAGTTATCTGGAGAGCTTAACGCTTCAATAAAGCTGCTAAAAACAGAATCATATTCAAAATGTGTTCTTACTTCATGGTCTAAATAAATAGCTAAGTTTCGTGAATTTCTTTCTAATGGTGTGAAAGGTTTGGGTTTAACAGGAGGACGCTGTCTTTTTTGAACAAGCGCATCCATAGTGGCAGCATTATTTTGCTTTTTTAAAATTAACTTGTTTAATGCAGCACCAATAAGCTTGTAGAGACCAGATGGTTTGGGCTTGGGAACAGGTTTGTTTTGTAATGGGATTGTTTGTGTTGTAGTAACCATTAATAAACTGAGTAATAAAAATAACCTCTTCATTTTAACCTTTCATTTTTATATAGAACTTTTATGATAGCTTATTCAGTCATTCAAAAACAAGGGTTTAGTTTTTAATTAAATTGCTGAGCTTATTTTTATTAATTCTTGTAAGGCTTCAAGTGGATCATCTTGAGCAAAGATACCCGAACTTATAGCTACTTGATTTACGCCTAAAGCGATTAATTTTTCTATGTTCTTTTTATTTACTCCGCCGTCAACAGCAATGGTCAGCTTACATTCATTGGCGGCTCGAAATGCATTTAACCGTTGGAGTTTTGCAAGTGTGCCGGGTAGAAATTTTTGGCCAGATTTGCCTGGTTCTACACTCATAATCGTGACATGATCAATAGCATGAATAGCGTTATTTAAAACTGTAATTGGAGTGGATGGATTCAATGCAATACAAGGTAAGACATTTTTATGTTCGAGCTCTTCTATAATCTCGTGGTAATCATAATTTGAAGAGGCATGGAATGAAACAATATCACCTTTGTGGGGTTTTAATTCTTTAATGATTTTTAAAGGATCTTGAGCCATGATGTGGAACCATAATTGTTTGCGAGTCATACGTACAATGTCATTTGCGAGCTGGGGACTCCCCATTTTTTGATGTACAAATTGTCCGTCCATAATATCGACATGAAATCCTGCACAAGAAGTGCCAAGTAATCGAATTTGATCATGAAGTTCATCTTGATTTTGACTGGTTAAAGAGGGAAATATTTGCATTTTATTCTCCTAAGGGTCTGACAAAAACATTCAATTCTTTTATACTTACTGTAATACACACCTATTTAGAAAGGATTTTATGACACAGAAAGTTTCTCAAGTTTATATGGTTGTTCTAATGCAAAGTGATATGGCAAAAGCAATAGAATTTTATAAAAAATTAGGCTTGGAGCTTTTGTTTCAGCTAGAAGGCAAATGGGCAGAATTTGCTTTGGGGCAAGTTAAGATTGGTTTGAGCCCAGCTCCTGAGGTGCAAAAAGGAACCTATACAGGGGTTATTTTGCATACTCCTGATCTTAATACATTGGCCGAAGAGCTTAAAGCAGACGGAATAGAGTTTATTGCTGGTCCCGAGGTTGCGACTCATGGAATTATGGCTTCTTTCTTAGACCCAAGTGGAAATCGGCTTGATCTCTATCAGCCAACCCATGAAAAAGTTCGCGAAGTGCTCGAAAAAGAAGGCAAGATTTCTGGTGCCGATGGTGGATGCAGTGATAAAGCTAAAGAAGGCGGGTGCTGTAAAAAATAAGCTTAAATAAAGCAAGATATACACAAAAATATATCAAAAAATCTGAGTGCAGTTCTATAAAGAATTGCACTCTTTTTAATCTGGGTTATACTAGGGCCAGACTCTTTCTCAAAGGGTCTTTAAATGGGTAATTATTCAACTATTTCTAATTATTATAAGGAGGATTTGTGGTAGACAAAATCCGTCCCCTTTACGATCGTCTGTTTGTCGAGCGCATTGAAGCTGAAGACAAGACAGAAGGTGGATTGTATATTCCTGAAGGGGCAAAAGAAAAAGGTCAAACAGGAAAAGTGTTGGCTGTAGGCGCAGGGCGTCTTGATACCAATGGTAAAAATGTGCCAATGTCGGTAAAAATTGGTGATACGATTTACTTTGGTAAATATTCAGGAACCGATCTTGATGACAAACATTTGATTCTTAAAGAAGACGACATTCTTGGTGTTGTTGAGTCTAAGTAATTAATCTAAGGAAATATGTTATGGCTGGAAAAAAGATTTTATTCGGTATCGATGCTCGCGATAAAATTCGTCGTGGTGTAGATACTCTAGCAGATGCAATTAAGGTAACTCTTGGGCCCCGTGGTCGTAACGTTGCTTACGGTAAGTCGTTTGGTTCTCCAGGGATTACTAAAGATGGCGTAACTGTTGCTAAAGAAATTGATCTAACTGATAACCTAGAAAACATGGGTGCTCAGTTGGTTAAAGAAGTTGCTTCTAAAACTGCAGACGTAGCAGGTGATGGAACAACAACAGCAACTGTTTTGGCACAATCAGTTTTCCGTGAAGGTAACAAATATGTTACTGCTGGTGCTAATCCAATGGAACTTAAACGTGGTATTGATAAAGCTGTTGCAGCTGCAGTAGAAAGTGTTAAAGCGTCTGCTAAAAAAGTTGATAGCAAAAAAGAAATTGAGCAAGTTGCAACTATTTCTGCAAATTCAGACACAGTTATTGGGCAACAAATTGCTGAAGCTATGGACCGTGTAGGCCGTGACGGTGTAATTACTGTTGAAGAAGCTAAAGGCATGGAAAACGAACTTGAAATTGTTGAAGGTATGCAGTTTGATCGTGGTTACTTGTCTCCATACTTTGTGACTAACACAGAGAAGATGGAAGCTGATCTTGCAAGTCCTGCAATTTTGATTCACGAGAAAAAAATAACTTCTATGAAGTCTCTGCTTCCTGTATTAGAGCAAGTTGCAAAAACAGGTAAACAGCTTTTAATTATTGCAGAAGACATTGAAGGCGAAGCGCTTGCAACTTTAGTTGTAAACAAAATTCGTGGAACATTGAATGCGGTTGCGGTTAAAGCGCCTGGATTTGGTGATCGTCGTAAAGCAATGCTAGAAGATATTGCTGCATTGACCGGTGGTAAAGTTGTTTCAGAAGAACTTGGCATTAAATTAGAGAACATGACGTTGGCTGATCTTGGTACTGCTAAAAAAGTAGTTATCACAAAAGATCATACTATTGTTGTTGATGGTGCTGGTGAAAAAGCGGCTATTGATGGTCGTGTAGCACAAATCAGAATGCAAATTGAAAACAGTGATTCTGAGTACGATAAAGAAAAACTGAAAGAGCGTTTGGCTAAATTGGCTGGCGGTGTTGCAGTTATTAAAGTTGGTGCTGCTACAGAAACAGAAATGAAAGAAAAGAAAGATCGTATTGAAGATGCATTTCATGCAACTCGTGCTGCTGTAGAAGAAGGTATTGTAGCGGGTGGTGGTACTGCATTGCTACGTGCACAAGCTGCGGTAGATAAAGTAGAAGCAGAAGGTGACGAGAAGCTCGGTGTTTCTATTATTCGCCGTGCTTTAGAAGAACCGGCTCGTATTATTGCACAAAATGCAGGATTCGAAGCTTCTGTTGTTGTAGAAAAAGTTCGCAACGAAAAAACAGAAATTGGTTTTGATGCAAAAAATGGTAAGTATGTTGATATGGTTAAAGCGGGTATTGTTGATCCTGCTAAGGTCACACGTACTGCACTTCAAAATGCAGCATCTATTGCTGGTCTTATGATTACTACAGAAACGGTAATTGCAGATCTTCCAGAAGAGAAGAAAGATGCAATGCCTCCAGCACCTGGAGCTCCAGGAATGGGTGGTATGCCAGGAATGTACTAAGAAATTAGTAAGCAAAGAAAAAGCCCGGAGAAATCCGGGCTTAATTTTTTATAAAGGTATTTTCTTTTTTTCTTTTGGTTTAAAAAGCTGTGCTACTATAAGAAGAGTTGCTGTTGCTATACTTGCCTGAGTAGATCTTTTTATGATTTTCTTATCTAATTCTTTTGTAACCTGTTTCATAATGTGTGCTTTAAGTCGATTAAGAGGATCAGATTTTGTTGCAGAATGTATTGAAAAAGTTCCCAAGAGCGTTACAAGTGCAACACTCAGAAATCTAGAATTACTCATGAGTTATCCTAGAGTAGAAATAACTTTGTTCGATTTAGTTTTGATTTCTTGAACTTCTGCGTTTTTTTTAGCGCAGAGAGCTTTATAGTTTTGCCACCAGCTAGCAGTTGTGGTGCAAATAAAATTTGTAAATATTGCTGCAATAATACCTGTAGCAACTCTACTTATGAAAATTTCATTGTCTACTTGGCGTACATATGCGTCCACCATACGTATATTTGCATCTTTACTAGCTGCAAGTCTTCCTACATTTTCGTATGAATAAGCGTTGTCTGGTGCAAAATTATTTTCTCTTACAATTGTATATTCTGCTTGTGCCACGGTTGCGTTTACTAAAAGTGCAACCAATAATAATTTATTTTTCATAAGTAACATTCCCTATCAAAGAAGGTTTTTATTGTACGGGAAGTATATCAATTTCTATTGATTGGTCAATCTGTTGGGCTTTTAGAACTTATAATGATCCACCAGCGTTGAACCAAATTCCGTATGTTGAGAGGGCTTTGGTGGTATTGCGTGGAAACTCTACAAAAGTACCAAATCCTACATGCATTGGATTCTTTGATGATTCTGTTTTCATATTCACGTAGGCATGAAATCTATAAATAACTGCGGGGAGCATACCTGCAGATTTTAAATTAAGATCGGTTGCTCTAATGGGCGTGAAAGTTGCGCTTTCTGTTCCTCGACTTTTTAAGGTAGCATCTTTTGCCCATTGCGCTGCTGTCTCTCCTGCAATTTGGTATTCTTCTATCCATGGATTTGAGTCTGTAATTTTAACTGTATCTCCACCATGTGCCCATAATCCATAACCAATTTCCCCTTGAAGGCGTCCAGAAGTTCCACGTAAGCTTGCGGTAAAGTCTACAAGAGCGTGTGGAGACACACGTACTTTGTGAGTTAAAACATTTACACCAGGAACGGTTACTGCTCCGGTTTCATCTTTGTGACGCATAAGTAAATAACGGCTCCATTCTCTAGAGTTTGCAACAGGTTCTGTTGTTATGGGTATGCCAGAATGATCGTTGAGGTCGAATGTTCTAAACTGGTGATTACGAATTAAAAAATTGTTCTCTAAGTTAATATTAAATGTTATTAAGTAGTCTTTGGTTTCATGCGTGAGAGGTGCTTGTAAATTAAGTCCCCATACCAGACCAACATGTTTATTAAAACCAACTTGGCTATCAAACATATAAGTATTAGGGGTAACTCCTTTGCCTGGAAAAGAAAGGGCGGAATAACTTGAAGCATACATACGACCGTTTGAAATAAATGTAGTTCCAATACCCAAGCGAATCTCAGAGAGACCTGAGCGTGATTGTTCTCCGTCAATCTTTAAATAGTTCCAGTCTGCGTTTTTAAAAGCGGTTGTTAGGTCGTGCACTGTATTGGTAGTGGCAGGTTCAGTTTCTACATTTTGTGTTAAGTGCATATTGTTTTTTACATCGGCTAAGCCAACGGTGAGTTGCACCCACCAGTCTTTAAAGAAGCTCGAACCAAAAATCGGACCAATTTTATGACGAATATCAATACTTCCGCCAACCTGTTTTTGTTCTGGGGCAAAAGTAACGGTTCCTTTAAAAGCGTGATGAAGGCCAAACCATACAGGTAATGCATCGGTTGTTGCAGTTCCTGCCGTACCAAAGCGGACGCTTCCTTTGTTTTTCGGTAAAAAATATTGTTTAATCCTGTCTGCTTTACGAGATTTTTGATAGTACGTGCTTATGCGAGCACCAGTTTTTTCTGTATCATTGAGTGGAACACCATACCAAAATACTTCGCTGAATCCTAAATTTTGCCCACAGGGGCGTGTGAAGAGAAATGTTTGACCGCTTTTATCTATTTTAGCGGCAAGCGAAAAACAAACTAAAAGAAGAGCGCTATATAAAACTTTTTTTGTCATTACAATATCCTTTTTTCAAACTATGCAATGTTAATGATCTTAAAAGAGCCTTGCAACAAAGACAAGATCTAAATTCTTATCTTAATTAATTAAAGGAAAAACAAATAGATAGCAACGTTGCTATATCGCCTCTCGGAGGAGGTTTGCGAGTTGTTGTTTTTGACAAAAATACTTTAGTAGATAAACTAAAGTCTCCTTGGATTTAAGTTGAAATTCAGAAGGGTTAGGGTTATTTGGCCTTCAATCATGTATTGAGGGCTTTTTTATTTGAGGGATTTTATGAAAACTATTCGTTCTTTTATACTAGCATTTACATTATGTGTCAGTGTTTCTGTGCACGCATTTGTCGATGCTGATTGGGAAATTATGACACCAATTACAGGTGTTAAGGTTCTAATTAAGTCAAATGATTTTGGCTTTAAATATGAATTTCCTGTAGTAGTTGGAACTATTAAAGGCAAAATTACTGCAAAGAGTGTTACTAAAAGTGTAATGTCTTTTGCTAAGAATGAGTCTGAATTTATTATTACTCAATGTATGGGTGAAAAATTACCAACAGCGTATAACTGGAAAGACTTTGCAGGAAGTAGAATTGCTTCAATTGTTGCTATGTTTTCAAGTAATGCATCTTTAAAACAAGACTTGCATGATTTTTATACTATTAAAAAACAGTTATCAACGGTAAAAAATGTAGAAAGTAAGAAAGAGCTTTTACGTCAATGCGTAATTCTTAAGTATGATATTAAAGAAAAACTAAAAATAAAAAAAAGAGTAGTTGGCGAAGTGAGTAAGAAGAAAACGATTGTTTAATTATTATACATAAGGGTGTTATTACATGAATAGCAAACTACGTTACTTAGCTCTTGCTTTGCTTATTACAACAGGATTAAACTCAACTCCTGTTAAGATTCAAGTTCAAGAAGATACAGGGTCAGCAGTTTACACTGGATTTTCAAGCCTTGCAGGTAGTTTAATAGACTATAGTAAAACATTTTTTGATTCAGCAGATGAAGATGCTAGTGAAACTATAGAAGTAATTTTACCTATGTGTTCTTCTGATTGTGATTGTGATTTAAAAGATGAAGATTTAGATGTTACTGAAGATAAAGGTACAGACTCTAATGATGGAGTAGTCACTTCTGTGAAAGCTATTCCTACAGCAATTAAAGCATTAGCTCATAATGGTGTAGCAGGAGTTGAATCTTTTGTAGTTGGTCATCCAAAGTCAGTTGCGGGTGTTGCAGTAGTTGCTACAGTAGCTACAGTGTACTCTGTGGTTAAATGGAGAGCACTAGCGTACAAAGCAGCTACTTTAAAAGAGCAATTGGAAGAAGTAAATGCAATTATTGCATAAAGCTTTTTCGATTAAAATTATAAGAGACGTTCGATTGAGCGTCTCTTTTTTGTAAATAAATCTTCTCTATGAACTGTATCGAAAGATTAGTCTAGAAATTTTAACGCATCTCTTAAACTTGTGTTTCTATAAATTATTTCTGAAAGTGCCGTTGCCATTTTGACTGCTACTTCTTGAGTATGTTGAAAAATATTGCGACCTACTGCTGCTCCCGCAACGTGTCCTTCGTGAATTTGATCATGTACTTCCTTTAAAAACATTTTAGGATCTTGTGCTGCACCTCCAGAGACCACTACTTTTGTATTGCCAGCTGCTTGTACTGCTTGTTGTAGCGAGCTTGCATCTTCAAGTGGTTTTTGTACTTTCACAAAGTCTGCACCAAGGCTGGCAGCCATGCCTGCTGATCCAGCGATAACATCAGGGTGATGTTCATTCAGAACATCTTTGCCCCGTGGATAAATCCAGAGAATAGCAACGAGCCCATTCTTGTGTGCGTTGGTTACAATAGTTGCAGCTTCGGTAAGCATTTCTCGTTCATAATCACTTCCTAAATAAATCGTATACCCTACTCCGCATAGATTTGAAACATTTAATGCAAGGGCATCGTTTACGGACCACATTTGTTGGCTGTAAGGTTCGCCTTTGTTTAGATTAGTTTTACCGTCGAGCTTTGCAATATAGGGAATTTTAGAATATTCAGATCCGTAACGAGTAATGAGTCCAACATGAGTTGCAAAGCAACCAATAGGGCTTTTTTGTGCAATAGAAAAAATATGATCAGGATTGTTAATTTCTTTAGGCAGTCCGGGACCAAAAAAATCTTTATTTAAGTGTTCCATCTTTTGGTCGGCAGCAAAAATAAATAACCGATCAGTATCTTTGGTAATTATTTTATAGCGTTTTTCAAAATCGGATTGGTGTTCTTGTGGAATGTCTGCTGGCATAATCATAATTTTTTACCTTAACTAAGAATTTTGTCATGCATCAATGTTTTTTCTGCTATTTTTTCAAATAATGGTGCTGAAACAGTTGAAGCGTATAAATTGTGCCGTTTAGATTCTTTCAAGAAACAAGCAATGACACGTTTATATCCATTTTTTTCTATAATACCAGCGAATCCATAAGTATTTTTATTCTCGTCATACTGGCCTTGTTCATCTAATAGATTGGTGGTGCTTGTTTTGCCCATGGTTGTATAACCGTGTACAGCTGCGTATTTTCCTGTTCCTTGGTTTGATGTTGCTTCCTCTAAAATTTGACGCATAGTGTTAATTGTCTCTGTAGAGTAGATTTTCTTTGGAGTAGGAACTTCTTGATTCATTAAAAGACGTGGGGTAATCAAATAGCCATCGTTGGCAAAGACAGAAAAAGCGCGAGCAAGCTGAAGAAGGGTGTTCGTTATTTCGTATCCGTAAGAAAGAGAGATAATAGATTGTTTAGACCAACGCTCAGGAGGCATAACGAATCCAGACTGTTCACCAGGGAATGGAATGCCTGTTTTTGTACCAAATCCTAATCTAAGGTAATGATCATACAGTTTGGTATCAAGCCGTTTTGCAATTTTGGCAATTCCAATATTGTTAGATTTCTTCATGATTTCCGTAAATGTTGCTTTGCCTAGTGAGAGTACAGTATTAACTTTTCTGCCATCTACATAGGCTGTTTTTGCGTTCATACAATCGATTTCTTCATCTGGAGTAACCAAACCTTCTTCTAAGGCAGCCAGCGCACAGAATGTTTTAATGACAGAACCAAATTCGTAGCTTTCTGTTATAGCAGTACTTTTTGTTGCTTCTTGCCTTTCAATGGTAGCGTCATTTGGATTAAAAGATGGGTATGAAGCCATGGCTAAAATATCGCCTGTTTCTGGATCCATTACCAATGCGGCTCCTTGGGTAGACTGAAATTTTTGTGCAGTTTCAGCTAATTCTTCTTGCACTAAGAATTGTAAGTTGCCATCAATTGTTAACGCTACTGGTATGCCGTCGCTTCCTTTAGTTTCTTTTTGTTTAGAGAAGTAAAAATGACCTGAACGTGCATCTTTTTCTAGTATTGTTGTTGTTGGGCTGCCTGTGAGTTGAGTATTTTGTTGAAGTTCTATCCCAAATAGCCCTTTGTTGTCGATATTAGTTAGGCCTGTTAATATTCCTGCAGCTTCAATAGGGTAAAACCTGCTTGGTTCGGTTAAGAAATGAATGTCTGTAATGCCATTTTGCTTAATAAGCTTCTTCTCTTTTTCAGATATTTTTCTTTTTATATAGGCAAATTGAGCGTTTGGTTTTTTGATGAGTCGTTCGTGAGCTTCAGGAAAATGTTTCTTTAAGAAGCGTTTTAAAGTGGTTTTCTCTTTGACCATGCGTGGGAGCATGAAGGCTGAGAGAGTTTCTTTATTGACTGCTAGCGGTATATTGTTTCGATCTAAAATTTGAGCTCGTGGTGGATAAGAGGTTTGTGTAACATAATATTGTTGTTGTCCAAGATCAGTAAAAAAAGTGTGCTGTTTTATTTGTAGGGTATAGAGATTAACTAAGCCGATGCAGAAAAGAGAGCAAAAAATAAAAAAAACGAATGTGGTACGGGTTTTATGTGTGCTGTCCATGACCAGGAATCCTTTGCACTTGTTTTATTTTTAAGGGTTTCATTTTTAAATGGCTTTGGGCATATGTTTTAATTTCATTCTTATTTTTAAGCATATAAATCTTATTAATAAGAGCTTGTTTTTTATTGAGAAGAGTTTTGAGTGTTTGTTCTTCTTTTTGTTTTGTATACGATAATTTTACCATTCGGCTTTGCTTATCGATTTGAAGTGCAATAAAAAGGACGTGTACTGCTAAGAATAAAACAATAAAGGTTTTTTTCTTCATGGTTTGGTCTACCTTCTTTCTTGTACTATAACACAGGTTATACACTATAGCTTTTTGAGCCATTCAAAATCAAATGTTCAGACAAAGAAGAGCAAAATTACGTACAAAAACAAAAAAGAGTTCAAAGTGTCTTAATCATTGCATAAATGGTTCAGTTATTATAAGAATTTACTATTATAATCTGCTAATTGATTGTGCTTGAGATCGCAAAAAAGGAGAGATCATGAGAAGCCGTTCGTTCCCATTTGTTTTTATAGTATTAAGTATCTTTATGATGTCTATACAAGGTGTCACCGAAGCAATAAAGGTACATCCAGCTACAGATCATGCTTCAAGAATACGCGCTCAACATAAAAACCAGAAATCGGTTAGTGAAGAAAAAGAGCTTAAAGCAGAAAGACTTGAGAAGAAAAAGGTTAAATTAGCGGAGAAGAAAGAGTCTAAGAAAGTTAAGCAAGTAGAATCTAAGCAGAATAAAGATTTAAAGCGATTGAAGAAAGAAAAGCGCAAAGCTAAAAAGAAAAAAAAGATTCATTCTAAAAAAAAGGTAAATAAAAAGCAGTCAGGCGAGGAAATTTCAATATCCTTAGAAGGTCCTAAAGGGAAAACGAAAGTCGAAAAGGTTTTTGTTAGCACTGAGAAAACTACAGCAAGAAGACATAGAAAAATAAATCAAAATCTTAATCTGTGGAAAAAAGATTTAAAAGTTAATTATACAGATAAAAAGAAAGCTCAAAAGACTTCAAAAATTAAAAAGGCTAAAAAAGGGAAACGTTTTTTCTTTAAGCCGTTTATGAAAAAGGATAAAAGAGAAGAGGTGAAGAAACAGAAAGCTCAAAAGACTTCAAAAGTAAAAGCCAAAAAAGCACACCTTAATAAAAAACAACAAAAGGCTAAGGGAAAAGAAAGAGATGGGGGGAATCGGTATGAGAGAAAATCTCGTAGTGGTAAAAAACGAACCAGGGTTGGGATTAGAAAGAGATTAGCCCGCCAAGATAAAAATGTAGTTAAGGTTCAAAATTCTAATTGATATATAGGTAAATAAGAAAAGGCTTCGAACTCTCGAAGCCTTTTTATTTTAGAAATCAACTGCTGATGAGAAATGGACTTCGTTAAGACTTTCACCTTTACGTTTATCAAGTTTAAAGCCCCAATAAACATTAATAGGTTGTGGATTAAGTACTCGTAATCCAATTCCAATTGAGTGTCTGTAGTCAAAATTATTATTTTTTAAACGAGATGGCGCAATGAAATTCGCATTAGGAGTATCCCATCCAGAACCACCATCATAAAATACTACACCTTTCATAGATTGATCTTTTACGAGTGGGAAGATAAGTTCGGTGTTTAGGTAGAAGGCTTTTTTACCACCAATAGCGTCACCTAACCAGTTTTTTCCTACGAGTTCTGGTGTTGTCCATATTGGGCCAACTTGCCCAAAGTTCCAACCACGCACACTTGCTTGACCACCAATATTATAGAGTTCTTTGAAGGGAATACGGTTATCGCCAAGTGGATGGATATACCCAGCAAAACCATGAACGTGAAGGACTAATGTTCGTTCTCCAATAAGTGGTGTGAACCAGTGTCCATCAGCTTGAAGTTTAAAGAATCCAATGTTATCTCCAAAGCTTGGTATACCTACACGAGACATAATTTTAAAGGTATATCCATCTGAAACGTGCATAGTATGGTTACGGATATCCTTTGTTGCATGCCATTGAAGATAGATAAATTTACCTTTTTTGAATCGTTCATTGATGATAGCTTGATATTCAGGTTGTGCAGCCGGGTCATCTGCATTTACAGAAGCCATAGGCAAAGAATCGCCACGATTGTCTATTTTCTCGAATCCTATTTCACTAAAGAGATAAGTGAAACCAAGTTGTTTTGCTAAGAATCCAACATTAAAAGCACCCCCTAAACTTTTTTGCTTTACCCCAGAACCTCGAACTTGTTTAAATTCATCGTATTCTGAGTGGTTGAGGTAAGCGTTGCAACCAACTTGAATTGGTTTATCCATAAAGTAAGGGTCAAGAAACTTAACGGTGAACGATTGTTGGTCGCTTCCCCATCTTCCAATCAAACTATTTTGAATTCCTAATCCAAACATATTTCTTTCGATTAGGCTTGCTTGTAGACCCCAACCAGCACCGGCAACTGTCATTTGCCCTGGTGCACCACCATAGTTAGCTTGAAACTCAAAGCGGCCGGTTTTTATTTCTTTTACTATAAGATCAAGGTTCGCTGTGTTATTGTCGATACGATCAATTCTCCAGTTAACGCCTTCTTTCATGTCAAAATAACCAAGTGATCCAACACGAGCTTTAGAGGCTTCCATTTCTGCTGTAGTGAGCAAGTCGCCTTCTTCGAGTAAGAATTGACGACGAATAACTTTGTCTCGTGCTTTCTCGTTTCCAAAGATATTAATCTTGTTTAAGTGAACAACGTCTCCAGGATCGCTATAGAAGATAAGGTCAACTGTTTTGTTTTCATCATCCGGTTGAATAGAAGGTTCAATGTTGGCATAAATATATCCTTGTTTTCCCCATAGTAACTTTAGTTGTTCAATAGAATAGCGAATTGCTTCTTTTGAATAGGGTTGTCCTGGTTTAATAGGAATAATAGAAAGCATCTGTTTTTCAGAAAGCTTATCGGTTCCAGGAGCTTTTACCGAATGAATAGTGTAGCGATCACCTTCTTGAATGTGGAAGCTAATATTGATGTCTCGTTTTTTGTTATCAAATTTTACTGTACCGTTAGATACTTTGGCATTCATATACCCACGGCTTTGATAGAAGTTTTCAAGGGTGTAGCGATCTTGCTCAACAGCCATTGGATTATACGTTCCTCCACCATCCATAATACCTAAGACCCAATCTTCTCGGGTAAATAGAATAGAACGTAGCTTTTTGCCGGTGAATTTTTTGTTACCTGTAAATCGTACTCTTTTAATTCTTGCTACAGCACCTTCATCAACATGGAAAATAGCGATAGCTTTATCTTTTTCTTGCTTAAGTTCTGCCTTTACTTTGGCAAAATGATAATTTTTGTCTGCATATAATTTTTCTATTGCTCGTGCATATTTGATTAATTCTTGAGAGTCAGCAGCAGGTTTATTTTCGAGATCAGTTTTTTTGAAAATGGCTTCTGTTTTTAAATGTTTATTACCTTTAAAGACAACATCTTTAAGGCGTGTTTTTTCTGTAAGTATTACATGAATATTTACTTTGTTGTCTGGCAAGTCTTCTCGTTTAACTTTGACTTGTTTGAAGTATCCTAACTTGTAGATATTTTTGATCAGTGTACGAGATAATCGTGGATTGTATTTGTGTCCAATTTGATAAGGGATCGTACTCATTATAGTGTCTTTAGGGAGTGATTTTAATCCTGTTACAATAATACGATTAATAATTTGAGGTTTTTTTGTTTTGATCACTTCCTTTGTTGACGCTTCTTTTGTACCTTCGGTACTTAAACCTTGAAGGGGAAATATCGCGGCAAGTGTGAATAAAAAGGCTGTGAAATAAATTTTTTTACGAGATAGCATGCATGGGCTCCTATGCACTTTCCAATCTTTTTAGTACAATATATATTCTCAAGATAAATAAGCACTTATGATACTAGTTTTTAAAAAATTGACCAGTTAAAAAGATGGGCGTATGGGCGGTCTCATAGTGAGAACTTCTTCAAAACGTCCATACAATAGGGATTGTGTATGATTACGTTGAGTAATACCCTCACTAATAAAAAGGAACAGTTTATTCCTCTTTCGGAAGAAGAAATTAAACTTTATGTTTGTGGAATTACTCCTTATGATTTTGCTCATATTGGTCATGGTCGATGTTATGTAACATTCGACGTTTTATATCGCTTGCTCAAGCATATGTATCCAAAAGTTACCTACTGTCGTAATTTCACCGATGTTGATGATAAGCTCATGGCACGAGCAGAAAAAGAACTTGGCGATAAACTTAAGTATCATGATGTTGCTCAAAAATTTATGAAGGCATATACAGAAGATGTAAAAAATCTAAATTGTTTACCGCCTGATATTGAACCGCTTGCTACTCGTACTATTGATGCAATTATTGAATTGGTACAAGACTTAGTGACCAAAGGTATTGCATACGAAGTAGACGGGGACGTTTATTTTAGTGTGCGTGATTTTAAAGATTATGGAAAGCTATCTAAGCGTAAGATTGATGATCTACAAGCTGGTGCACGTGTAGATATTAATGATAAGAAAAAAGATCCTCTTGATTTTGCTCTTTGGAAAGCTGAAGAAGAAGGAACTTTTTGGAAAAGCCCATGGGGCTATGGTCGTCCAGGTTGGCACATAGAGTGTTCTGCTATGGCCGGTAAACATTTGGGTAAACATATTGATATTCATGCCGGTGGTATGGATTTGATTTTTCCACATCATGAAAACGAGATTGCTCAATCAGAAGCCGCACATGGTAAAGAGTTTGCACGTTTTTGGTTGCATAATGCTTTTGTTCAGTTGAACAAAGAGAAAATGTCTAAGTCTTTGGGGAACTTCTTTACGCTTCGAGACGTATTTGAGAAGTTTGACCCTATGGTTATTAGATTTTATATCTTACAGCACCATTACCGTTCACCGCTCGATTTTTCTTTTGATGATATTAAAGCTTCTGAAAAAGCGTATCGCAAGCTTTGTAAGGCTTTTGCTAGTGAAAGCTGTGCAGCAGACTTAAATGCGGAACATGTTCAAGATTCTCCAATTTTCAAACAGCTTATGCGTTTTGTAAAAGACGATTTAAATACAGCGGGTGCAATTGGTGTGGTGTTTGAGAATCTTACTGATCTTCAAGAAGAACTTTGTGCGGTAAAATTATTTATTAAAGAGATTCTTGGTCTTACTCTTAAACCGCTACCAGAGGTAATTGTTGAGATTACGCCAGAGATTCAAGTTTTAATAGATGAGCGAGATCAAGCTCGTACAAATAAAGACTGGTCTAGAGCAGATAAGCTACGCGACAAACTCGTTGAGTTAGGTGTAGAAGTTAAAGACAGAAAGCTCTAAAAAAAGGGCCCTGAGGCCCTTTTGATTTTATGCTAAATTACGCTTAGGTTTGGTTTCTTTTTTCATTAAAGAAGCAATTTTGGTGTTAAGATTAGAGGCATTTTGAGATCCTATAATTTGTTCTACTACCTTGCCTTTTTCTACGTACAAGAAGGTTGGAATCATAGAAATATCTACGCCCAATTTATCTTTGAGTAGTTTCACGTGTTTGTCTGATTTCTCAAATCCGTCCATTTGTATTTTGGCAAACGTGATTTTTTTACCCTTGTATTTTTTTGATACTTCTTCAAAAATGGGTGACATTCTGCGGCAAGGACCACACCACGGTGCATATACATCTAGAAAAATAGGGTTTTTTGCATTGAGTACTAGTTTGTCAAAGTTCTTACTGTCTATGGTGATAACCGTAATATCTTCTTTTTTAGAAGGTACTTTTTTTTGTTTTGCCTTTGCAATTGTAGTTTTCTTTTTAGTTTGAGATTGAGCTGGTTTGGTAATGATTAACGTTGGTGCAAAAGAAAGCAAAAGAATAATTGATAGTAGATGTTTCATAATAAAAAACCCCAATGGTAAAAATAATAATTTCTCAAGTTTACCAAATGGGGTTTAATGATCAAATTAAAGAAATGTTATTGTTTTTGTATGTTTAGTGCTGCTGTAAGTTGAGCCAGCTTTTCCTCTTCTTCTTTTTGCTTGCGCCATGTGAAGCGATATTCACTTTTAAATTCCCCGTCATTCATCCATTTTGGCGGAGAATATTGGGTGCAGAGTGCTTGTACGCAATGATCTTCAGCCTTTTTCTCTTGTGGTGTCTGTTTTGAAGCAGCTCCATTAAGAGATCCGTAGCAAAAAATAAGTGTGAATAAAATAGAGTGTTTCATAATTGTCCAGTATTGGAAGTTTTTATTGAACTTGTTTTCTTTTTTCAATCTCAGACTCTAACAATTCTACTCTTTTTTTCACTATTTTATTTGTTTTTTCTCGTATATCGTCTATGTATTTTGGATCAGTATTCAAGCTTCTTTTGTACATATCTCTTTCGGACTCTAAGTCTCTTAGAGAGTACAATTCTACTTTTTTGCGATAACTTTCTAGCTCTTTTTCTTCTTGTTTCACCATAGATTGTATCGTTTTCTCTACAAGGTTTAACTTACTTTGAAGTTCATCGTGTTGAGTAGGGTTACTGCATTGAGTCAATTCTTTTTTTAACCTTGCCTTCTCTTTTTTTAAGTAGGGAATGCTTTTAGACCATAGTATATCTTCATAGGTTAGTCCGCTAAGGGTCCAGGCGTCTTCACAAAAAAGATTTGCCGAAAATAAAAGAGAGAGTGTTAAGAGTAATGTTTGCATCTCAAATGTTCCTTAAAGGGTTTGATCAAGGCAATTTTAGTATCTAACTATTGTTGTAGTAGTTTTGGTTGATTACTCCTTTAAGAGCCTATGAACTCTTCTATTTTCTTTTTAAGGTCATCTTTGTTCATGTAGCCAGTTTCTTTATGTTTGATTTCATTGTTTTTAATGAATACAAAGGTTGGAACAGAAGTAACACCGTATTGAATAGAAAGTTCTCGAGCTTCGTCAACGTTAAGTTTTGCAAATTTTACTTTATCGCCCATTTCTTTTTCGAGTTCATCAAAAATTGGAGCCATTTGTTGGCAAGGGCCACACCAGGTTGCGTATACATCTAAAACTACAGGTAAATTTGCTGATCCTATTTCTTGTTCTACATTTTCTTTAGTAATAGTTACTGGCATAACAGTTCCTTTATAACAATAATAATAAGCTAATTAATGTTGATATCTTATATGCAAAATTAAAAAAAAGCTATGCAGTGGCAGTAACATGTCTTTGTTGTGCTGGTTGATATCGAGGTGCACGAGGAGCTTTTGGTGCAGGTTTATTTGTTTCTTTTTTTTCATATCCATGAATATTGATTGTTTGAACTGCAGGGAAGGCGAGTTCTCTTTCTATTGGATCGGCACCATTAGCTTGATTGCAGAACAATCTTTTGCTGTCTTCTATGATATACTCATATTTTTTCTGAGGATTATTATTTAAGTAAACGTTAAGGCAAATATATTTACGTTCTTTAAACATATGTACACGTTCTGGTTCAGGAACTTCAATTCTAGATATTTCTGAAAGATCGAGTCTAATCATATTGATTATAGGGTTATAGTTGGTCTGTTGCATGTTGTTTGGTTTTGAATAGACAGGAATTTGTTTATAAAGGCCAGAAATATTAATGTGCGATGCCTTAAATGGTTTTCCCGTATTATCTACAATTATTCCTTTAAAGTTAACCGCAGGCTTTTTACTCCCTCCGTTGATGCTTGTTTCATCTTGATCCATGCTAAACTGAGCGCAGAGAAAAAGCGCGCAAATGGCAAGAGCTTGTTTTTGAATTTTTGACATTTGAAAGTCTCCTTTTAAAAAACGGTATTCTTTCTTTTTACCTTAGAAGCGTCGTTTTATGCAATAGTCTGAAGAGTAGTATTTGAGCTTGGATTGGGGGTGGAGTTGCATTGAGAGGGGAAAATGAGTAAACTGAACGAAAGATGTAATCATTTTATAGAAAGGGTTGATTATGTGGCAAGAAGATTATTCAATGCAAGCATCAGCTCGTGATTTTATGTACAAAGTGTACGGATGGATGTCCATGGCTTTGGCAGTAACAGCGGGCGTAGCGTATTATATAGCTTCCACTCCTGCAGTTTATATGACAATTTTTAGATCTCCCGTATTATTTTACGGAATTGTTCTTCTTCAGCTTGCAACAGTTATGTTTTTAAGCTGGAAGATTAATGAGTTAAGTTATTCTGGTGCAGTAGCAGCATTTATAATGTATGCATCGTTAGTAGGGATTACTACTTCCTCTGTTCTTATTCTTTATACCTTTAGTTCTGTATTCTTGGCTTTTGGTATTACAGCAGGAATGTTTGGCTCTATGGCTTTATACGGTTATTTTACCGATGCTGATTTAACCAGCATGGGCAATACTTTATTGATGGGTTTATGGGGACTTATTCTTGCGATGTTTTTAAATATGTTCTTTAAGAGTCCTGCTATTCAATATTGGATTTCAATTGGTGCTGTGGGTATTTTTACTTTATTGACCGCATATGACAGTCAAAAAATTAAGCGTCTTGGTGAATCTATGATGGTTGATCAAGAAACTAGAAATAAAATTGCCATTATGGGTGCACTTACTTTGTATTTAGATTTTATTAATCTTTTTTTACATTTAGTACGGCTCTTTGGAAGAAGAAAATAATTTTACAGAAGTTAAAATTCAAAGGGCTGCTTCGGTAGCCCTTTTTGTTTAGGGACAGATTATGATTCAGTTAAAAGATATTTGTTTATCGTTTGGAACACAAAAAGTATTCGATCACATTTCAGAAACTATTGGTTCAGATCAAAAACTGGGATTAGTAGGGCGTAATGGTTCAGGTAAATCTACTTTAATTAAGGCGATCGATCGTCAACAAGAGTTAGATGGAGGCTCGATTGTTGTATCTGGTAAAGCACGTATTGCGTATATGCCACAAGATGTAGTTACGCAAAGTAAACTTTCTATTTTAGAAGAAGCCCTATCTTCTTATAAAGATATTGGTGAGTTGCGCCAAAGAGCCCAGGCATTAGAGCTTTTGTTACCAAAAGGTGATAGCGATGTAATTGAAGAGTATGCAAATATTACTGAACGTCTTTCTGAGTTAAATGTTGAATTTGCCATTGCAGAAACTAAAAAAATGCTGATGGGTCTTGGCTTTAAAAAAGAAAGATTTGATGAGCCCGTAGATTCTTTAAGTGTTGGTTGGAAGATGCGTGTTATTCTGGCAAAGCTTTTGCTGCAGAAAGCAGATTTTTATTTATTCGATGAACCAACTAACCATTTAGACATTGTCGCTAAGGATTGGTTTTTAGAGTTTTTAAAAGAAGCAGATTTCGGATTTATTTTAGTTTGTCATGATAAATACTTTTTAGATCAACTGTGTACTACTATTTTAGAACTTGATCGTGGTCAAGGAACTGTGTATTACGGTAACTATACCGACTATGAAGATGAGAAAGAGCGTAGATTAGAGTCTTTAAAGGCGGCAAAAGCTCAACAAGACAAAGAGATAGCTCAAAAGAAAAAGTTTATAGAACGTTTGGGTGCAAAATCTTCAAAAGCAAAACAAGCTAAAAGTATTCAAAAACAGCTTGATAAGATTGAGCGTATAGAAATACCTCGAGATCCACGTAAAGCGCAATTTAGATTTGCAGAAACGAAACGTGCAGGTCGTCTTGTTCTTGAAGTTCAAGATCTTGGGTTTAGTTTTGATGACAGTAAAAAAATCTTTGAGCATGTTACTTTTAATATTGAACGGGGCGAGAAAGTTGCTTTGGTTGCTCCTAATGGCATGGGTAAAACAACACTCTTTAATGTTATTTGTGGTAAGTATAAGCAAACACATGGTAATGTTCATTTAGGTTTAAGTGTTGACCAAACCATTTTTGAGCAAGATCAAACTAAAGTATTAGACCCAAATAAAACTGTTTATGAAGAAGTAATGGATAACACGGGTAAAAAAACAGAACAAGATGTCCGTAGATTTTTGGGATCATTCTTATTTGGTAAAGAAGAGATTGGTAAAAAGACTAAAGTATTAAGCGGTGGAGAAAAAAACCGTGTAAGTATGGTTAAAGTTCTTTTACAAGATGCTAACTTTTTACTGCTCGATGAGCCAACTAACCACTTAGATATTACGTCTAAAGAGCTTTTATTAAGTGCTTTAACTCAGTTTGATGGAACTATGCTTTTTGTATCTCATGATCATGATTTTGTTAATAATTTGGCAACGCGTATTATTGAACTGACACCAAGCGGTATTCATAGTTACTTTGGTAATTACGAATCGTTCTTAGCTCAAAAAGAGATGGCAGGTGGGCTGCAAGAATCGCCACAAACACAATCAGGGGCTAAAAAGAAACAAGGACCGGCGTCTAAAGAGCATCGCAAATCTGAGTTTGATAAAAAGAAAGAGATTCAAAAGCTTGAGCGTAAAATAGAAAAGCTCGAAAAAGATATCGAGCGTATTAACATGCGATTTGCAGATCTAGAATATGGTACAGATGAATTTTCTGACACTCAAAGAAAATCTTTAGAAAAAGAAAAAGAGTTGAAATCTGCTCAAAAAGAGTGGGAAGAACTCTTGGTGTAAAATAAGGGAGAGTCCGAAGACTCCCTTATTTTAATACTGATAGTTAATGAGCAGCTTGTTTCCCGTGATTTATGGTATTATGGGCTTCAACTTTAACAGAGGGTTGAGAATGCATTACTGCTATGTAATCTGCTGTAAATGCATACGCTGCAGATACTAGTGTATTTATAAACTTGGTTTTTGGAATCTTTTTTTTAGCATAATTATCGGCTGCTGGCACGACTGTATTGATGAGTTTATTTTGTGCTTTCGTTAAACCTGCTACTATTGAAACCTGTTTCGCTTCTAGAGCTGTGATGCTTGTTACTAATAAAATCCCTACAAGTAATTGTTTTTTCATTATAATAACCTCCTTTTTATGTAATTTTATGCTGTTTTTTAGCATTTAATAGTTAGGATACTAAACTGGGAGCTTTCAAAGCAAGGGTTTTATGTTGATAAGCTTATTCTATAGGTGTTTAGGTTTGATCTCCGTATACCCATTGCACCCAGCTTTGAGGGACATTTTCTGATTGAGGACGTTCTGGTTGCTTGCAAGTAGGACATTGTTTAAATTTAAGAGATTTAAACCAGGGCTCACAACAATCAGAATGAAATACATGTTTGCAGGGCAATACTGTTATTTCATCTTCTTCAAAACTTTTTAAGCATATTAAGCAGGTTTCTTGATTGAATTCTATTTCTTTTCTTAGTTTTTCTTGTTGTTTTCTTTTTTTATGGCGTTTCTTTAGGTATTTAAGAATAGCTTTGTTGCTAGGACTAATGCCGGCTCTTTTTTTTGCGTATGCAATTTTTTCTTCTGTGACATCAGATGGTTTTAATAAATTATTTTTAAAATAAATATGAAAATTCTCTTTCACACCAGAAAGAATAAGTCGATTTAAAATCTCCATTCTTTTTTTTGAAGGAATTGAGAGTCCTTGTTCATGAGCTTTGGTGGCAATTTTTTTAGCAATACCTCGATGGCCACTTTTTGCGGCAGTAAAAACCGGAAGATTTGCTCCCGCTTGTAAAAGTTCTGTTGTTGATCGTTCGTCATGTGATGTAACAGCTTTGACAGCAGCTTTATTCAATTCTTTGCGAGAAACATGTTTTTTCAATATTTTTATGAAAGTACTGTTATCTGCTGAGTGTGTTTTGAATAGCGTAAGCAGGAAGCCTACAAGTAATAATTTCTTCATCCCTTCTCCTAAAAAGTAATTTTAAATTAGAAGTAATGTAGAAGAAGAGATCATTTTTAACAAGTTTTAAATATTATTTGTTATGAGAAAGTTTATAGGAAATCGATTTACGCAATTTCAGCATTCCCCATACATTGATAACCAGTAACAAACCACCAACTAAAGACATTGGTGTCATAATCTGTTCATCTGTACCTATAAATGAAAATACCAAGAACATAATAATTGCATATAAGTTATAAGCACTCGTACCATATTTTGGGCTTAAAAATTTAGCTGCTTTGTGACCAGAAGCAAAAATAGCAAGCAACGTTGAGTACCCAAGCATAAACACAAAGAGTGGCCAAATAATATCAATACCAGGAACGTATTGGCTCATAACATGCGGCACAATTTGTCCTTCGGGAATACCTTGATGCCACGCACCAGTAAGTAGAATAAGGAAAACACTCATAGTGCAAACTACAAAGGTGTCTAAGAAAATACCAAAGATACCAAGAGCAGCTTGGCGAGAAGCATTTTTTTCAGAAGATTCACTATGAATAATAGATGCATAGCCAATTCCAATGTCACCTGTATAGCAAGCACGTTTCATTCCATAAGACATAGTGGTTAAAACACTAACCCCAGTAAAAGCGCCAATTGCAGCTTTTGGAGTGAATGCAGAATAGAAGATATCTGCTATCATACCAGGAATTAAGTCCCAGTGTGTTAAGAATATCCAACTGCTACATCCTATAAATGCGAGTAAAAAAAATGGAACAATAATACTACTGATAGTACCAACTCGTTTAATGCCATCTTCTCCACCAAAGATAACAGCACTTAATAAACCAACGATGGCCACGTAGGGGTTCCAGTTCCATGAAGAAACAAAACTATGTGTTACAGTTCTAAAGATGTACATGTCTACACCGTAAATACAGAGCAATACACATACGAATTTAGGAATCCATGGGTTAGTTGTTGCGTGTTGTAAAAAATACATAGGTCCACCATCGTAGCCACCTGTTTTGTTTTTTACACGGAACTTCATACCAATATAAATTTCTACGTATTTAACAATCATTCCTAAGAATGCACCAATCCACATCCAGAATACTGCACCGGGACCACCAACTTGCACTGCACTACATACAGATACTAAATTAGCTATACCAATGCATCCACCGACTGCAGCAAAGAATGCCTTAATGCCTGGAATACCACGAACTTCATCTTTTTTCTTTGTAGTTTTTTCTTCTTTCTCTAAGAAACTAAAAAAGATTTTTCCTATTTTGCCAAAGCGGCAAATCTGCATGAAATTGGCTTTATAAGAAAAATAAGTACCAAGAATTAAAAGTACGGGCACGCCAACGTATCCCCAAAAACTATCATCAATAAGTTCTAGGTGGGAGAAAAAAGATTCTAACATTAAGTTTCCTTAGGTAGAAAACGCTTATTCGTCTTCTTCGATTTCTAAAAAGTTTCCAGTTTTCGGATCCATTTCTGGATATTTATCTGGTTGAGCTTCTACATATTCAATTATTTCTGTGGCTGATTCTGGCACATCTGCGTACTCAGCAAAGACTCGTTTTTCAAAGAGACCACGTTCAGCGGCTTTTGCCTTACGAACTGCTGTAATATCTTTTTGATCAATATCTACAAGTTTTTTGAAAGCGTCTAAAACTTCTTCTAAATCTGCTAACTCAACAATTAATTCTTCTTGAGATTGAGAATCAAATACTTCTTCTAGTTCCTCTACAATTTTCTGAGTAAGTCCTTCTAGGTACTCAGCGTTATCTTCAAGAATTTTATGTTTAACTTTTGCTCCTTGAGCTTCTAATCTTTCTACCGATTTATCACGAGCAAGTTTGTTAAATAGAAAACGGCGTGTTTTCATGAGTACCCCTTTATGATTCGTTTAAAATTTGTTGAGCCTTATTAAGAAACGTAGCACTAAATCCTTCTTGTTTCAAAATATCAATGGCAATAGATTGATTAGCTATGCCTTTTTCGAGCCTGTAAGGATAAGAAATGCGACCTTGACTGTCTTTTTGAACGGTAACACGGTAGTTCGTGAAATTATTAGTATCTTTTTCTAAGCACGTTACTTTTGGAAAATGAGTAATCGTTACACACATATTGTTTCGGCAACTTCCTAATTGTTCAATTAAAGAATACGCGGCAGCTTGGCCTTCTTCATGAGAAGTTCCATTGAAGACTTCATCTACTGCAGTAAAGCTAAAGTTATTACCTTTTTGTTTTTCTGCTGTTTCAATAAGATCTTTTGCTCGCAATACTCCAGCTTTAAAGTGAGAATTTCCAGCCGCAATATCGTCAGTAATATTAAGATACGTAATAATATTATGAAAAGGAGTGAGGGTAAATGAACGTGCTGCAGCAATTCCCAAACTTTGAGACATAATAACATTCAGGATGAGACCTTTAATTACCGTTGATTTTCCACCTGCATTTGGTCCAGTAACAATAATATTTGGTCTTGCTTGGTGGCCAATAGTTAAAGAACTGGAAACAACTTTTTTAGGATCAATTGCAGGGTTCCAGAAATCTTGCCCTTGAACAAATGGTTGCGTTACATTGGTGACATACTTTGGAAAACAGAAACCAGCACGATTATTCTTTGAGCTCTTGATTAATTTTGCACATGATAAATATGCATCAAGTTCACCAGAGCGGGCCATGAATGGAACAAATTTATGTTTCATGTTCGTTAGAATTTTATAAGAAACATACATTGGTCCGTATAAAGAAAGAAGACGAGGCTTTCCTTTAAAGGTGCTTGTTTCTAAAAGACCAAGAAGTTGTTGAATCTCAACAGATTTTTTGGATAGTTCTTCTAAGTCTTCACTAATGGTGGTAATAGCAGGGAACTCTTCTTTGAGTATTCGATTATTTTGTGTGATTTTACTGAGTTGCTTCAAGCTATCGATATATTGTGCAGCTGCTATTAATTTTGTTTGCAACCCTTTTTTAAAGCTGGCTTCGTTGCGTAATTGGTCTTCTAAGTAAAGAACATCAACTCCACCTACAGGTCCTACAGCTATATCAGAAAAACCTTCTAATTTTTTATTGTCAGGAAATTTATTCCTGAGTGCAGAAAGAACTAAACCAGTGACACTTAAAATACTTACGCCTTGTAAAGCTGGAGTCCAATATTTAATAGTTTCGTTAAAAGAAGAACCTTGCAGGCAGGCAATGCCTTGAATAGGAAGCACAATAGCAGCAGCAGCTTTAGCGGCATTTGTACATATGAGGCTAGCTAATCGACCTGTATTTATAAACTCAACAAGTAGCGTGCTTCTATCCATCCATTCAGAAGCTTCCGGTGCATAGGGAATACTTAAGCCGCCTTGTTTTAAAATGCTTTCATAAATATCTTCTTCCCATAAGCAAAGAATAATGTTCTCTGTTTTTTTAAGTCGCTGTAAATGATGTTCTATGTCTAAGAAAAGATCTTCATTAGAAACGAGCTCTTGCACAATAGTTTGATTCTTTTTTAAATAATCAAGATCACATCGAGGTTGAATAAGTTTTTTGAAAAGAGTAATTCTACCGGTTTCTGTAGCGGTTTGATCAATCTTGATTCCAAGATAGTGAGAGATATTTGATTTTGGACCAGAAAGCATTTCTAAGTCTTGCCACGATGTTGTATCAAGTACATCAGAAAGTTCTGAAGGGCATTGTTTTTCATAATCAGCTAAAAGCTTATAGACAAGATACCGTTTTTTTTCTGGAGATAAATTTTGTTGTTGGTGAAGCGCTTTGTTTAAGATCTGAGAAAATGTTTTTCTAGAAAATGTTTCTTTTTCTTTTTTATTACTTTGATGTGCAATAGTTCGAAGATTGTCTCGCGCCATTATGTCATAAAGAGTTGTAGTATTTGTTGCTGTAAAAAAGGGGGTCAAAAAAAACAAAACCCCTAGAAATGTAAATTTGTTTGGGTGCATAGAATATCGCTCCAATTAATTAGAAAATCCCTCAAAATAGCCTATACATTAGTATATACACACTCTTATTTTGGGTCAATTTTGCTTTTATTCTATTACATTCCTGTAATGTAGTAGAATATGTGGTTTACGAAGGTTTGTTTTCTGATTACCCTCGACTCAAATAGTTATGTTAAATAAAGTTGAATCAGCTTATTTTTAAAAGGAATGGTATGAAGTACTTATTGTTGTTAGTGTCGCTCGTTGTTGCTGCGTCTGCTTGGGCTGGAGGAAAGGAAGAAGATCAAAAGCGAAGAGAAGTTTCTACTTTGAATTTGCTTGTAGGAGTAGGTGGAATAGCATTAGTAAATGAAGAACTTGGAAATCAGAGTATTCAGAAAAATCTGAAAAGAGAAGAAGATTCTAGCAATGTAACTGGTATGCAACAGATGAAAAAAAATGGTAATGACTTCGGCGCGAAATGGGCTCAAGGAGCAGCGGGGTTTGGATCGTTAAACAATAAAAATTAATAAGTTTATTTAGCAACTAATTTTCAATGAGACTATGGGCTTTTTTAGCTTGATAGTCTCATTTTTTTTACGCATTAATAATTTTCAGAAAGAAAGATTACAGTCTTGGCAAAGAGATTGATCTTTTTAAAATTTGTCTGATTTAGATTGGGGTTAGGTTTTAAAGAGAATGGAGGAGAGGAAGGGATTCGAACCCTCGTTCCGGGTTACCCCAGATCTCGCTTAGCAGGCGAGCGCTTTAGACCACTCAGCCACCTCTCCAAACAAATACTTTATCTTTGAGTGTTAAAAAGGATACGGTATTGGGCAGTTTATGCAAGTTTAATATTGCGGACCGTTGTTTTTAAGGTGGAAATATGAAGTGTTTGTTTTCAATTTTGTTATTAGGGTCTTTCTTTTTTCTTCTTCCAACAAAACATGAGGTGCCCCCTGAAGAAAGTATAGCAGGGCAGTATGGCGCGTTAAAGAGTCAGCCCAGAGATCAAGCTTCTAAGGCTATTGGTTCTGCCACGGGAGATGTAGATGATAACCGAATGCCCTCTGTTCGAGTTGTATCTTCTGACTCGGATCATTCTTCTTGCCAAAAGAACTGTTTTCGTGATTGTGCTTTTCCCGCTGCTTTTCATTGTCTAGGGGTGATTTTTTATTGTAGTAAAAAGTGCCATTGTAGTCAGAGGTCTTGAAGGAAAGACGTGTAGTTGTTGTATCGATGGGGTGTGGAATGAGTAAGCAGTATTGCTTTATAATAATTCTTGGTTGGGGGTTTTGTGGAGGACCTTCAGGTTTTGCGGGTCAAGGAGCAAGTAGATTGGACCTTGTTATACAGAAAGTAGAGAATGGCCCACAAAGTTTTATTCCTACAGTTTCTGAGGTAATAGAAATGCAACCACTTCTTGGACCAAAAAAATCAAACGCCGAGTGGATTATTCTTTATGAACCCAAGGATAAGTTGAGCATCAAGAAAGCTAATGGACCCGTTAGAGATGAATGGCTTGAGGATATGCAAAAAGAGGAAAAGCTTGATGAAGAATTTCCTGGTTATGGAGCAATGTCTGCGTGTCCTCAATATACGGCAGTATCTCGAAGTCCATGTCTCCTTGTAATAGGTGCAGTTGACGATGAGGATGGTACAGTTAGCTTTGTAAGAAATAAAAAAAACGATGAGATAGAACCAACGTGTTGTGATAAACTTGTTTATTGGCTTTGGTTAAAAAATTGTCTGAATCTTTAAGGTGTTGTTTATTAGTGGATAAGGCTTTCAATAAAAGATGAAAAATATGGCTCTTGTGTTAGAAATAAACGTGGTGCCACTATCAGGACGGAGTGGGTTTGAGCTTGATAAACAGGGTAATGTAAAATGTTTTCTTAAAAGTGCTCCAGAAAAAGGTGCTGCTAATAAAGAATTTATTAAATTATTATCTAAAAAGCTTAAAATTCCTCAAAATGATATTGAGATTATTGCTGGATTAACCGTCAGAAAAAAGAAAATCAAGATTCATAAAAGCCTAGCGTTAGAGCAATTTTGCGATAAACTGGGGTTATCGTATCAAAAAAACCTTATTTTTTAGCTTTATAGTTTGACGAGTAAGCACTTTTTCATTACTCTTTTATCAACCTTTGAAATTATTGCCGGGGTGGCGGAATTGGTAGACGCACGGGATTCAAAATCCCGCGATGGCAACATTGTGCCGGTTCGAGTCCGGCCCTCGGTACCAGTCTTAGAGTACTGGGTATTGAAATATTAGGCGCCCATAGCTCAATTGGATAGAGTGTCAGACTACGAATCTGAAGGTTGGAGGTTCGACTCCTCCTGGGCGCACCATATTGGTTTGGAGAGATGGCAGAGTGGTCGAATGCGTCGGTCTTGAAAACCGAAGTCCGTTTGCGCGGACCGTGGGTTCGAATCCCACTCTCTCCTCCACCTAATAAAAATCTTCCCTTTCTTTTTTTTTGAGTTATTCTTGGTGAATCTAAAAACCTTCTTAAACAGGATGGACCAGATGATTCGAGGGCTCATTATTTATCATACGCCAGAAGATAGACTGGTAGAAAAAGATTACAACATTATTCGCTTGCTAGAAGTTGCTCGTGCTCGAGAGATTGACTTACAAGTTGTTTTGCCTGAGCAATTTGAACTTGTTGTAACCAGAGATGATAGAAAAAGTATTTTAATTGATGATAAACAGATTCCTTTACCAGATTTTGTTTTGCCTCGCTTGGGTTCTAAAACGGGATTTTTTGCTCTATCGGTTATTCGTCAGTTAGAATATTTAGGGGTCTATGTCTGTAATACAGCTGATGCTATTGAATCGGTAAAAGATAAATTATATATGCATCAAAAACTTGCTCATAGTAGTTTGGCTACACCGCATACTATGCTTGCAAAGTTTCCTATTGATACTGCATTGGTAAAAAGAGAAATTGGATTTCCTCTTGTTATTAAAAATGTTACCGGTATGCAGGGCACAGGTATTTATTTGTGTGATTCAGAAGATAAATTTACTGATGTCATGGAGTTGATTTATACAAATAACAGCAATGCTAATATTATTTTACAAGAATTTATTGCAACTAGTAGAGGGCAAGATGTTCGTGTATTTGTTGTTGGTGGCAAAGTGGTTGCATGTATGAAGCGTTCTTCAAAAACTAGTTTTAAGTCTAATGTTTCTCGTGGTGGAGATGTAAGTGAATTTGAATTGTCTCCAGAAGGTGAATGGCTTGCAACAGAAACAGCCAAGCTTTTAGGCCTTGATATTGCAGGTATCGATTTATTGTTTGATGAAAATGGTTTTAAAATATGTGAAGCAAATTCTGCTCCAGGGTTTATTGGTTTAGAGAAAATTGTAGGTAAAACTATTGCAGAAACTATGCTTGATTATATTCTAGTAAAAATTGGTGCCAATACAAGTGAATAATGTTTAAGGAGTATCTATGAAAAAAATGTTTGTTTTGTTTCTCTTTCTTTTTTCTTTTAATAGTTCGTGTATGCAACCAGATGCAAAAGTAGCGTGTGTAAAGTCAGGTTCTGATTTTAGTTCTATAAGACAAAAGCAATATGTTGAACATATCAGGGGTTGGTGTGAGGAAAACCCGGGCAGAGTTTTTCTTTTTAAAATTGAAGATGTTGGTATAGGAAAACAATTCTTTGTAGGTTTTTTAGGGACAAAGCAACATGGTATGGAAAATTTTTATAAAGAATATCATATTCAAAAAGATCCACGGAATAAATTTTTCGTTCATGCTACAATATCGGCTGCATCAACTGCTAACAGTTGTTTTTTAGAAGCGCATGGTTATGTGGACGCATCTGACAACAAACTTACACTTGATGAAGACTTTATTACTCTTACTCCTAAGAGCATTAGTAAGCGAAAATAACTTTAGATAGAAAGATAAATAGTGAATAATGAAGATTGTATTTTTTGCAAAATTATTAATAAAGAGATTCCAGCAAAAATTATTGCTGAGAATGACAATGTTATTGTGATTCAAGATATTGCTCCAAAGACTCCCATTCATTATTTAATTATCCCAAAAAAACATATTCAAGATATCGCGCACCTAAAGCTTGAAGATAAAGCTTTAGGTGGTGACTTGCTTTTAATGGCCAAACAAATTTCTGATGCGGATCCTAAGGCTAAGAATTTTAGGCTTATCAGTAATAATGGAAAAGGGGTTGGTCAGACTGTTTTTCATATACATCTACATTTTTGTGCAGGTAAAGAACTTTCTTTTTAAGCTTAATAAAGACTCCTATATATATTATAGCTAAATTGTCTTGCATTTAGCTATGGGGAATTGGTAATCTCAATAAAGATTATTAGGTTTATTAGGAGGTTGTATCAATGAAGCGGCTCACTACATTTACGCTTATTTTGTTATTTGGTATGAGTTCGCAGCTTATGGTTATGGATTTTATTCCAGAGCCCACAGAGCCTACAACTTTTGTTGAAGAGCCCCAAGAATCAGATTTTTATCGTGAGCAAGAATATGGAGACTCTCCGGACACTTCAGTGCCGATCTTAAACTTTCAGCCAGAAGGTAATGATTCTTCTTCTAAAGGAACATTTCATACATCTGGAGGTCAATATGATCAAATTCAACCAGAAGGTTTTGTGCCTGTTGCTCCCGACCAAGGGACTTATTCTAGTGTTCAAGGTGGTTTTGCATCGGGTCCTAATGCTGCATACATTAATCGTGGGCTTGACTTGCAGGGTTTAAATGAAGCACAGAATAGTTTTAATCAAGCACGTAAAACTGCTGATGAACACCAGGAGCAATACCGTTCTATGATGGGGCAAACGGAAGATGGAAACCAATCTTCAAGTAATACACCACTTCAGCTAACCTCAGAACAAATAGATGAATTACAACCAAAGATGAAAAAAAAGATTGCAAATGCGCAGTCTGTGCTGAATGAAGCTCAAAGAGTTGTAGATGGTAAGAATCAAACAAGTGCTGTTCTACAAGAAGAAATTGATGCTGCAAACGTTAGAGTTGATCAATTAAAGAGTATGTATAAAAAACAGACGGATAATACTTTTCAAAGAGCTGCGCAATATAAAATAAATGAAACAATTGGAAGGTTAAGGGGTGAGGTAAGATCGGCAGAATCACAGAGAGATCGCTTAAAAGTTCGTGCTCGAGAAGTTAAAAAACTTGAGAATAATTTAGAGAAAGCAAAGTCTGCCTACGAAAATATTTTAAAGAAGGTTGGTGCAGAGGGGAAAGAAGAGCAGGAGGCAAAACAACAAGCTTTATTGGCACAAACAAAAGAAAAGGCAGATGATCTTGAACAAGTAGCAAAAGAAAAGCAGCTTGTTTATGAGGGGTTTCTAAGGAAAACTCAAAAAGAAGCAACCCGTTTACAAGCAGAACAAGAATCGTTACGAGAAGAGTTAGCGCAGCAAGCTCTTGATGCTGCGAACAAGGCAAGTGCATTGCGTGAGAAGCAGACAAATGCTCAACTTGAAAAAGAATATCAAGAGAAAATTAATGCAGC
>CBFHTA010000001.1:0-8622 GCA_965658655.1 Candidatus Babelota bacterium | reverse complement strand
GAGAAGAATGGAAGCACGTAAAACAGCACGTGTACAAGGTCTTACCAAGCAATGGGTTGAGAATGTAAGAGAGCAAGTTTCGCAACGCCAAGCACGAGAATCGTTACGAGAAGAGTTAGCGCAGCAAGCTCTTGATGCTGCAAACAAGGCAAGTGCATTGCGTGAGAAGCAGACAAATGCTCAACTTGAAAAAGAATATCAAGAGAAAATTAATGCAGCTGATAAAGCATTGCAAGAGGCAGAGCAGTCTGCTCAAGGTGCAAGTACTCAGCGTCAGAAAGCAGAAGATGAAAGAGTTATAGCGGAAGAACAAGCAAAATTAGAACAAGAGCGTGCAAAAGCGCAAAAGGCTTTAGAGCAAGAAGAACTAGAAGAAGCACGTTTAGCTGAGGAGCAAGCAAAGATTGATGCATTAACAGAAATTGCAAACCTGCAAGAGGTTCAGATAATTTCAAAGCCGGCTTTGCAATTTACACCTCTTATTTCTTTGCCTGAATCAATGCAAGAGAAAGCAGAAGTTGGTTCATTGATAAGTGCAGCAAACACTCAAAGAACATTAGTTAAAAGTTACTTAGGGGTTCAGACTGTTTTTGCGCAGCAAGCGGCATCTGCTCAAATAACAGTTGCAAATGCTTCTTCAGGGGGGCAAGCAACTCCTGTGCAAGTAGCACAGCTTTCTGCATCGCTACAAACATTAACTGCCCAAGGAAAGCAAATTGCACAAGAACAACAACAAGCAAAAAAAGATATTGGTACACTTCAATCTTTAAATAAAGAAGTAATAAAGAAGCTTGATGAGCAAATCGTAAAATTAAAAAAGAGTGAAAAAGCAAACAATGTTCAAGATAGTATTACGCAGATTAAAGCGTATCAACAGGAGTTAGCGGCGGAACAAAAACAACTTAAAGCGTATTTAGAAACTTTTAAAGGTCAAAATTCTCGTAATCAGGAAGTAATAGAATTTTATAGTAATGCACTTGAAAAAATAAAAGAAGAGCAAGCCGAAAATGCTATAGTAGAAAAAGATATAAAAAATATCCCATCAGAACTAGAAGCAGGACAAAAGTTTTTACATGATGGAAAAGAAACTGAAGGATCTGAAGAATATTCAGAAGAGTCTGTTGAGGATCTGGATGATAACGAAGAAGAAAAAGAATGTGCAAGTAGTATAAGCAAAGTTATGAATCTTGAGCGTGAGCTTAAAAGTATTTTGAACGAACTTCGTGAGTTACAAGAAATGCTTCTTAAAGATACACATCAATTAGATACAAAAATTAAACAAGCAGTAGAAAGCATTGTGGGAGGGCAGCAAGATGAAACGCTTTATGGTTCAGAAGATATGATTGAGCTTATAGAAATAGGAAAAAAACAATCAAAAACAAGGCAAGTTTTAACGACGGGTGAACAGCAGAGTGCTGCATTGCCGTTTAACAAAAACGGTATGTACCTTGCTCGTTTAGATAAAGAATTGAACAGTCTAGAAGGCGATATTCAGGCACTTGAAGAGGATGAGCCTCAAACATCTGATAAGCCTATTTGCCAAGCATTGGCAGGTATGCTTAATGAGTTAGCAAAACAGGTTCAAAATGCACAAAAAACATTAAAGAACATAAGAGAACAAAATGATTTTAACTTGTCTTTAATCCAGTCTACTTAAGTATATTTTTCTTTCATGCTTTTTATTTTGTGATACAGTTAATTTGCTTGTATTTGGCCATTGCTTCTAAACAAGGAGATAACTGTGAATGCTGTATCACTTTTTTTATCGACACTTTTTTCTTTTCCATTAGCTTTGAAAGATTACGTTAAACGTGTAATGCTCTTAGGCAAGAGTAGTGATGCTTCGGCAACGGTTATAGCACTTTTTCTAGCAACATTTTTTTCTATTTTTTCTACGACAGTTATGAGTTACATAACACTTGCAACTCCAATCGGTCCATGGATGGGCCCAACTTTAGCTCTTATTGGTGTGGTATTGTTACAATCATTTGGTAGTTTTCTTTCTAAAAAAAATATGCTTCTTGCGGTTATCAGTGGTTCTATAGGGGGTATTTTAGCAACCGCACTTTGCTTTGCTTTTCCTTGTTTTTATTTTTTAGATCCATCTTTGTTTAATGCGTGGATAGCGCATCCTGTAAAAGCGGTTGGAGCATTGGCAGCGTTATGTTTTGTGGCAGGTGGTCTTGGTTTATGGGTGGCATATTTGTTTGAAGAACGGTTACTTTCTCAAAAAGATCTTACGTTTCCTGTGGGCAAGTTAGTATACGAAGTGGTTAATGCTTCTGATCAAAAAAGTGGGTCAAAGCAGTTGATGACAGGGTTTTTTGGAACTATTACTTATTCTTTAGTGCAGCTTACTTCATGGTTTAAAATACATGTTGGCATTTCTCGGTTAACGATTCTTTCTAAAACACGTATTTTAAATTTGATTACTATTCCTGCATTGCAATTAGATTTATCAGTAATGCCTTTATTGTGGTCAATTGGATTTATTGTAGGTCACTCTATTACGCTTCCTTTATTAGTCGGAGCTATTGCGCGTGTAGTATGTACTGATGTTTTTCATGCACAGTATTTTTCGCATTTAACAGGTATAGAATTTATATTGGCTTTTTGTAGTGGTATGGTTTTGTTTGGAGTTGTTATGAGTTTAATTACCATGCCAAAAATGCTTTGGAGTTACTTTTCTAAGGTGAATTTTAAAAGTACTTCAAAGAAGCGAGCTCTTGAATTTCTTGAAGATCAACCGATTGGATCAATATTATTAGCACTCTGTTTTGGTTCTTTAGTTCTTTCTTATTTTGAATTTTCTTTGCTTTCTCAGTTGTACCTTGTTTCGTTGTCATTAGTTTGTGCGTACCAACTAATGGTGGTTGCAGGCAAAATTGGTATGGCATATTTAGGAAGATTTGCAACATTTGTTATGTTACCAGCGCTTTTATTGTTTAAATTAAGTCCCTTACAAATCGCGGTACTTTCTGTTTTTGTTCAAATGTGTGGTGGGGTAGCTTCAGAAGTGCTGTTTGGTCTAAAGACAGCTCAGCTTGCAAATTTAAATAAAAGAGAAACAAAAGTGTTTCAAATATTTGGGTTGTTTGTTTGCTCCTGTACATTAGCATTTGTATTTTGGTTATTGGTAACTCGCTTAGAGCTTGGTTCTGCACAATTGCTAGCTCAACGAGGTAAAACTCGAGCGCTTTTGGTACAAGCCGGTAACTTTGACTACTACGTTCTGTTGCTCGGTGGTTTGTTTGGCATGCTGTTAAAACGGTTAAAAATTAGCCCTATGCTTGTTCTCGGTGGGTTATTAATGTCATTGCCTTTTACCTTGGGACTGGTATTTGGAGGTCTTTCAACTTTCTTGTTTAAAGACAAAAAGAAATGGGATCCACTGTGTTCAGGGATGTACGCGGCTAATGCTTTATGGATAGTAATTCATGCTTTATGGTAGTTTGTTTTTAAAGATATTTTTAAAAACAAGGGGACGATTATGGCAAATAAGGCAGAAAGAACGAAACCGGCATTGTGGGAAAAGATTGTAGAAAAAATAAAAAAAGGTGCTAAGGGCGGTGCTGCTGGAACCTGGAATGCTCGTAAAGCGCAACTGGCTGTAGCCGAATATAAAAAATCTGGTGGTGGCTATAAAGGACGTAAAACAAAAAATAATGACTTGGTAAAATGGACAGATCAAGATTGGGGTTATGTTACTGAAGGTGATGAGGAAAAACCAAAGAATAAGCGTGGTAGATATTTACCTAAAAAAGTGAGAGATTCTTTAACATCAAAAGAAAAAGCTGCAACTAATAGACGTAAAAGAGTTGCTACAAAGCAACGAAAGAAAAAAGCAAAGTACTCAAAAAAAATAGCTAAAAAAGTTCGTGAGTCTTAATTTCTTTATATTTTTTATAAAACATGGGTAGTAGAGATGCGAATCCCATTCCTACAAATATCAACAACATTTGCCAGTTAAATATATCTTTTATGGTAGAAATTGAACCGAGTTGCTTACCCATGTAGACAAAAAAGATAGATCCGGGAATCATACCAACGGTGGTTGTCCATAAGTAAGTTGTAGTTGATATATCGGTAAGTCCTAACAAGGTATTAGCTATAGGGAACGGAAACAGTCCAGAAAGTCTTATGAATAATAAGTAACTTATACCATGTTTTTGAAAAGTATGATTAAATTTTCTAAATGTTTCTTTATACACTCTTGCCAGTAGAGTTCCTAGTAGCAACCTAACAGTTAAAATATTAGCAAGGGCTGCAAAGGCAGTAATGATGGTAACAAGTATGGTACCTTCGAGTGTGCCAAATAGAAATCCGCCTAAAAGGCTTAGTAGTGCAGCTACAGGTAAAAATGCAGATGCGCTAATAAAATATATCAGGCTATAAACACAACGTGCTTTGAATGGATATAAAAGTGTTTGTTGGTAAAAAACATCTTTGTATTGTTGAATAGTTGCAAGAGAAAAATAAGAATGTAAATAAGTAATATAGATCCATACACTCAGAAGACCGGTAGTAATGAGAAGTCCTGCTTGAAGATAGATTTTATTTTTTTCAAAATTTTGTCGTAATTCCAAGTTTTTTCCCTTATAGTTTCTCAATACTTTAAAACAAAAATAAAGGTTAGCTGTGAGCCAACAATTACATTTTTCTTTTCGCCAGACCGCTCAAATAACAGATTCTTATCTTAGACAGATTGCTCAAGAAAAAAAAATAGATGTTCATTGCGATTATATAAAAAAAGCGCATGATCAAAAATATCAAACACGTTTTGCATCTTTGTGGTTGCCCTTTGATAAAGAACTTAAAGCAAATGTAGATACTTTGGTTAAAGAAAAACTAAAAATGAATCCCACTGTGTTAGTGGTCATTGGTATTGGTGGTTCTGCATTGGGAGCAAAAGCAGTCCACCAAGCAATTCGTGGTCGATTTTATCATGCAAACAGCCCAAAGCTTAGGGTTTATTTTTTACAGACCATAGATAGTAATCGTGTGGCAACTATTATTCAGGTGTTAGAAAAAGAACTTGCACAGGGTAATAATATTTTGATTAATGTAGTTACAAAATCGGGAACTACGACAGAAACGGTAGTTAACTTTGAAGTTATTTTATCGGTCTTAAAAAAATATCGATCTGACTATCAGAAATTGGTTGTTGTGACTACAGGGAAAGATTCTCCATTGTGGAAACGTGCAGAAGTAGAACAATTTGATGCGTTAGAAATTCCTGAATTGGTAGGTGGGCGCTACTCAGTGTTCTCTCCTGTTGGTCTTTTTCCGTTAGCCATTGCGGGTCTTGATATAAAGGAACTTCTTAGAGGTGCGCAATTGGGTGTTACCATGGGGTTGTCTCAAACATTAGAAAAGAATTATGCATTAGTGAGTGCGCTATTGCTATATGTGCATTATCAACACACCATTACTATTCACGATATGTTTATTTTTTCTGTTGATTTAGAGGCGGTAGGCAAATGGTATCGCCAATTAATGGGAGAGAGTATTGGAAAAGAACGTAATACACATGGTGAACGAGTTCTTGCAGGTATTACCCCCACCGTTTCTTTAGGAACTATCGATCTGCATTCTGTTGCTCAGCTCTATCTTGGTGGTCCTCGAGACAAGTTTACCACGTTTGTAATGGTAGAGAATGGACATAAAAAAATAACTATTCCTCATACCGCACCAAATTATCTGCAAAACAAAACACTTTCTGATTTAATGCACGCTTTTTTTGATGGCACACAGATTGCTTATCAGAAAAATGATCGGCCATTTTGTTCTGTAATGTTGCCAGAAAAAAATGAATTTTTTATAGGTCAATTTTTGCAGCTTAAGATGATAGAGATAATGTACCTAGGGTATCTTTTAGAGGTAGATCCTTTTGATCAACCCAATGTTGAGCTGTATAAAAAGGAAGTAAAAAAGATTGTGAATCGTGAAAAGAGATGCTAGGATGCGGCTCGAGTTTGTTTCATAAAAAAGAAAGGTAATATATGAAAAAATATCTCGCACTCGTATTATTAGTATCTTTAGTAGGTGTTCAAGCGGCTGAAGGTGACCAAGCAGATCACCAAGGTGTTGGTGTGGAATCACAATCAAAAGCACCAGATGCTCCCAGTATGTTAGGGCACTATCAAAAACACTCTTTTGCTACTTTAGTAGGTGCCGGTGCCGGTGCAGGAACAACATTGTATAGTGATAGTAGTGCATCTTTAATTAGTGTAGGGAAAAATGCTTTTATAGGTGCTGCAATAGCAAACAGCGTTGTAGGGGCGGATAGAGCTGTTGCAAATCCTCAATGGTTACCGCAGTGGGTTAAGAAGCCGGTATTAATTAGCGGTGGAGTTATTGCTTTGTACTTAGCTACCAGAAAATAGTTATTTTTGAACCAAATAACTCTCGATAAATTCTAAAAGATCACCATCAAGTACTAAGTCGGGTTGAGTAGACTCGCAACTTGTTCGGTGGTCTTTTACCATTTTATAGGGATGTAAGACATACGAACGTATTTGAGATCCCCATTCAATTTTCTTCTTTTCAACAGCTGCAGACTTTTCAGCCATTTCTTCTTCATGTTTTTGTGCTAATTTTGCTTTAAGCATTTTCATAGCAGTTTCTTTGTTTTGCAACTGAGAACGCTCATTCTGACATTGTACTACAATACCCGATGGGCGATGAGTCAAGCGTACAGCAGAATCGGTTTTGTTTACGTGTTGGCCACCTGCACCACTTGCACGATAGGTATCAATTCTTAAATCGTTAGGGTCAACGGTAATTTTGACTTTAGGAACTTCAGGAGTTACAAAGACACCGGCAAAAGAAGTATGCCGACGTTTGTTAGAATCATATGGAGAGATTCGTACGAGTCGATGAGTGCCATGTTCACTTTTTAAAAATCCATATGCTCGTTTACCTTTTATAAAAAGGGTGGCGCTTTTAATACCTGCTTCTTCACCATCTTGCATATCAATCAACGAAGCTTGTAATCCGTTCTGTTCACAAAAACGTTTATACATACGCAAAATCATGTTTGCCCAATCTTGTGACTCAGTTCCACCGGCTCCAGAGTTAATACTTAAAAAACAGTTCGAGCTGTCTTGTTCGTCACTTAACAGTACTTGTAATTTAAAAGAACGGACTTGGCCACTAAGTGTTCTAATTTCTACGGCAAGATTTTTTAGTTCTGCTTCATCATCTTGAAACAGATCAAGCATTTCTTGGGTCTCATTAAATGTGTTAGTAACAGAGCGATATTGCTCTTGAAGAGTTTTGAGACCTTGAAGTTCTTTTAGAACAGAAGCTTGCTGAGGATCTTGCCAACTATTAGGATCGTTACTTTTTTCTTCAAGTTGTGCAATACGAGATTCATTGCCAGAGTTTTTCCAGTACGTGGTAATAACAGAAATGTCGGGCTCAAGTGTTTTGAGTTGTTCTCTTAAATCATCAATAAGCACTAAAGTTCCTTTCTAATAGTTGTTATGAAACCATAGCGTAACAGAAAATATTTAAAAAATCAGCTTTGTCTCGGATCGCTTTCGTGGTATTGTATGATTTTAACGTTCTAGAACTTACTCTCAAGGGAATTCATGTCAGGGCAATTGTTTATTATATCCGGATCATCGGGCGCAGGAAAAACTACTTTAGTAAATGCAGCATTAGAAACATTACAGAAAGAACACTCCATTGAGCGTGTTATCACTTATACTACGCGAGCACAGAGAGTAGGTGAAGTTCATGGTAAAGATTATTACTTTCTATCTATAGATGAATTTAAAGAAAAAATAGCAGAAGGCTTCTTTATAGAATGGAGTAATTGGTACGACAATTATTATGGTTCACCCATTTCTATCTTAGAAACTCTTAAAGCCGGAACTTCTTTTATAGCTACTGTTGACCAAGCTGGAGCGAGGGCTATTTTGGATCATCATTCTGAAGCGGTTTTAATCTGGATTCAACCGAGTTCTTTATCCTTATTAATAGGGCGCTTAAAAAAGAGGGGTAAAAATACTCCTCAGGAAATCGAAAATAGGCTTAAAAAAGCGGAGGTAGAATTGGAGCAAAAAGAAAAGGAGGGTTTATACTCATGGACTCTAATAAATGATGATTTTCTTAAAGCAAAAAATGAACTTATTTCTTTGATGGCTTTAAAAGTTAACGAAAAAAAGACCCCTTAAACAGGGAGTTTTAAGCTTAAATATGCAAGATGTAAAAAAAATAAAAAAAAGTTGTATAAAAATTTGACAACACACATAGTAACTGTATAATTAGTCATGAATTCAGCTTAAAGGTTTCAAATAGAAACGAAAAAGCGAATCCAAAAAGGCTCTTTGAAATACACATGAAACTCAAAAAAATTGTCCACAGAAGAACAATGCGGAATCCACATATCAATTACTAATATTTGAATAAAATATTTGCGATGGAGAGTTTGATTCTGGCTCAGAATGAACGCTGGCGGCGTGCTTTACACATGCAAGTCGAGCGAGAAAGTTCCTTCGGGAACGAGTACAGCGGCGGACGGGTGAGTAACACGTGAGAACCTACCCTAAAGTGAAGGATACCCTCGAGAAATCGAGGTTAATACTGCATACGTCCCTTCGGGGAGAAAGGTGG